>DEPS01000001.1:3983-4602 GCA_002358875.1 Lachnospiraceae bacterium UBA3386 | reverse complement strand
CTCGCTTGGAGGTTCAGGTTTTCACCTGAATGTTCAGGCTCTCGCTTGAAGGTTCAGGTTTTCATCTGAAGCTTCAGGTTCTCACTTGAAATAAAAGACAGGAGGAAGTAATGCTTACTCTGCAGAGGGCAAAGGAAATCAACGCTCAGATGGTCACAGAGGATCATCTGATCCGGCACAGCACAAATGTGATGGCGGCAATGGGCGCGATGGCACGCCATTTCGGTGAAGATGAAGAACACTGGATGGCTATAGGGTATCTCCATGATTACGACTATGAAAAATACCCGGATGAGCATCTTCAGCATACGGAGCAGCCGCTTCTGGAGGCGGGAGTGGAACCGGAGGAGGTTCGGGCGATCATGAGCCACGGATACTGCATCCTCAACGACGTGGAACCCGTCACGAATATGGAAAAGAGTCTCTTTGCGGTCGACGAACTGACAGGTATCATTGAGGCTGCGGCACGCATGCGCCCTAACGGGATCACCGATCTCAACACAAAGAGCTTCATGAAGAAGTTTAAGGATAAGAGGTTTGCCGCCAAATGCGACAGGGAACTTATCAAAAAGGGGTGCGGCATGCTCGGCATGGAAGTAAAGGATGTCGCACAGATCTG
>DEPS01000001.1:0-3885 GCA_002358875.1 Lachnospiraceae bacterium UBA3386 | reverse complement strand
TGACCCTGTATTCGGACAGCACATTAAAGAATCCCTGGAATGTCAGGCTGATTCCGGGAGTTTATCAGGAGCTGAGAAGGAAAGTTTTCCTTTTTCGGAAAGAGCATTGATAACACGCCGCAAAGGAGGGGATGAAATGAAGCATATTGGATGTTTTCCGACACAGAAGGAAGAAAAGGCGCATCTGAGGAGCCTTAAGGGTGAGGAAAAGTATGAGGCCCTCAACGAAATGATTGCCGCCTCGAACCACATCGCCTTCTTTGGCGGCGCCGGGGTCTCTACCGAGAGCGGGATCCCGGATTTCCGCAGTAAGGACGGACTTTACAACCAGCACGATGTGCGGTTTGACGCCTACCAGCCCGAGTATCTGCTCAGTAATCCCTGCCTTGAACATGAACCCAAGGTTTTTTACGAGTTTTACAGGCAGAAGATGGACGCACGCGGTATTAAGCCGAACCGGGCCCATTACAAGCTGGCGGAGATGGAGCAGAAGGGAAAGCTTGACGGTGTGATCACTCAGAATATCGATGGTCTGCACCAGGCGGCGGGCAGTAAAACGGTCTATGAGGTGCACGGGTCGACCCTGCGCAATTACTGCGACCGCTGTGGAAAGAAATTTCCCTCCGATGCGATCTATGTGAGCATGGAACCTGTGCCACGCTGCAGCTGCGGCGGCAAGATCCGTCCGGATGTGACCCTGTATGGAGAGATGCTGCCCGAGGACGACTGGACCGGGGCGGGCCGCCTGATCGCCCGTGCGGATCTTCTGATCGTGGGCGGTACATCCCTTACTGTCTATCCCGCGTCGTCCCTGGTGAGCTCATACAGGGGAAAATATCTCGTCATCGTCAACCGGGATGCGACCGGCCGCGACAGCTATGCGGATCTTTCCTTCCACGACAGCATCGGCGAGGTGTTCTCGCACATTGTTGTCTGAGTTTTTTAATACAGCCCGGTTCCTGACGGGGCTGCCGGTCTTAATATCAGGCTTTTGAAAAAGCTGTATTACATAAGATGAGGAGGAAGAAGACATTGAAGGATTTGAAGCTGGATCCGAAAAACGACCTGAAACGCGCTCTTGTCGTGGCACTGGCGTCTGTACTGATGGCGCTCAACATCAAAATTTTAGTGCGCGCGGGCGGACTGGTCCCCGGCGGCGCCAACGGTCTTACCATTCTGATCCAGCGCATAGCGCAGCAGTTTTTTAACCTGAGTCTTCCCTTTTCTATAATCAATCTGCTGCTGAACGCCTTTCCGATCTATATCGGTTTCCGTTATATCGGGAAAAAGTTTACCCTGTTTTCCTTTGAGATGATCCTTCTGACAGGCTTTCTGACGGACCTTATCCCGTCCAACCCTCTTACCTACGATAAGCTGCTCATCAGCATCTTCGGAGGCCTGATCAACGGTGTTGTGATAGCCATGTGCCTTAGCGTGAACGCGACGACGGGCGGAACGGATTTCATTTCCATTTTCCTGTCTCAGAAGAGGGGCGTCGACAGCTTTAATCTGATCCTGGGATTCAATGCTGTCATCATTCTAATTGCAGGCTATTTCTTTGGCTGGGACAAGGCCCTGTACTCGATCATTTTCCAGTACACATCCACTCAGGCACTGCGCCTTTTATACCGGAATTACCAGCAGGTCACACTCTTCATTGTCACGGACAAATGGGAGGAGGTCAGCAGGGCAATCCACGACACCTGCCACCATGGGTCCACGATCTGGGCGGCAGAGGGCGGATACAAGGAGGACTGGCGCAATGTGGTCTATTCCGTGATCGCGGGCAGCGATACCAAGCGGGTCATGGCTGTAGTCCGGGAAATCGATCCCGGTGCCTTTATTAATGCCATTCCGTCAGAACGGATCCAGGGGAGGTTTTACCAGGCGTCCAAGGATTAAGCAGTATATGTTCCTACTTGTCCGGTTTATAGTACTAAGATAAAATAGATGTATGTGGTTTGGTCACGTACATCTATTTTTTGTGTTGATAATATTACTATGTCGTGATTCGCACTAAATGTACCATGCTGCCGTTTAAACTACATTTTATGAAGGAGGCTGTGACGAGATGAAATACACCAGACAGTTTTTGGCGATGCTGCTCGTGACAACGCTGCTGACAGGCTCATTGTATCTGCCTGCCGCAGCCTCGCAGACAGATCAGGTCTCCGGTGCGGAGATCGTCCTGGAGGACGAAGAGGGTGAGACAGAGGATGTCTCCGCACTGCAGGGAAATGAAGCAGAGGAAGGGGATAACACGGGCGATGAGACCGCGGCTCCGGAAGATGAAGATACCGGAACGGATCAGGACGGAAGCAATGTTTCTGATGATGGTCCGGCTCAGGGAGTTTCTGAGGATCAGGAGCCCGAAGAAGATCAGGATGCAGAAAAAAACCAGGCCGAAGATAATGACCTGATCTCAGAAGATGATGAGATCACAGAAGATGATCAGAATAATGCTGTTATGGATGATGAGGGCGCGACGGAAGATGCTGCCCCTCAGGAGGATGACAGCCTTATGCCTGCTGCAGATTCTGAGGAGGAAAGCGGAACGGACCCGGTCCCGGCTGTGGAGACAGATCCTTCTGCAGAAGGCTCGGATCAGGATTCAGCTGCGACAGCTGATACCGGGGCTTTATCCGGAAAAGAGGATGGGGCAGAGATCACCGGCGGGCAGGGAGAAGAAGAGACAGCATCGGAGAATGCTGCCGGAGGTGCCCTGAGCTGGACGAACCAGTCGGGTGAAAATGTTACTGTCGATACACTCGATACAGATCTGACTATCGAGGGCGATGCGTTCATTAACGGTGATTTCCTCGACCTTAACGGACACACTCTTACTGTAACAGGAGATCTGATCCAGCCGGGCGGCGTGCTGCTGGTAAACGGGGGAAAACTGATCGTAAATGGTGATTACCGGATCCAGAGGCAAAATGTGCAGACAGATCCGGAGACCGGCCAGCCTGTTGTGTCTTATAGTGGAGGAAGCGGTGTCCTTGCCATGCATGATGACAAGGATACAGTAACGGTAAGTGGCGGCTTTTATATAAGCGGCAATAACTACTATGACGATAAAAATAATGTAAGGATCAACGAAACGCTCACAGCGGGAACCCTGGAGATCGGGACAGGCTTCTACCAGACTCTGGATCACTATTCCTCCTTCCGTGCCTCGGGCACCCACCGTGTCCTGATTAAGGGAGACGGCGCAAGGACGATTTCGTTTGCCGATGACGGCTGCAGGATCGCCACGCTGGAGACGGAAGGAACGCCGGACATCGGCTGGGAGGGCTTTTTCAATGTCGGAAAGCTCGGGAGCGATGTGTCCATCCATACGGTGAATGAGGACGGGATCACGATCTGGAGCCCCCAGGACAGGATCACCGACTTCTATGGCCATAACCTGACCGTGACAGGAAACGTCAGGGCCATTCGCGGCAAGCTCTACATCGGCGGCGCGTCTCTCCAGGCAGAGGCGCAGGAGGCAGGCAGTGCCGAAAGGCCTGAAAGCATGGGCTCTCTCACGATCGACGGAAACATCATCCAGGCGGAGGACCTGGTCGTCGTGGACGGCGGCACCTTTACTGTGACGGGAGATTACCGCCTCCAGAGGAAAAACAGCGAGGGGAAGTTTGTCGAAGGAAGCGGCGTCCTTGCCATGCATGATGATCACGACAAAGTGATTGTCGGGGGCGGCTTCTACATAAGCGGCAATAACTACTATGACGACAAAAATAATGTACGTATCAACGAAACGCTCACAGCGGGAACCCTGGAGATCGGGACAGGCCTCTACCAGACTCTGGATCACTATTCCTCCTTCCGTGCCTCGGGCACCCACCGTGTCCTGATCAAGGGGGACGGCGCAAGGACGATTTCGTT
>DEPS01000181.1:3858-12064 GCA_002358875.1 Lachnospiraceae bacterium UBA3386 | reverse complement strand
TCCGGATCCTCCGTCTGGTATTCCTTTCGGATGGCAGCGGCAAATTCCGCCACAGTGCTCTTGATCTCCCTGCCGGATATCTTTTCAGTAAAAATGATCTCCGCCCGCGCGCTGCGTGGGATGGCATTGTCCTTTGTACCGCCGTTAAAACTGACGACACAGTATTTTCCCTTCTCCCTGAGACGGTAAAGAAGGCGCGCCAGGACCAGATCGGCATTTGCCCTTCCGGTTCCGATCATCTGTCCGGAATGGCCTCCCCGCAGACCGCTGACGGAGAGCTCCAGAACGCGTCCCTTTTTCTCAGTGCGTCTGGCCGCGAGCTTGCACACCTGTTCCGCTCCGCCCGCACAGGCTGCCGTAATGATACCTTCCTCCTCGGAATCAAGATTGATCATCCTGCGGCTTTTTAAAGAGGACAGATCCAGCGCCGCGGCGCCGAGCAGGCCGACTTCTTCATTTACAGTAAAAATACACTCAAGCGGCGGGCAGCTGATCGTCTCATCCGCAAGGAGGGCCAGCATGATCGCGACAGCTATGCCGTCATCGCCTCCCAGCGTCGTGCGGTCCGCCCAAAGCCATTCCCCGTCTGTGCAAAGTGAGATAGGACAGGTCTCCATATTCAGATCCAGAGAAGCCTCCTTCTCCAGGACCATGTCGACATGCCCCTGCAGGGCAACCGGAGCTTCCTCCTCCCGTCCCGGCGATCCGGGTCGGGAAATAATGAGGTTCCCCACCGCATCCCGGACATAGTCCAGGCCGTGGTCTTTTGCAAATTCCTCCAGAAAATCACTGATCTGTTCTGTGTGAAAAGAACCGTGTGGAATCGCCGAGATCTCACGGAAATAATGAAAAACATCAGAGGGTTCGAGGCGGTCCAGAGGATCAGATGAGGAGGTCTGCTCCCCACCAACGCCTTCCGTCTTCCCCGTGTCTGTATCGGATTCGGCCTGGGCCTGCCCTTCACCGGCTGATCCGGAAGCAGCTGCCTGGGCCTGCTCAGCTCCGTCTGCGCCGGATACGGCTAAGGACTGCTCCTCTGCCATGTCAGGGTCATCTTCCACTTCCTTATCTTCAAAAAAGGCATTTTCCACAGGCGCCTCTTCTATTTCTGCCGCTTCTGCGGCATTGCCGCTATTTTCCTGTTCCTCTTCCCTGCCGGAAATCTCTTCCTCAGCGGAACCTGCAGCTAATGCTTCCACTTCCGACCCTTTCATAAAAGAAGAAAACATGGCGGAAAGACCCTTTCCCCTGTTTTTATTGAGTTGTTCCATCCAGGACATCTTTTTTCTCCCACTCTAACTGCTAAGTCACTATGCTGTCCCTGTGTCACCGAAGTCTGAAGGCTGTCCCCCGTTCACGCAGATGTTAGCGGAGCCTGACGGGTATCCCCTGTTTATGAAGATATTCCTTGACCTCCCTGATCTCCAGCTCCTTGAAGTGAAAAAGGGAAGCTGCGAGGGCGGCGTCCGCGCCGCCTTCTGTCAGAGCCTGCCTGAAATGCTCGAGCGTGCCCGCTCCTCCGGAGGCAATGACCGGGATGCGCACGGCATCGGAAATAGCCCGCGTCAGCTCAAGGTCATAGCCGTTTTTGGTCCCGTCCCCGTCCATGCTGGTGAGCAGGATCTCCCCGGCGCCCAGGCTCTGGGCGCGGATTGCCCATTCGACGGCATCGATTCCCGTGTCGATGCGGCCTCCGCTCCGGTAAATGGTCCAGCCCTCTCCTGAGGGCCTTCTCCTCGCGTCGATCGCCACTACGATACACTGGCTGCCAAAACGCTCCGCTCCTTCCGAGATCAGCTCAGGCCGGTTGATCGCCGCCGAATTGATCGATATTTTGTCAGCGCCTTCACGGAGAATCGCCTTCATGTCTTCCGTCGTGCGGATCCCCCCGCCCACGGTAAAGGGTATGAATACTCTCTCCGCAACACGGCGCACCATATCGGCGACCGTCGCCCTTGCGTCGCTGGTCGCTGTAATATCCAGAAAGACCAGTTCATCGGCCCCGGCTCTGGAATAGGCTTCACCGGCCTCCACCGGATCTCCGGCATCGCGCAGAGAGACAAAATTAATTCCTTTTACGACCCTGCCCCGGTTGACATCCAGGCAGGGGATGATTCTTTTTGTAAGCATATTGATCACTCTCCGACAGAAACGGCATTCCCGGTTTCTATTACTGTACACTCCCTATCAAGGGCCTGTACAGTAAGCGGTTTCTTTCTCTGTCTCAAGAAAGTTTTTCAGGATCTGCATTCCGACTCGCTCGCTCTTTTCAGGGTGGAACTGGCAGGCGAAAAGGTTTCCCCTCTCCACTGCCGCGTGGATTGTCACGCCGTACTGGGTCGTGGCCGCCACGTCGGACAGATTCCCGGCTTTCAGATAATAGGAATGGACGAAATAGACATAGCAGCCTTCCTCAAGCCCCTTAAAGAGCCTGCTCTCTTTATTATCCTGCGGATTATTCTGTAACCGGCTGTCCTCTGAACGGTCTTTTTTGGGAAAAGTCAGATCGTTCCAGCCGATCTGCGGCACCTTCCTGCCGTCTCCCTCGGGGATCCGGCAGATCTTTCCCTCCAAAAGAGAGAGACCGCGCACGCCGGGGCTCTCTTCGCTCTCTTCAAAAAGCAGCTGCAGGCCCAGGCATATTCCCAGGAAAGGAATCTTCCTTCTTACCGCCTCGCAGATCACCTCCTCGAGGCCGAGGCTCCTTAAGCGCCCCATTGCGTCTCCGAATGCTCCGACTCCCGGCAGGATGATATGGTCCGCACCCAGGATCTGGTCCGCGTCGGATGTGACGATCACCTCATGCCCCAGATACCTGACGGCATTTTCCACGCTCTTAATATTTCCCGCATCATAATCAATAATCGCAACCATTGTCTTTTTCCCTGATTCTTATTTTTCGTCCGCTCCTGCGGCCTGAGGCCAGGACCTGATCGCTTTTCTGCGCTCAGCTCCAAAATATCATCCCGGATTGTTCCCGTCCAGTTCAAACCAGAAGGCCACGCCGTTCTCGTAATTTTCCACCCCGTATCCTCGGTGATGAAGCTCCATGACCGCCTTGACAATGGAAAGTCCCACACCGGAGCCTCCGTAAGCCCTTGTCCTGGCCTTGTCCACCTTATAAAACTTTTCCCATATATGAGGAAGGGAGGCTTCCGGAATAGGTTTTCCGGTGTTAAAAACGGTCACGCGGACCGTCTCTCCCCGTCCTTCACAGCGGATCTCGATGACCTTTTCCTTTTTCACGCCCGCAGGCTGAACATGGTGAATCGCGTTGCTGTAATAATTCTGTAAGACCTCCTGGATCAGTAAGGGGTCTCCCCAGGCATAAACCGGATCATTCTGTTCAAAGAGAAGCGACACACCTTCCTGCCGGGCAAGAAGGGCAGCGCTCTCCAGATAATTGTGGATCATGCCCGCCAGGTCGAAGCGCTCCATTGCCACGCTCCCGCCGCCGAATTCCAGCTGGTTGAGCATCAAGACCTTCTGGACGATCGTATTCATCTTATCAGACTCTTCCACGATCGTGTCCAGATAAAAGGCGCGGCTCTCAGGATCATCCGCGATCCCGTCCTGCAGTCCCTCGGCATAGCCGCGGATCAGGGCGATCGGAGTCTTAAGCTCGTGCGTGACGCTGGATAGGAAATCCTGCCGCATTTCCTCCTGCCTGTCCCTGCGGTCAATATCCCTCTGCAGATCATTGTTGGCAGTCCGCAGTGCGGAAATGGTCTCCTCAAGCTTCTGGGAGAGCTCGTTCATATTTACGCCCAGATGATCAAGCTCTGTCCGGCTCCCGCCCTCGTACTTCACGCCAAAGTCAAGATCCTTCATCCTCTCCGAGATTGCGGTGAGCTGACGAACAGGCTCTGTGATCGTTCTGGACAGCCAGAAAGCCAGAAGCGCCCCGGCAGCTGCCAGGATAAGACCCGTATAAACAAAAAACCTGTTTGCAATGGCCGCGCTGCTGCGGATATCCTCTAGAGGAGAACGCAGCAGGAAAAAGCTGTTCTCCCCCAAAGGCCCCCACATCTCCATACTCCTGGTGCCTGCATTCCGGTCCAGAACGACATGGATGGTATAGGACTGCTCCTCCTCCAGGATCTGTGTGATCACATACTGATCTTTTGCCGCTTCCCCGTCCGATTCTGTTTCATCAGAATTTTTTTCGACAGAATCTTCTTCATCATTATCCGTTTCTGTATCATTTACAACCGTATCGTCCGTCCTGTCCCTTGTCACACCGGTTTCATTCTTTTGCTCCTGAGCCTGATTCAGTTCCTCTTCCGACTGGTCTTCAGAATCGGCATCTTTTTCAGAACCGGCACCGTCAAGTACTGGCGTGACCCCGAAAATATTGGCATAAAGACGCTCCTCCATGACGGATTCGTCGGCAGACCAGACCTTTACGGTCCTTGTACCGGAATCAACGACAAGGAGGCTTGTATTGGTGCGCCGCAGCGCCTTATGAAGTGCCCGGTCAAAGCTGTCCGTCTCCAGAATGTCGTAAACCGAGGCATTCTGAAGGCCGTCGTACACGCTTATGAGCGCCTTTTTACGGTTATTGACATAATAACGTTCAAGAAAAACAGAATTGAGAAGACAGTTCAATAAAATCGTCCCGGCCATCAGCAAAAAGAACAGGATACCGACCAGTGCCCGGACGGATATTTTGAAGGGCTGTTCTGTGAACGGCCGGTTTCTCTTTTTCAAATAGCTCCCTCCCTTATACCGCCCGGCAGATCAGCAATTTACAAGCAGGGTATCTTTCCAAAACATGCGGCAGCATAAAGGGAATCTCCCGTAGCATACTCCCGCCTTTATCGCTGAATAACAAGCTTAAGCAGAGGCGGGCCACCACAATATGCACCCAATCACCGTCTATGAAAAATGGCTCCCGGCTGGGAGCCAAAGACTGCAATAATCCGCCGCCGGTTATTATTCGGATAATTTTTCTGTTACTATATCATGTTTGCCGGTGTATTTCTATATTTTACATAATAATTTTTGGGGTGGAACCGTCCCCTGTTCCACATACCACCCGGTTTCTGCCGGAAACTTTTGCGCAGTACAAAGCTTTGTCCGCAGATTGTACCAATGCATCGAAATCTCTCATTCCTGCTGCCACACCGATGCTGACCGTCACTTTTATGGTATTATTTTCTTTCGGAAGCCTGATCTGTAGTTTCTTTTGTATCTGATTATTTTGATTTACTGGCCTTCTTCTCCCTTAGGGGGTTCAAACTTGTATCCGATCCCCCACACTGTCTTGATCAGGGATGCCTTGTCTCCGAGCTTGGAGCGGAGTTTTTTTACGTGGGTATCGATGGTACGGGCGTCTCCGTAGTAGTCGTAATTCCAGACGCTGTTGAGGATGCGCTCCCGTGACAGGGCAATCCCGGCATTTTCCATAAAATACTGGAGGAGCTCAAATTCCTTGAAGCTCAGGTCGACCGGGGCGCCGTCGATCGTCACAATATGGGCCGACTTGTCCATCTTTATCCCATATGCTTCAAGCGTCTTCTCCGCGGCCGCCCCCATGGTGCGCCTTAAGATGGCGCTGACGCGGGCGGAAAGCGTCCGGGGACTGAAGGGCTTGGTCACGTATTCGTCCACGCCCAGATCAAAGCCCCTGAGCTCATCGCGCTCGTCGCTCCTTGCCGTCAGCATAATGACAGGGACCTTCGAAGTCTCCCTGATCCTTGCAAGGACCTGCCAGCCGTCCAGCCTGGGCATCATAACATCGAGAATGATCAGGGATATGCTGCCCTCGTTATAAAAAATATCCAGCGCCTTCTGCCCGTCCTCTGCCTCCAGCACGTTATAGCCGTCCCGGACCAGATAATCCTTTACGAGCTTGCGCATCCGCTGTTCATCATCGACGACCAAAATACTGGTTCCGCTCATCAAAAGACCTCCATAAAAACCCGGTGCATTACTGGTGGAAAAGCGTAAAGACAGCCACGCTGCGCTCTTTGAGCATAAACAGGGGAGATTTCATGAATTCCGCCTGCTTATGATAGAAAACATTGTCGTCCGCGTCCGTGTTGATATTGATGCCCCAGGAGAGCCCCGCGCGAAGGGCGGGAAGACGGATCTCCACGGGCTCCCAGTAGGCATTGATCGCCATATAGACCACGTCGTCTCCGGCGGCGCCCTCCTTGCGGCCGGCAAAAAGGATGCCCAGGACCTTGTTGGAGCGCCCGATCACATGGTCGTCCGGGTTCGCGCCGCATGCGATCACATCCGGCAGGCCGCAGGCCGCGGATCCCAGGGGCCGGCTGATCACAGGGTGTTTTTTGCGGAAGGAAATCACGTTCTTATAAAAACGGAAAAAATCGCGGTTCAGTTTAATAAAATCCCAGTTCAGCCAGGAAACATCATTGTCCTGACAATAGCTGTTATTGTTTCCGTGCTGGGTATTTCCAAATTCATCCCCCGCCAGGATCATAGGCGTCCCGCGGCTGCACATGAGCACCGTGATGGCATTTCGCATCATCTTATAGCGGAGCCTCCTGATCACGGGATCATCGGTAGGCCCCTCCACACCGCAGTTCCAGCTGCGGTTGTCGTTTGCTCCGTCAGCATTGTTCCATCCGTTCGCCTCATTGTGCTTGTGGTTGTAGGCGAAAAGATCGTAGAGCGTAAAACCGTCATGACAGGTGATGAAATTGACAGACGAACGGAATCCGTTATACCCTTTTTTATAGAGGTCATTGGATCCCATTATCCTCGCTGCAGTCTCCTCAGCCTCCCAATAGTTCCCTTTGAGAAAATCCCTGAGCGCATCGCGGTATCGGCCGTTCCATTCCGACCACCTCCCATGGGCAGGGAAACTTCCGACCTGGTACATTCCGCCCGCGTCCCAGGGCTCCGCGATAAGCTTGATCCCCGAAAGGATCGGGTCCTCAGTGATCGCACGGATAAGCGGCGGATCCCCCATCGGGACTCCCGTAACACTGCGCCCCATGATGCTGGCCAGATCAAAGCGGAAACCGTCCACATGATACTGGAGCACCCAATGCCGCAGACAGTCAATGATAAAGCGGATCACAGCCGGATGATTGCAGTTGAAGGTATTTCCGCAGCCGCTGAAATTAAAATATTCCCCGCTTGGCGTCAGCATATAATAGACACTGTTGTCAATGCCCTTAAAGCACATATAAGGCCCGGTCTTGTCTCCCTCGGCAGTGTGGTTGAAGACGACATCGAGGTATACTTCGATCTTATTCTCTTTGAGGAGCTGGATCATGGTCTTGAGCTCAGTCCCCTCCTCATTATATTCGACAGAAGCCGAATAGGCAGTGTTCGGCGCAAAGAACGATACGGTATTATAGCCCCAGTATTCAAAAAGACGTTTCCCGTTAAACGGCCTTGCATTGATCGTCTCATCAAATTCAAAGACGGGCATCAGCTCCACGGCAGTGATGCCAAGGCTCTTAAGGTAAGGGATCTTCTCAACGATCCCTGCGAAGGTCCCGGGATACTGGACGCCGGAGGACTTGTGCCGCGTAAACCCGCGAACATGCATCTCATAAATGATCGTGTCCTCCATCTTGGTGCGCGGAAAATCATTGTTTTTCCAGACAAAGCTGTCTTTCACCACTCTGGCGTGATAGGCTCCGGCCGGTTTCGCGGCGCCCCAGGCGCGCTGGCCCGCCACCGCCTTTGCATAGGGATCCAGAATCAGTTTTTTGCGGTCAAAAAGAAGACCCTTTGACGGGTCATAAGGGCCGCCCATGCGATAACAGTACTCGAAATCCTCTATATTGAGCTGATAGACGAAAATTGAATAATAGCCTCCGGTCCTGTAACGCTCCGGAATACGGATGATCGCATAAGGCACCTCCGTCTTACGTCGAAACAGAAGCAGCTCACAGGAAGTCGCGTTCTGGGAATAAATGGTGAAATTCACTCCGCCGGTAAGCTTTGTCGCGCCGTTGAGCAGACAGTTGCCCGGTCGGACGCGGAATCCGGAGATCTCCTCGTACGGTCTTTTCAGATCCGTAATTGTACTGATCAGATTTAATCTCTTCATAAATACCACCTCTGCTGACTGACTCCGGAGTAACAATCACTGTTCTGCTCAAAAAAATATCTGTTTTATCATATCAAATTTCAGACGATTTTTGAAGTGCAAATTGCGTTTTATTGGAACAGGGGGACGGTTCCTTGTTCCAGTTGGAACAGGGGGACGGTTCCTTGTTCC
>DEPS01000181.1:0-3782 GCA_002358875.1 Lachnospiraceae bacterium UBA3386 | reverse complement strand
AAAAATGCTCTGCTTCCTGGACTTCGCCGAAAATCAGTTACGAAAAAGCCTTTTTCTGTGCAAAAAAGCCGCCTGCACAGTGCAGACGGCTTTTTCTTTTTTTCATTTTGATTCCGGGCTCCTGCTGCTTTGTAAAACGAAGATCCCGGGCTTTTGCGCAGGCGGCTCCTTATCTTTTGCGTGTACGGCGGATCCTCCGCGCAAGGAAGGTATCGGGATCAGCGGCAGGAATGACTCCGCCGTTTTTCTCCGACTCATAGGCAGCTACCGCAGCAGTCAGCACTGCCACCAGGGCGCCTTCATCCTGGATACCGCCAGGCCCGGGCATGGCAGCCGCCATATTATCCGCGGACGCAGGACCAGCAGATCCGGCCGGGGCTCCCTGGGACAAGGATGACGCTTTTGAGGAATCCGCTTTTGCCAGAGCAGCTTTCTTATCCTGTTCCTCCTGCATTTTGCGCCTCTGCGCCTCCGCCCTTTTTTCCGCAGCCGCCGCAAGGATCTTTCCAAAAGCGGCTATAATCAGACAAAGCAGAATAAGGACTGCAAAGGTCGTTCCCATTCCCAGCAGTGTATTCATTCCGGCCTGCTGGATCAGTTCACTGAAGGAATACTCGACATTGGTCGCGATATTCGCATAGTCGGAAATATCCTTCGGATAGGTGATCACGACATCGGCTTTTTTGGTTTTACCGGTTACACCCACTGTGACGATATAGTTGCCTTCGTCATCAACGGAAATGCTTTTATCTTCGAAGCAGTCGGCAGATCCGTTGCTGTCAGCGTCAGCCGAAAAATCGACAGCGCCGATCGCCTCTTTCGCGCTCTCCCAGCTTTTGAGACCGTTGTAGACAACTGCGTGGGATTTCTGATCCTCGATCAGCTGCGCGGAAACGATCTCATCCATCTGCTGAACAGTACTTTCCGTTAAACTAAAGAGATTGTTTCTGGTCTCCTCCGGGATTTCCTCCTGCGTGCCGGCTGATGTGCCGCCGCAGGCGGTCAATGCCAGGACACAGACAAACGCCGCGAGAAGGCCTTTTATTTTTTTCTTTATACTCATTGTCTTTATTATCCTTTCGGGGGGCCGGGTTCCCGTCGCTGCCACGAGACAGGGGAAGCCCATTTCAATGCCGGTCTTTTTCCGTTGAGTACAGTATGCCTTCGTAAAAAAACGATCTTACAGAACGGCATGTTTTCTGGAGGGAAGCGCCTCCTTCTTGGAATAAAGGACCTCAACCGCCCCGATCAGATACTTGCGAATGTCTTCAGGAGCAATGATCTGGTCGATGCTGCCGCGCTCAGCCGCCGCTTCGACACTGTTCTGCAGTGCGTCATAATCCTTCGCAGCCTGGGCGATCTCCGCAGCCGTGCCGTCACACAGGATGTGCGCGGCAAATTTTCCTTCAAGGATACCAACAGATGCATCCTCATAAGCCATGGTAAGATCCGCACCGAGCGCCTTGCTGTTCATGACAGTATAAGCACTGCCGCCGGCCCTCCTGGTGATCACATTGATTTTAGGCACCGTCGCGCCTGCAAAGGCGGCTACAAGACCTGCCGCGGCTTCAGCTGCCTGGTTTTCATCGTCAAGAGTACCGGCGAAACCGGAGGCATTGGTCAGTGTGATGACGGGAATCTCAAAAGCATCGCAGAAACGCACGAGGGAAGATGCTTTCCTGCATCCCGCAGCAGTCAGGGCAGCAGGATATTTCTCTTCCTTTTTGCCGTCTGCGCCGGGAGCTGAGCTGCGGTTGGCGATAATGCCGACAGTAGTTCCTCCCAGACGGGCGATGGCAGTAAACATCTCTTTCGCGTGATCCTTCTTTTTCTCAAAAAACTTACCGCCATCCGCAATTACCGCAAGCGCTGCCTGAGGATCATCAACCAGAGAAGCTGCCAAAGGGCAGATCCGGTTCATATCGTCTTCGCACTCCCTCTCCGCTTCATATTCATTATTCGAGGGCAGCACACCGAAAAGATAACGGATCTGAGAAAGGACCTCGTCCTGTGTCCCGACAAAATCCACGCTGCCGGAAGCAGCTTTGTTCTTTGCCAGTGCTGTATTGTTGATCTCTTCATGCACTCCCGCGATGGCGTTGGGGGCATTGACAAAAAGGCGGGCGTTCTCCTCCATGAGGATAAAATCCGACATGGCTGCCGCCACTGCGAGTCCGCCGCCGCAGCTTCCAAAGACCGCGCTTATCTGCGGGATAATGCCGGAGGCTTTTGCCTGCATGGCATAGATCTGACCGAACGCGTCCAGAGCATCAACTCCCTCCTGCAGACGGATGCCTGAGGAATCGATGAGGCCGACAACAGGCGCACCTGTACGAATAGCCATGCCGTACAGCTGGGCGATCTTCTTTGCGTGCATCTCTCCGATACTTCCGCCCAGAATCTCCGAGTCCTGGCTGTACACATAGACCAGCCTTCCGTCGATCAGGCCGTAGCCCGTGACCACACCGTCGGAAGCTTTCCGTGCCGGTGCCAAATTAAAATCCGTCGCCCTGGCCTTGACCTTTGCGCCGATCTCCACAAAGCTGTTTGCATCGAGCAGAGATTGAATCCGCTGTCTCGCTTTTGAAGTACTGCTCATGTTCTGGACCTCCAAATTTAATATTTTTTAATCAAATCAGCGCAGCTGTTAAGCATACACTGTCTATCTGCAGAAACTGCAACATCGCAATCCACAGTATAACACAGTTTTTTAAAAACAGAAACTGTCAAAAAATGCATAAATTCATACGTTCAGGCTCGTACTTACTTCGTCCTCGGCCTCCTCGCGGAACGCCTCCATCTGAAGCTCATCAGGCCTGGGAAGCTCATCAACAGACCGTATTCCGAAAGAACGGAGAAACTGCTGGGTCGTTCCGAACAGGAGGGGCCTCCCGGGAATCTCTTTTCTTCCCACCTCCTGGACAAGATCGAAAGAAACAAGGCGGCTGATCGCGAAATCACTGTTCACTCCGCGGATATTCTCGACCTCCATCCTCGTCACCGGCTGGCGGAAGGCAATAATGGACAGTGTCTCCATGAGCGTAGGAGTAAGCCTGGGCTTTTTGGGCTCGCTTGCCACCCTGATAAGAAAACCGGACATCTCCGGCTTTGTCGAAAGCTGCAGACTGTCTTCATACCAGTTCAGCACAAGGCCGCTCTCCCGCTCTGCAAGCCTTCCGGAAAGAATATCAGCGGCCTCCCTTACTTCTTCAGTTGAGACATTCAGCGCTCCTGCCAGGGTAGAAACAGAGACAGCGTCCCCCATGGCAAACAAAATGGCCTCGATGGCCGCAGGCATACTATCTTTATCGCATTCGGTTTCCGCTATGCTTATGTCTTCACGACCGTTTATTTCCATATAATCATTACCTTTTCCCAGGGCAGAAATAAGTGGTTTCCTGACACACACCGGCCAGCCTGTTTCCTGCAGCCATCGCTGCGCTTTTACCTGGCTGTATTTTTATCCCTCACGGGTGAAGGAAGAGAAAGGCGCTGCGGGCAGGTACGGCAAAACCCCGGCATTGCTGCCGGGGTTCTCTCGTTTTTTCTCCGGACATCTGCCGGGTCTTCTCCCGCCGATGCCTTTTCCGAAGCTTATGGAACAGACAAATGCAGATCCATAAAGACGGCTTTTAATTTCCGCTCGCCATGAAACTGTGTTGATCGCCATGCAACTGCATTAATATCAAATATTTTAGATCAGTTGTACTTGCGCTTTCTGGCAGCTTCGGACTTTTTCTTGCGCTTCACGCTGGGCTTCTCGTAATGTTCTCTCTTACGAA
>DEPS01000176.1 GCA_002358875.1 Lachnospiraceae bacterium UBA3386 | reverse complement strand
CCCGTTACCAGGTAGGCCGTGACATCCGGCAGATGAAATCTTGCAAAAAGCCGGGTCATCAAAAGCCCGGAAAACAGGGCGACCGAGATTAATAGAAGAGTCTGCATAATGAGTTTTAGTACTTCCTTTCATGTTCTTTATACGCGGCGCACATTATAGCACCGGTTTTTTTAAACAGCAAGGAAATTCTTAACAAACACTCCTCTATCATAACTGTTGTACTCGGATTTTGCGCGAAAGAGCCGCGCAAAACTCCTCGAATTTCAGGTGGGTCTGAACTGTAACAACTGGTTCCTGCACATCTCTTCATCCACATCCCTGAATCCGACCACGATGTTGATCTCTCCACTATCAAGATCAAGCCTGACAAACTCCAGCCGGTAGTATCGAATCCTGTCTTCAAAGACCCGGCGGAAGAGCACAGAGTAGACCATCCTGTTTTCCGTATTCCTGATGATATTCTCAGGGGTGACCGCATCCAGGAAATGCTGCCTGTCTTCTTCCAGCACCAGCCTGGAATAAAAGGCAAAAGCATCAGAAAACCTTGAAATTTTCGCCGCCTGCCGCGCAGGCAGAAGATGCGCCATCTTCTCATCGACCCGGTAGAGCTCAAAATGCTGGGTCTCCATATTGTCAATGCGCCAGACCGAATCATAAGGCCTTGTCAAAGCTTCGATGACAGCGGAATACATGGCCTTATCGGATTCCTCCCGCTCATGCTTATCCGTGACGTCGGATATAAACACGTGATAGAGGCTGTTCTGATCATCGTATTCAATGTAGTGTCCGTAATCATCCAGCCAGCGGATCCCGCCGTCCCTGCGTATGATCCGGTATTCCACAAAATCGAGGTCGCCCTGACTCTTTTTCACCTGATCTTCTATTGAGGCAGAAATCCTCTCGTAATCATCGGGATGAACCATGCCCCGAAAAGTAAATCCGGTCAGCTCCTTAAATTCCTCCAGGCTTTCACAGCCGAATATGTCAAAGACGGCCTTGTTGGCATACAGCAGCTGCCCGCTCTCGTCAGCCCTGTAGATAAAGAATCCCCCGGGCATATGCTCTCCGAACTGCTCTATCACAGAAAGGACCTGCTCGACCATCAGCTTCTCGTCGGGTTCCCTGATGGACAGGACCGCGACCGAGACCGCCGTGATCCCCGTGACCGGATTGGTCCCGATCCGGCGGGCAAAGGAATGCACAATGGAACCGTCCGGCATTTTTTCATCGTAGAAGGTGCGGATCCCCTGCTCACAGCAGGTCTTTACAACATTGTACATAAAAGCCGCGTCGTATTTGACGAATTCCGGCCCCAGCGTCAAAAGATCAATTCCAAAGAAGCGCATAAAGAAATCACGGTAGGACTGGTTGCTGCGCACAAAGCGCGTGCTGTCACCTTTGATCTCTATAATGCACATCGGCAGTGTGGCATAGGTATTCTTGAGCGATGTCTTCTCCTCGCGGGCAATAACGCTCACATCATAGAGATTCACACCGCAGATCTGCTCATAATAGGAGGATTCCGCAGGGTCTTCATAGCCGCTGAGTTTCTGTGACCTGTGGTATGCAAGAACATAATCGATAGGCATGGGCCTGCTGAAGAAAAATCCCTGCAGCCTGGAGCAGCCGATCTCCTGAAGAAAATGGACCTGGTCCTCCGTCTCTACGCCCTCACAGATCGTATCTATCTCCAGAGACAGAGCCATCTTCATCAGCTCTGTCAAAATGATCCTGCCGTCATCGTTCTCGTCAAGCTTGCGCATGAAGGACATGTCGAATTTAAGCAGGTTGAACTTTATGCTCTGAAGGACATCCAGCGAGGAATAGCCGCTGCCGAAGTCATCCATCCACACAGGAAATCCCAGGGCCTGGAAGCGTTCGATCTGTTCTTTCATGAAATCAAAATCGCTTCCGATCACGCTTTCCGTGATCTCAATACAGATCCTGTCCCGGCTGACACCCGCCGCGTCAACACGCAGCCTTATCTCTTCAACCATATCGCAGACGTCAAAATCGGAGCGGGAAAGGTTGATCGAGTGCGGGACGATATAAAAGCCTTCGGCCTCCTTGGTTTTAATATTCTCCAGGACCCTTTCCAGCACATATAAGTCCAGCTTGTAGATCAGGCGGGCATCTTCAAGATAAGGAATGAAATCCGCAGGCGAAAGAAACCCTTTAACCGGATCGATCCATCTGGCAAGTGCCTCCTCATTGCAGACTTTGCCGCTGACAGCCCTCATGATCGGCTGATAATAGACCTGGATCCACTTCTCTGAAAGGGCCAGTTCAAGACTTTCAAGAATATACTGTTTTTTCTCCAGCTTCTCACTCAGCTCATTGCTGTAATAATTGTAGGACGAAGAATATGTCCCCTTGAGCACATCGCATGCGATCTTCGCACGGTCATATGCCAGACTGACCGGAGCCTCTTCGATCCGGTTGGGATAGATTCCGACGCAGATCGGGAGATGCCGGTCCTGGTCCATCTTCCGCCATTCCTCAAATAATATATCCAGCTTCTCCTCAAGTACGTTCTCATCCGAATAAGCTGCAAACCTGTCAGCACTGATATGACAGCAGTGATTGTTCTGAAAAACCCGGGTAAGCAGCCGGGCAAAATACCGCAGCAGCTTATCGCCTTCCGAGAATCCATACTTGTGGTTGTAATGCTTCATCCCTCTGAGATCGATATACAAAAGCGCAGGAAGCCCTCCCTGATCCAGAATCGTTTTTCTTCCGACTTCCGCCAGTTCAAAGAAATAGCTCATATTCGGAAGCCCTGTCAGATAATCATAGCGGGCCGTGTAATAAAGACTTTCCTCATTAATTTCTTTGTCGATCGCGCACTCCAGATCCGGTCCGCTCTCCTCCTTGTAATCACCCTCCCCTGTAAACCAGATCTGTGCGAGCTTCAGACCGTCCTCCGTATACACATGCTCGCCGAGCAGGTGGATGATCCTGTATCCCGACCCGTCTTTTTTCTTTACGCGATAGATCACCTCAAGCCTTCCGCCCTCAGTGCCAAATCGAAGGACAGCATTTACAAATCCCGCGGTATCATCAGGGTGAACATCCTTGAACATATTCTGATTCATGTCAGCATATGCCTGCTCGCGGTCCTTATAGCCAAACAGCTCACAAAAACCGTCTGATACGGCAAGGGTCACAACACTTTTATCCAGGAACTGACATACGGCAAAGGGCAGACGCATCCCCTCAATAAAACTCAGCTGGTCTCTCGAAAACTCATGTCTTTTCATACTCTCGGCCTTATTATTATGATGTATCCTTTGATTTTTA
>DEPS01000139.1:79925-95724 GCA_002358875.1 Lachnospiraceae bacterium UBA3386 | reverse complement strand
ATCAGCGCGATTTTTTAAACTTACCTCCTATGCCGCAGCGCGTAAGCGCGAAGGCATCCCGAGGAGAAATCGCCTTTTCACCATCGGGATTCATCGGTCTTTTTTGCTTTTCTCAGGAAGGTCGTCTTCTTTTCCTTTTACTGTGCCGTTTCCTCTTCAGCCCCGTTCTCCATAGACAGGTCTTTTTCAGGAGCGCTTTCGCTGTCTTCCTCAGCCGCGGCACCTTCGTTCACAGCTTCACTGACATCGGCACCCTCTTCACCGTACTCCTCTTCGTACTCTTCTTCGTCGTCGACATAGTCTTCGTAACGGAAACCAACGGCATCCTTTGCCTGGGTCTCGCTCTTGATATCGATCTTGTAGCCAGTCAGCCTCGCAGCAAGACGGGCATTCTGTCCTTCCTTGCCGATTGCAAGAGAAAGCTGGAAATCGGGAACAACGACCTTTGCGGACTTCTCCTCGGGATCTGCGAACACTGCCACCACATTTGCGGGGGAAAGAGCATTCTGGATGAAATTGCCGGGGTTCTCGTCCCAGACCACAATATCGATCTTCTCTCCGCGCAGCTCGTCCACAATATTGTTGACACGGGAACCGTTGCTGCCGACGCAGGCGCCGATCGGATCCACGTTGGGATCATTGGTGCGAACCGCGATCTTTGTACGGCTTCCGGCTTCACGGGCAATGCTCATGATCTCGATGACACCGTCCCTGACCTCAGCGACCTCCTGCTCGAAAAGCCTGCGGACCAGATCGGGATGTGTGCGGCTCACCAGAATCCTGGGGCCTCTGTTCGTCGTCCTGACTTCAAGGATAAACACCTTCACACGGTCGGTCGGCTTGAGGTTCTCTCCGGGGACCATCTCCTTTTCATTGAGCATGCCGTCCGCCTTGCCGAGGTTGACGCTGATATTGCGGCCGATCTGCCTCTGGACGATCCCGGTGACGATGTTTCTCTGTTTCTCTATATAATAATCGTAAATGACGCTCCGCTCTTCTTCACGGATCTTCTGCATAATCACGTTTTTTGCAATCTGGGTCGCGATGCGTCCGAAATCCCGGCTGTTGATCTCGACCGGTACAATATCCCCGATCTGAGCTCCGCTCCTGATTTTTACAGCATCCTCCAGGGCAATGTCTTCAAGAGGATCCATAACATCGTCAGGTGTCTCGACAACAGTCTTATCTGCGAAGCAGTGATAATCAAATGAATCCCTGTCCACTTCCACCCTGATATTTTCCGCCCTGCCGAAGTGACTTTTGCAGGCAGTCATAAGCGCGTTCTCAATCGCTTCAAACAATGTCCCGCTGCTGATATTCTTTTCCTTCTCAAGGGCGAGGATCGCCTCTTTCAACTCTGTGTTCATGCTGTCTCCTCCTCTGAAGACACGGTCTTTATTTAAAAGCCATACTTGTAAAGGCAGAATTATTCTGCTCAAAACCCGGTCGGCGAGCAGGCTCTCCTTCCAGGTCATAGTTATCATCCTTTTGAAGACTTATCGTCAAAGATCAAAATCAAACGCGAGCCTGATGGATGCAATGCCGGAGCGCCCTATCGTCCTCTCCGTTCTTTCCTCTGTATCGTTTTCAGGCTTTGCCTTTTTACCGGTCCCTTTTCCCCTGCTTTTTCCGGTAACCGGCGTTTGTGCCAGGATGGTGATTCCGGATCCGTCAAAGGATATGAGCTCGCCGCGCAGGTCCTTTTCCCCTGTCTCCGGGTCGGCCTTATAGAGATGGATCTCTACGTCCTGCCCTATACTCTGCTCAAGATGCCTGTCCTTTGTCAGAGCCCGTCCGAGTCCCGGGCTGGACACGACCAGGGTATAAGCGTCCCTGATGAAATCCTTCTCATCAAGAGCGTCGGAGAGAAGCCGGCTGACACTCTCACAGTCATTGATCGTCACGCCGCCGTCCTTATCAATATAGACATTGAGACTGTAATCCTGCCCCTCCCGGACATATTCAACATCATAGATAGAAATGCCGAACTGCTCCGCGATCGGCGCCGCAAGACTTTCCGCCTGCTCTTCGATCCGTCCTCTCACAGAACGATCAGATTTTTTTTCCTTCATATAAGCCTCATCCAGAATGATTTTTCCGGAACCTTCTTTCACCGATCCCGCCATGCCTGCTGCGTATAAGCTTCCGGGCTGAACAAAGAAAAAGTGGACTTGCAGGCCCACTTTTTAATTATGCTATGTTTATTCAGTTAAATCAAAGAACAGCCTGCATCATAAATCTTCAACATACATCATATAGTAAAAATTCTCTATAACTTAAAGCATATTAGCACAATGAAAACCAAAAATCAAGACTGTTTTTTTGATTCGGATACTTCAGACTGTTTTTTTGATTCGGATACTTCAGAGCTTTGACCCCACAAAATCGCCTTTCTTCTCATAAACGCGCAGTTCCTGGCCGCCCTTGCGATAATCCCTTGGACTTAAGCCGTAATACTGCTTGAATGCTTTGGAAAAAGCCAGCTGATCTTCATAACCGACAGAATCCGCGATCAGGTTGACGGGGAGCGAAGTCGAGCGCAGAAGATTTCTCGCCCGCTCCATCCTGAGGTTCAGGATATAATTCTGCGGAGAACAGCCGACAGACTTTTTAAAGCTGCTGCTGAGATAGCTCCTGCTGACACCAAGATAATTTGCCAGGTTATTGATCCGGATATTCCGGTCAAAATTCTGGGAAATATAATCGAGAGAACGCTGGACAAAATCAGGTTCCTCTGTCTTGATACCGTATCCGGCGCTGCCCTCTTCGTTCTCCCTGATCAGGATGGCAAAAATCTCCATCAGAACAGCTTCCCGGTGAAGCTCATCCGCCGTAGTCATGGTGTGGGCGTTCAGCGCTTCCTCGATATAGTTCGCAACCTTATCGACAAATCCGCTTTTTCTGACAGGCTGCTTTTCGGAGAAACCCGCCAGACGGGAATACTCCTGGGCCCGGACCCCGTTATATCCGATCCAGACATAAGACCAGGGGTTAACATCATCCGCGACATATCCCGCTTTCATACCAGGAGCGATATAAAACACATCTCCCATCCCGACCTCGCGCTCACCGTCCTCAAGGATGAGTCTGCCCCTTCCTTTTGTCACAAAATGAAGCACATGATTATCTCTTTCCGTGGGTTCAAAAAGATGTGAAGGATTATTGTTCTCCCATCCTATATACACAGGAAACAAAGATGCAAAGGATCGCTGCAGGTTTTCAAGACACCTGTAATCTTCGGATTCCGTGTAGCCTGCAGCCGTATTTTTAAGAACCTTCGTCATAAACCGCCTCCAATTGTAAACACAACAGATATCGACAAAATCTGCCTCATTATGTGAAATACTCTTTTGGCCTCTCAGGATCTGTGATCATAACGATCTGCAGGACAGGTATATAAAAAGAGACAGTTCATATCACTGTCTCTTTCGAATCGCAGCTCGTACGGGAATCGAACCCATGATTCTGCCGTGAGAGGGCAGCGTCTTAACCCCTTGACCAACGAGCCGGATAATTATTTTTTGCGTTGTTTCCTCAACGCAAGACATATGATAACAGAACCTTCCGGCAAACGCAAGAGTTATTTTTAATTTTTTTAAAATTTTTTTTACTACATTCCGAGCCTCTGCATCTCCTCCAGGATCTCCTTTTCGGATTTCATTGCCGGGGAGCTGTCAGCATGCTCTTCCTCCTCCGGCTCACCGTTTTCCGGTTCAATAATAAAGTCGCCATATTCGTCAACCGCCGGAAGAAAGGGTTTGAACACGGGCAGCATCAGCTTTGCATCCAGGACCGAGAGGAGGCCGAAGCCAAAAAAGGCCCAGATAAATGCATAAAGCGGCTGCATCTGGACATCCGTCCAGCTCAGATAAAGGGAAAAGAGATGGAAAAACAACAGAACAGGAAGTGCCCAGAGCCTTTTAAGGGCAAAATAGGCAGAATTCCTGATCAGATGAGGGAGAGTGTCCTTAAAAGCCGCCATGACCGGAAAGAGCCAGATCAGCAGGGATACCTCGATGATCAGCAGGGCTGTCAGAGGGATCCTGAACATAGAGACCGGGCCGTCCGCCTGCGACGCGATCCTTATGTCAAGCATCAGAAAAGCTGCCAGGGCGGATGCGGCAAAGAGCGTAATGGTTCCCTGTATGAAATTCGCCTTAAAACCCTTCCAGAACTCCTTAAAGGGGTTGATGACGCCGTCACCCCTCTCCATCCGAAAGATCGTGAAAGAAAGCGCTGCATAGGCAGCACCCAGGGTAAAAACGGGGAGACTGAAGATCACAAACATCAGATTCGCGCCGATCACGACACCGCACCGCGTCATAGCCCTTCCGAAGGGACTGTCATTGCTCAGAAAACTGCCTATGAGCTCGCTCATAATCTCCCCCCTTCCGTCTTACTTCCCGTAAATATAATCCAGAAACTTTTCCACTGCCTCAATATTTTCACTCTGTGCGCCAATGCCCAGGGCACAGCCCTCAGCATAGAGGTGATATTGTGTCATGAGTATGCTGTCACTGACATCCACACCCACAGGAACGGGATCTTCGCTGTATTCCTTATCATAGGGAATGGCATAAATGAAACGGTCCCCGTATTTTTCCCGGATCCTTACACACTTTTCTGAAGCAAGATCCAGAAGACGCCCGCTCTCCCCAAGAGAAGCAAGATTGTCCGGTTCCATGGTCACGGCATCCAGGACACCAGCGTCCGTAAAGCCGACAAACATCTCGTAATACCGGTTGCCAGCAGCCCTGTTCTTTCCGTAGTCAAAATAAGCCTCGTCATTAAACTCCACCATCTTCTGGCTCAGGTCGTATCCGGTATAGTCTACATATCCCTGCCAGAGCGGTGAGTTCGTCCCTGCCTCCTCACGGGTATTCGCGACCATGAGGTAAAGCCAGTGTTCTGAAAGAGTTGTCCTGGCCCGATAGATGACGAAGGCTGTAAGGCTGACAAGTATGACAACTGCTGAAATCTGCAGCCAGTAATAATCCCTGACATATTCAGCCTTCTGCCGCCAGGTCTTTCCTTTGAGTTTTTCCGATTCGCTCTTAAAAAACCGGCGAATGCGTTCCGGCATGATCCTTCCCCTCTTCCTGCGTACGAAAACCGGAACTCTGCTTTACAAGTCCCGGTTCCCGCACATAATCAATTTTCCCCTGTTCAGATTCAACATGGTTTTTTCAGGATCCGAACAGCTTTGATCATTTTTCAAAACAATTTTAAGACCCAATCCGGTAAGTATTAACGGATCAGAGCTTTCCGCCGGAGGTCGCGATACCTTCCACGAACTGCTTCTGGAAGATCATGTAGATCACGATCATGGGGATGACAGCAAGAACAGCAGACGCCATCATGGTCGGGTATTCGCTGCCGTACTGTCCCTGCATCTTGGCAAGGCCCGCAGACAGAGTAGTCGTCGCGGAATTGGTGCAGACGATCATGGGCCACATCAGATCCTTGAAGGCAAACAGGGCTGTAAAGATTCCCAGAGAGACCATGGAAGACCTGGTGAGGGGCATCATGATCTTGAGGAACTTCTGGCCGATATTGCAGCCGTCGAGGCCTGCTGCCTCTTCCAGATCCATGGGGAGACCTTCATATCCTGTCTTGAGCAGGTAGGTACCGAATGCAGTAACGATACCGGGGAATACAAGACCGGCGGTCGTATTGAGAAGGCCGAGCTTGGAGACCATGAGGTACTGAGGAATGATGAAGATCTGTGCAGGGATCATCATCTGGACAAGCACAAGCGCGAACATGGCGTTCTTGCCCGGGAAATTAAGCCTGCCGAAAGCGTATCCTGCCATTGTTGCGGTAAGGCAGGCGCAGACGACGCGGAAGAAGATCATCAGCAGGGTATTCTTGTACAGAATAAGGAAGTTGTAGCTCTTCCACACGGTCGCGAAGTTTTCCCAGTGCCAGCCGCTCTGCGGGAAAATGTAGAACGGCGAGACGGAAATCGCTTCCTGATTGGTCTTGACTGCAGTCAGGATCATCCAGGCAAAGGGGACGAGCATGATAAAGGCCATGATAACGAGGATCACATACATGATCACCTTGTTGAGGCGGTCTCTGGTCTGAATATCCATATTATCCCCCTTTCCTTAGTTGTGGTAGACAAGTACCTTCTCCGCTTTCTGCAGAATAAAGGTCACGATCATAATGAAGACGACGAGTACGATGACGATGGTCGCGCCGTAACCCTTGTTGCCGTTGGTGAAAGCGTAGGTATAGAACAGGTAAACGATGGACTGCACCTTGTCGAGGGCGACATTGGTCTTGTCCATGACCATGAACATCAGATCGAAGATTGTCAGAGCGCCGATCAGCCTGGTCTGGACGATGAAGAAGGTGGTCGGGGAAAGGAGCGGGACAGTGATATTGAAGAACTGGTTGATGCCGCTCGCGCCGTCGATCGAAGCCGCTTCATAATAATCACCCGGGATTTCCTGAAGACCCGAGATGAACAGAACCATGTTGTAGCCGATCACGGACCAGACGCCGATCACGCCGACCGAGATCCACGCGATCTTGGGATCGGAGATCCATGCGATGTTGGTGTGGAAAATGTTGTTGAAAAGTCCGAACTGCTGGTTGTACAGCCATTTCCAGACCATGGCGACCGCAGCGGGCGCGCAGACCATGGGCAGGAAGAAGATCGTCCGGAATACGGATGTGCCGATCAGCTTCTGGTTGAGGAACACGGCCAGAACCAGTGCGATCACGACGCCGAAAGGAACCTCAATGATCGCGTATTTGATCGTGTTGATAAGAGACTGCCAGGTCTCCCCGGCGGCCAGGACCGCCTGGTAGTTGGCGGCGCCGACAAAAATATTGCCTTTGCCGAAGTCTCCCGTTTTACAGAAAGACTGGTAAATTGTGTTGAATACAGGGTAAAAGTTCAGGATGATCAGGCCGAGCATAGTGGGTGCGATAAACATCCAGCCCCACCTGGCCTCCTCTTTTGCCCTCGCGGTCATCTTTTGTTTGCTCATGCTCCCTCCTGAATGAAAGAAACTTATATCGGCGACAGCATTACAGGAACGTGCTCCGGCAAAGAATGCCGTCCCGGCCGGAGCACCCGTTTAAAATCCGTCAGAATAATATGTCTGCGGAATATTCCGCACAAAGGCCATTATTCTGCTGCAATCGCATCCTCGATGATCTTCTGCGCATTGTCGCAGGCCTTCTCCATGACCGCGGGATCATTGGGATTCTGCCATGCGTCAAGGAAAGCGCCCGCCTGCTGGAGCTTGTCTTCCCAGACAGTGGTGTTCCTGGTGTAAGGACGGAAGTACAGTGTGAATTTCTCCATCTCGATGAAGGGGGAGACATCCATGCCTTCAAACGCATTGCCGAATTCCTCGGAAATGCCCTCGATACCGGCCATAGTGACGCCCAGCTCGGCCTGTTTCTTCTGGGCCGCTTCGGAGCAGAGGTAGGAGATCAGGCTGTAGCATGCATCGGGGTTGGAAGTGTTGGCGCTGGCTGCCCAGCCAAGGCCGTTGTAGCAGGACTGCCTCTCGCCGTCATCACACTGGCCGTTGCCGTTGACGTCAGCGTAAGGAAGAAGTGCCCAGTAATAATCAGCGTGGTTCTCAGCCTTGTAGAAGCTGTTGATCATCCAGGAACCCTGTGTGATCATGGCGCACTTGCCGGACTGGAACAGAGAATCGGTGCCGGTCTCGGCAACAACACCCTGAGGAGCGCCGACGGTGAGGAGCTTACGGACCATTTCCATGCCCGCCTTGCCTTCTGCAGAGCCGATGGTCGTTCCCTTGTGGTCATCAGTGATCAGCTTTCCGCCGTAATCATAGATCAGGTTGTACCAGCCGTCCTGGTTGTTGGAGGTGTTCATGGCAAGACCGTAGACTTCGCCGTTGGAACCCTCGGTGATCTTCTTAGCCGCTTCGTACATATCTTCCCATGTCCAGTCAGCATTGGGATAATCCACACCGTACTGATCAAAGATGGCCTTGTTGTAGAGAAGCGCGATGGTGTCGTGATCCTTCGGGATTGCGAAGATCTTTCCGTCGCTTCTCGTGTACAGAGAAACGATGCCGGGATAGTAGACGCTCATATCAGTGGGATTGTCTCCATTGATATAGTCGGTCAGATCCAGAAGGATGTCATTCTCCATGTACATCTGTGCGGTATTGGAGTGCATCCAGAAGACATCGGGCATGGTGCCGCCGGAAGCTCCCGCCTCAAGGAGCGTCCAGTAGTTGTCCCAGTCGACGACTTCGATCTTGGCGGAGATGCCGGACTCCTTGGACCAGTCATCCACGATCTCCTGAAGGCCTGCCTGCTGGTTGGAATCCCAGATGTTGATGGTCAGGCTGTTGCCCGAAGAGCCCGAACCGGAATCGCTGCCGGAAGAACCTGCCGGCGCTGAAGAACCGCCTCCGCATGCTGCCAGGGAAAGACCCATGACCGCAGCCAGTGCCAGTGCCGCTGCTTTTTTGAATTTCATAAAAACCCTCCTGTTAGAATGTTCAGATACATGTATCCTCCGGCATGACCGTCATGACAGGCTGAATGATCGCGGCATTTTATGGACGTTCCGGACGTGCCCGGCGCCGCTTCCCGCGGCTGCCCCGAACAGCCATCCCGCCCCCACATTCATCCGTCATCCGTATGCCGGATCCTTTCATAACAAGCTAATGGTAACGTTAAAAACAGCAAAAATGAATAGAATCATGTGAACGAAATATGTAGAAATGTTATTTATAATTCAACTATTGCACAACTGCTGTATAAGCACAGACCATCCTTTTCGTCAATATTGACGATAATCGCATATCTTCTACCAACAACATGCACAACAAAAGGCTCCGGATATCCCGGAGCCTTTGTGATTTTGTATATTTGTGCTCTCTCTGCCTGCAAAAGCAGGGGGATCTGAGGTCTTCAACAAGCCCTGCCCGATCCCGGACCGCTTTCAATTATGCAAAGAATATGCACCTATATTCATTTGCTGTACTCGCTCTGCCGAGGACGTACACGGAAGCTTTACTCAGTCCTTAAACGGTTTCCGCTTACCTGCCAGCTTCTTTGATATATGCCTTTACCTCATCAACTGTAGGCATGACGCAGAGAGCGCCCTTCTTGGTCGTGACAAGGGAAGCGGCCGCATTAGCGAAGGTAAGGAGCTCATGGAGCTTCTCCTCATCAAGCCCGTCGATCCCGTACTTGAGGACATGATAGAGTGCGCTGGCACAGAAGGTATCGCCTGCGCCGGTCGTCTCGATGGTCTTGGGATTGAGGAAGCCCTTCTCATAGGCATCAACCCCTTTATAGTAGGCTTTGGAACCGTCGGGACCAAAGGTTGCGAAAACGAGCGGGATCTTATATTCGTCGATGATCATCCTGATGCCCTTCTCAAGATCCTCTTCGCCGGTCATGAAAGTAATCTCATTGTCGGAGATCTTGAGAATATCGCACCTGGACAGTCCCCAGCTGATCTTCTCTTTTGCCTTCTCCTCGCTGCTCCAGAGGGGAGGACGAAGATTGGGATCAAAGGAAATAATGCAGCCGGCTTCTTTAGCGATCTCAACTGCCTTGATCGTTGCCTTCTCGACTTCCTCATCGGTCATGGAAAGCGTGCCCAGGTGGAAGATCTTTGCGCCCTTGATCAGATCCGCATGCTTTTCAACTTCATCTGCTGTGAGCATGATGTCCGCGCCGGGTTTACGGTAGAAAGAGAAATCGCGGTCGCCGTTGGGAAGCTTCTCAACGAAAGCCAGAGTCGTGTGGACTTCGTCGTCCATTTCAAGACCGGAGAGGTCAATGCCCTCGCCGCCTGCGCGGGACTTGAGCATGCGTCCGAACATATCATTGCCGACCTTCCCGATGAAAGCCGTTTTGCATCCTGCCTTTGTCAGCATGGCAAGTACGTTGCAGGGTGCGCCGCCCGGATTCGCCTCAAAAAGGGGATTTCCCTGATCGCTGACACCGTTCTGCACAAAGTCGATCAGCAGCTCGCCCAATGCCGTGACATCAATCTTTTTTTCCATACTCGTTTTCCTTTCCGCTGTCCGCGTTATGAACGGGTACCCGACCCGAACCGTTTGCAGCAAATGATACAAAAAAAGGCCATTTGCCGCAGAGTACCAAATAGTTTCTGTCCTGATCCCGCAGCCTCTTTTCTGATCAGACGCATAAGGATGCAATGCTTTTATTATTATACTATAAACTATTTGAAAAAGAAACATCAGTTTTTAAAGCTGTGTATCGGAGCCGGTATCCTTCCGCGGCGGTTGACGAATTCGTCACAGCCGAAACGGTTGACGGGCATAATGGGGGCATAGCCTAAAAGGCCCCCGAAATCGACCATCTCTCCCACGCCTTTTCCGATGACCGGGATCAGGCGGACAGCAGTGGTTTTCTGGTTGATCATCCCGATTGCCATCTCATCGGCAATGATCCCTGCGATGGTGGTCTCCTTCGTGTCGCCCGGGATGGCAATCATGTCAAGGCCGACCGAACAGACGCAGGTCATAGCCTCGAGCTTTTCCAGGGTCAGCGCCCCTGTCTTCGCGGCGTGGATCATGCCCCGGTCTTCGCTGACCGGAATGAAGGCGCCCGAGAGTCCGCCGACATAGGAGGACGCCATCACGCCGCCTTTTTTGACCTGATCGTTCAAAAGGGCCAGAGCCGCTGTCGTGCCGGGGGCGCCCGCGCACTCGAGGCCCATCTCGCAGAGGATGTCTGCTACGCTGTCTCCTACGGCAGGTGTGGGGGCAAGGGACAGATCTATGATACCGAAAGGAACGCCCAGCCTGCGGGATGCCTCTCTGGCTACCAGCTGCCCCACCCGGGTCACCTTGAAGGCGGTCTTCTTGACCGTCTCGCACAGCACCTCGAAATCCTCCCCGTGTACCTTTTCCAGAGCCTTCTTTACGACGCCGGGACCGCTGACGCCGATATTCAGGATCCTGTCCGCCTCTGTAACACCGTGAAAGGCTCCCGCCATAAAAGGGTTGTCGTCAGGTGCGTTGCAGAAAACAACCAGCTTGGCGCATCCGAAGGAATCCCTGTCCGCCGTGCGCTCCGCAGTCCGCTTTATGACGCCGCCCATCAGCCGGACAGCGTCCATGTCGATCCCGGTCCTGGTAGACCCGACGTTGACGCTGGAGCAGACAACCTCTGTCTGCGACAGGGCATCAGGGATCGACTCGATCAGCATCCGGTCCGCCTGCGTCATGCCCTTGGACACCAGGGCCGAGTAGCCCCCCAGGAAATTGACGCCTACCTCCTTTGCGGCCCTGTCCAGAGTCTTTGCGGTCAGGACGAAATCATCTGCGCACCTGCATGCAGCTCCCCCGGCAATGGCCATCGGTGTTATAGAAATACGCTTATTGACGATCGGGATCCCGTATTCTCTGGTGATCTCCTCTCCCGTTCTCACCAGATTGCAGGCACTCGACGTTATCTTGTCATAAACCTTCTCCCTGAACCGCTGCAGATTCGAATCCGCGCAGTCCAGAAGGCTGATTCCCATGGTGATCGTGCGCACGTCCAGGTTTTCGTGGTCGATCATCTCGTTGGTTTCCGCAACTTCCGCAAAATTTATCATCTCTTACCTCTTATTTTCAGATCCTGTGCATTAAGTCGAAGATCTCTTCCTTCTGGCAGCGGATCTGCACGCCGATCTTCTCTTCTCCTACCTTTGCCAGTTCGTCCGCGATCACTCCAAAGGGCTTCTCAAGCTCTGTGACGTCGATGATCATCATCATATTGAAATAGCCCTGCACGATTGTCTGGGAAATATCAAGAATATTGATCCTGTTTTCCGCAAGGTACGTGCAGACAGCGGCGATAATGCCGATCGTATCCTTCCCGACGACTGTAATAATTGCTCTTTTCATATTCTCCTCCCTGTTTTCCTTTTCAGTTCCATTAAAACTCCACGAGCGCAGAAGGCTCTGAACGTTTCGCCACCTGTATCGGCAGTTCCTCCGGACGGTAGCCGGACTCCGAAAACATAATCTCCACCCGCACTGTCTCGAAGGCGAGCTCCGGTATGTTGTTCTCCTGGCTCAGATGCCCCAGGAATATCCCCTTTAAATGACTGTTTAGGATTCTGCTCAGGAGTTGTCCGCTGGAACTGTTGGAAAGGTGCCCCCTCTCTCCCAGAATCCTCTGCTTGAGCCTGTAGGGATAGGGCCCGACCTGGAGCATGTTCACGTCATGGTTCGCCTCAAGGAGCACGACGTCCGAATCCATCAGACATTTTTCCGTATAATCTGTGTAGCATCCAAGATCTGTGCAGATGCAGGCCTTTTTTACCCTTGCGGCTTTCCTGCCATCTCCGGAAAAGGATGCTCCTGAATCCATTTCTCCCGTTCTTCCCTCATATACCCGGTAGCCTACCGGCTCCGCCGCGTCATGGGAAATACGCATCGGATCGACCTCCAGGTCGCCTACTTTAAGAGGCCGGTCCGGGCTGACTTCAACAAAACGTCCCGGGTCAATGTCCCTGTATTTAGGCATCCCCAGGATGGCATTGATTGTCCCTTTCGTGGCAAAAACCGGCATGGAAGAATGCTTCGTGATTACGGGGAGTCCTCCAATGTGGTCCACATGCTCATGGGTCAGGAAGATCCCGTCGATATCCCTGAGGGACAGGCCGACCCTGTTCAAGGCCTGCTCCGTCCTTTTTTTATTGATCCCAACGTCCATCAGCAGGTGCGTCTTCTCTGAACCCACATAAATACAATTGCCGCTGCTCCCGCTGGCAATGCTCTGAAACCTCATAAATTCTGTTATCCTGTTCTTTCAACTATGATGAAAACCCTCAGGCGTGTGTAAATCACGCCTCTCCCATTTTTCTCATTGCTTCATCCACCTGGCGGCAGGAATCCTCCAGGGCTCCACTGTTATCGATGACGACATCCGAATTCTGCCGGTAGAGGTCCTCGCCAAGCTGAGACCGCATAATGTTGTCGATCTTTTCATCACTGTAGCCGCGGGAGGCCTTCAGACGTCTGCGCCGCTCCATGGGCTCACAGTATATATACCACATCGAATCGACAATATTTCCATAGCCGCACTCGATCAGGAGTGCCGCCTCGATGACGAAAAAGCTGTAGCTGCCTGCTTCCTCTTCCTTCCGGAATTCGTCAAGTATATATTTTTTTACTGCAGGATGCACGAGGGCGTTTACTTTCTCCAAAAGCTCCGGCCGGGAAAAAATACGCCTTGCCATCTCCTGGTTGTTGATCCGCCCGTCCGCAAGCAGGATATTCTCACAGGGCACCTCCGCGCCGGAAAGCTTTTCGCCGGTTATCTCCCTGTGAGTCCTTCCGCCCCCGTATTCCTCCAAAAGCGCTACCAGGGGTTCATAAACCGCCCCGCCCGGCGCCTCCAGAGCGCGCGCCGCGTCATCCGCCATAAGGATTCGACAGTTGTACTGTCTCTTCATATATTGAAGGATCTCCGATTTTCCCGAACCGACCCCTCCTGTCACACCAATCAGCTTCATCTTTTTCACTCCCGTCTTCCGGCAGCCGGACTCTCACTCATAATTTCCTGACTCCTGACTGTTTTTTAGTCCTGAGCCTTCATTATTTAGCCATGTACCAGTCCGCACCGTTGTGCACGTCTGTCTCCAGCCGGACCATAAGATCCGCGGCGTGTTCCATTTCTTCTTCAAGAATTGCGGATACCTTCTCTTCCTCTCCGGGAGCGGTCTCGATTAAAAGCTCGTCGTGGATCTGGAGAATGAGCTGCGAGCGGAGCTTTTCGCGGAGGATCCTCTCCCAGACGCGGATCATGGCGATCTTCATGATATCCGCGGCGGAGCCCTGAATCGGGGAATTCATTGCGACTCGCTCCCCGAAGGACCGCTGCATGAAATTGCTCGAAGCCAGCTCCGGAACGGGGCGCCTGCGGCCGTACATGGTCTTTGCATAGCCGTTTTTCTTTGCGAAAGCTACAAGCCCGTCCAGGAAACGCTTGATCCCGGGATATGTCTTAAAATACGCCTTGATATATTCCGCTGCTTCCTTCCTGGAAATCGAAAGGCCCTGGGAGAGGCCGAAGGAGCTGATCCCGTAAACGATTCCGAAATTTACCGCCTTTGCGTTGCGGCGCTGGAGGGGAGTGACCTCCTCGAAAGGAGTATGGAATACCTTTGACGCCGTGATACGGTGAATGTCCTTGCTGTCTTTATATGCCTCGATGAGCCCCTGGTCGCCTGACATGTGAGCGAGTATGCGCAGCTCGATCTGGGAATAGTCCGCGTCGGTAAAGGAAAAGCCCTCGCGGGGGATAAAGGCCTTGCGGATCTGTCTGCCCAGATCCGTTTTCATAGGGATGTTCTGCAGATTGGGGTCTGTGGAGCTGATCCGGCCTGTCGCCGTGATCGTCTGCTTGAGCGTCGTGTGGATCCTGAGATCATCCGCGACATAGGCCATGAGTCCGTCCGCATAGGTGGAGCGCAGCTTTGTGAGACCTCTGTATTCAAGGATATCGCTCACCACCGGATAGTCAGGCGCCAGCTTTTCAAGGACATCCGCAGCAGTCGAAAAGCCTGTTTTAGTCTTTTTCCCGCCTGGAAGGAGCATTTTTTCAAAAAGGACCTCGCCCAGCTGCTTGGGGGAAGCGATATTGAATACCTCTCCCGTCTTCTCGTAGATCTGCTGTTCAAGCTCACTGATCCGGCTTCCCAGGCTCTCACTGTATTCCTTCAGTGCCTGAGGATGGATGCGGATGCCGATCCGCTCCATATCATAGAGAATATAGGTGAGCGGGCGCTCGACTTTGACGTAAAGCTCCCACATCTGTTGTTCCTTCAGCTTATTTTCGACAAGGGGAGCCGCCAGAGCCAGGGACTGCGCCGCCAGACAGGCATAGGACATGACAGCATCCTCGTCCTTTGCCATGGACTTCTCCCAATTGTCCTTTCCAAAGAGCTGTTTTCTGCTCTGTAAGGAGACTCCCAGGTATTCGTTCGCGACGTCCTCGATCTCATAATCACTCTTGAGAGGATTTGCCAGATAAGAGCAGACCAGAAGATCCAGGATCCCGTCAAGGCATACGCCCATATGATCCCCCGCCCGCACTGCAGTACCGAATTCTGCTTCCCTGTCAAACCCCCAAAGGGGCATCTGATCCTTCTGGGCAAAAACGGCCAGGGCGGGGCCGCCATATGACCCATCACGGGGATGGTTTCTGAGAACAGAAGTCCTGATCTCCTTAAAAAAAGCGATAAGAGCGTCTTCGCTGACAGGCTCATCAGGCGACGGATCTTCGCGCTCCGAAACCCTGATAAACCAGTTTTCTGTCCTCCGGTTCTTAAGCTCTGCATCGGAATCTTTATGATCTTCTGCAGCCTTTTTCTTTTCATCTGCGGCCGCAAGGGAAACTGCCGCGCCAAGCAGGACTGTTTTTTTCTTCATCCCGTATCCGGCCCGGTCAAAAACCGGCCACACGCCTATGACAGAGCCCGACGCATCCCCGGATATCCTTTCGGAAAGGAGCTCTTTAAGCTCAGCAAGGGAGCCTTTTTCACTGACCACCAAGTAGCTGAACTCATCCTTCTTATTCTCTGTGACAGACCTGTCAAAGCGGGGAAGAAAATTTTTAAAGCCAAGCTCGGTGCAGAGCTCGAATGCTTCTTTTGTATAATAATTACCTGCGGCGGCCTTTTCCTCATCGAGTTCCACATCGCAGTCCGTTTTGATGGTGGCAAGGAAGAGGCTCATTCGGGCCTTATCTTCATTTTCCGCGAGATTTTTGTGGAGAGCGGGCTTTTTGATCTGGTCCAGATTTTCATATACCCCGTCTA
>DEPS01000139.1:48768-79853 GCA_002358875.1 Lachnospiraceae bacterium UBA3386 | reverse complement strand
CCGGGAATATTATCCGACGCATCTCCCATCAGGGCTTTGACGTCAATGAACTGCTTCGGGGTCACTTTGTAGCTCTCAAGGACCTGGGCGGCATAAAAATCGTCGATCACGGTCTGGCCCTGCCTTGTCCGCGGGATCCTGACGCAGATCCGTTCGGTCGCGATCTGAAGAAGGTCACGGTCTCCGGACAAAATGACAGCGTCCATGTCCTTTTTCTCCGCCTTTTTCGCCAGGGTCCCCAGGATATCATCCGCTTCAAGACCCGCCCTCTCGCAGATCTCGATTCCCATGGCGCCCAGCATTTTTTTGATCAGGGGAACCTGAGCGCGAAGCTCCTCGGGCATGGCCTTCCTGGTTCCCTTATAGGCTTCATAGGCCTCATGCCTGAACGTCGGCGCATGGACATCGAAAGCGACGGTCAGATAATCAGGCTTTAGCTCATCGAGCTGACTGAACAGAATATTCAAAAATCCGTATACCGCGCCTGTATGCACGCCCTTTGCGTTTGTCAGATCCGGCATCCCGTAGAAAGCACGGTTCAGGATGCTGTGCCCGTCAACAAGTAGAACCTTCTTTTTATCTTTGCCCATTTTCAAATTCTCTTTCGTATACTTTCAAAGATATGTGTCTTTGCTTATTGTCTGATCCATCCCCCGTGTTCCGGCCGGGAAAAGCTCACGCAAAAAACCAGAATACCGTCACCGCAGCGGCTGTCACAGCTGCTATTTCCATCGCGATGGCGGTGATGCGAAGTCTTTCCCGGACACGAAGCCTGTGAGCCTCTTTCTTGATATAAGCAGGCAGATCCCTGGATAGATTGATCTCTTCACCCACATCCATCTGATTAAACGCTTTTTCTACAAGATACTGTATCTCCAGCTCTTCACGGCATGCTTCACAGCTGCGGTGATGTTCGAGAAACTCTTTAAGGGATTGATTGTCCAGCATATCATTTAAAAAAGCCGGAACCATGCCGGAAAAGCTTTTGCATGTCATTTCTATAATTTCCCTTTTCTTAAAACCTTCTGAGCAGGAACCCTCCCGGCCCCTGCGCCGCACCTTATCAAATCTCAGTCTCCAGGATATTTAAATAAAGTCTAAAAAAACAGTCTATTTTATAGTATAGATTAATCCTTTAACCAGATGAAACAGGCTTATTATAATCAAAACACCTGCGCAAGTAAAGGATGTAATGACCAATGTAAGCCCCTGGTTAATGCATCAGTAACCACAGACAACATCTGCCAGACACCAAAACCAGCATCCACTTTACAACTTAGCCAAATATGTCTATACTGAAAATACTGAGTTTTTTACCTGAAAATGATAAGGAGGGAATTATGAAAAACAAAAATACAAAACGTTCAGTCTCCGCAGTTCTCGTTCTCGTCATGCTGCTCATGCTCCTGCTTCCGATGTCCGTTCCTGCTGCGACAGTAAATTACCGGATCAAGTCTCTGAAAGCAGGCAAGTGGGCGAATGCAAGCTACAAATACAATTATGATACCGGGATTCATTACACCTACTACAAGGTTTCCGTTGCCAAGCCCGGAAGGCTCAACTTTTCTTTTTCCGGCGACGGAAGTGTTTACCTTTACGATACTGTTTCCGACATGACGAAAAATACCAAAAAGGGAAGCTGGATAGGCGTCCGCTACAATTCCGACAGTAAAATGGTCGCAGTTGAAAAAGGAACCTACTATCTGTATGTCTGGACCGGAAAATGCAGGTATACCTTTACTGCTGATCCCGTTCCGACAAATTACTGTTCCGCAAAGGCCAAAAAACTTAAAGCAAATGCTACAGCTTATAATGTATTTACTCCCAGGACCAATTTCACCAGATGGTACAAGATCACCACTTCATCGAAGAAAAAAATCTCGTACTGGTCCAACACCAGTGATAACGCATATTCGATCCAGATTTTCAACACAAAGCTTCGCCGGCTCGAAACAGAAAAAAACGGCTCTGACCTCTCGTATTGCACTAAGTCTGCCCAGCCTAAGGGTACTTATTATATCCGGATACAGTGCCAGTCGCGTTATTCAAATGAATATGATTACGCTTTCGGTATGGTTTCTACTCTCAAGTGGAAATAATGCTTTGTCAGGTCACCGTGAACTGCTGGCCTTGCCGCCTGTCAACAATGAGTTTTTCACTATCATTAGTTTTTATTTAGAAAAAGGCAGTCCGTTTCGGAAACGGACTGCCTTGATTTTTTCATCGTGAAATAGCTCTCTTTGTTATCAGCGTTCTGCTTCCTGCCGGCGCAAAACGCCAGGCTTTATTTCACCTGCACGATGAGCTTCTTCGTAATGCCGTTCTGGGCGGTCACCTGGATGACGCAGGTACCCTTCGCAACCGCTTTAACCTTTCCCTTTGCGTCTGCGGTTGCCACACTCTTGTCCGAAGAAGCGAAGCGGAGCGTCGCGGCATGGTTTGCAGACAGAGCCTGTTTTTTGCTGTTAAGAAGGGTGAGATCTGCCTTAGCAATGAAGGTCCGTCGATGCTGTACTGCTGCCCGGAGACGGCTTTTACCTTCAGGCTCGTACCGCCGATTCCCGTAATGACAGGGGCGGCGGGGGCGCTCTGTGAAGCCTTTCCTTTATAATAAGAATACTTCGTCTTCGAGCCGGAATGGACGCCGCCGTCGCTGTTTCCGACGGTGAGCTCGCCGCCCGCGTTAATGTTCATCTCGGCCGTCTGGGGAAGCGGCGCCGCCGTGATGAGAGTTCCGCCCGCGTTCACGTCAACGTCACCCGCCGCAGAGATCGTTCCCTGCGTCGCGTCCAGCTTTCCCCCAATGCTGAGGACGCCTTCCCTGCCAGGCCATGATCTGACACCTCATCCGTCACAGCCTGACAGTATTGTCATTTTTGTTTTACACCGCAAAGCGTTCACAAACGTGACAAAATCCCAGGCATTTTCCCAAAAACATATAATAAAAATTTATGGACATATTGATTCTTCATGGTATAATAGACAAATTAAATGCTTTATTGTATACAATATGTAACTGTCAGCTTCAACAGATTTTCCTCAAAACCAAAGATGATGGCTTTTCTTCCCTGCGGTTTTGAAGAAAAGACTGTTTTTCCATCGCGAAAGGAGGGGACAAATTTGGCTGTAACAAATCCTGCCCGTTTCAACGATGACAGCATACTGGCGCGCTATTTTGGACGTTCATCAAATTTCACGGACATCCCTAACAATTTGTTTTCTGAATATAATGTGAAAAAAGGTCTGCGTAACGAAGACGGGACCGGTGTGAGGATCGGTCTGACCCGGATCGCGGACGTCGTGGGCTATACGACTGATGAGAAGGGAAATGTCATTCCCTGCGAAGGAGATCTGTTCTACAGGGGGTATTCGATCCGCGACCTTCTTATGAACCGTCAGAAAAATTATGGTTTTGAGGAGACCTGCTTCCTTCTCCTGTTCGGATATCTCCCGGATAAGGAGGAATTTGAGAACTTCAAGACCAGTCTCTCCATGCGCTATGACCTTCCGGAATCTTTCCTGGCTAACGAGCTGCTTTTAAAGCCAGCGCGCAACCTCATGAACAGGCTCCAGTCCGCAGTCCTGTCACTCTATAATTATGACGAATCGCCTGATGAGACGGATGTCTATCAGAACCTGATCAAAGGGATCAATCTTATCGCAAAATTCCCGGCTCTTGGGTGCTATGCCTACTATACAAAAGTCCATTCCTTTGACCGGAGCTCACTGATCATCCACTACCCCAGACGGGACTACTCCATTGCGGAAAACATTCTGTATATGCTCCGCCCGGACGGAAAATTCACCGCACACGAGGCGAATCTTCTCGATGCGATCCTCCTCATTCATGCGGATCACGGCGGCGGTAACAACTCGACCTTCACAAACGTTGTGGTCGGATCCACCGGCACCGACCTCTACTCAGCCCTGAGCGCCTCCATCGGCTCCCTCAAAGGGCCCAAGCACGGCGGCGCTAACATCTTTGTGGCACGGATGATGCGCCAGATCATAGCAGACATGGATTACACGTCAGACAAGGACAAGCTGCGCTCGATTATAAACCGCATCCTGGACAGAGACTATTTCGACCACAGCGGACTTCTGTACGGCTTCGGTCATGCGGTCTACACCATCAGCGATCCCCGCGCGGAGCTCCTCAGAAAGCTGTGCAGAAACCTCGCGGAGGAGTTAGGCTGCATGTATAAATTTTCCTTCTACAGGCTCTTTGAAGACACCGCGAAGGAAGTCGTCATGGAACGCAAGGGAAGGACCATCTGCTCCAACGTCGACCTCTACTCTGGCTTCGCCTACAGCATGCTCGGAATCCCGGAGGAGCTCTATACGCCTCTGTTTGCCACCGCGCGCATCGCGGGCTGGGTGGCCCATAATCTGGAGAACAAGCTATACGACGGCCGCATCATGCGCCCCGCCACGAAATACGTCGGGGAGACACTGGAATACATCCCCATGAACCAGCGCAGATAAATATAAACAAGAAAGGCTGCGGATCACATGATCCGCAGCCTTTCTTTTACATATCTTCAATTTCTGTAATTTCAGGAATTACCAGGCTCCACATACCGGACTTCTCAAGCCCGGCAGCGCTTTTCCTGTGCCATCAGCTGAAAAGCTCTTCCACCTTGTCGGGAGTCTGCTCAAACTTCTCCGCGATCTCAGAAACCGCTTCTTTTGCTTCCTCAGCAGCTTCTTCTGTCTTTTTAGCCGCTTCCTCTTTCACTTCCTCAGCAGCTTCCTTTACTTCCTCCGCCTTTTCGACAATATCAGCTGCTTCTTCTTTCACTGCTTCTGCTGCCTCTTCAACAGCTTCTGCTGCCTCTTCTTTTATTTCAGCAGCGGCTTCTTCCACAGGAGCTTCTGCAGGAGCCTCATCAGCTGCATCCTCAGCCAGTTCTTCCGTGACCGCTTCATCGACTGCCCTGGCCTCAGCTTCGTCCAGGCCTTCTTCCCCTTCCTCTGCTTCAGCGAAGATATCCTCTTCCGGCTCGGAAAGAGCTTCCTTGATCTTCACAGCTCCGTCCGCGAAAACATCCTTGACCTTTCCCGCAGTCTCACCTACGACCTCGAGGACTGTCTCTCCCTTGGGTCCGATTGCTTCCTTGATCCTGGTATAAGCTTCCTCGGAGCCATTCTTAATCGTGGTATAGGTTCTGGAAGCCGCTGCCATCACCTTCGCCGCAGCCTCTTCCACATCAGCTTTTCTGGTATCTTCCGCAGGGGCTTCTTCCGAAGACTCTTCTTCCTTCTTTACTTCGCTGTCTTCGTCCTTTGCCTCTTCTACCTCATCCTTATCGTCATCATCGTCAAAAAGATCATCGTCATCTTCTAAAGCCTCGGACTCCAATGACTTCTCTTCCAGATAATAATAGACCGTCGCCGCTGCAACGCCAAGGATCGTACTTCCCAACAAAAGCCTGCCAAGTCTGCTCATTTCTTACCTCCTCACGGTGAGACAAGGGCCTTGCCACCCTGATAATCCGTTACCGCACCTTATATAAAATGTATCTGTCCTGCTTAAAAAGTATTTTAAGCGCTTTATAAATACTAACTCATATCATTCCAAATGAAAAGAGAAAAATACATAGTTTTTCGGTTAAAATGTGTCGAAAAGCGAATATAGCCTCTCACCGTATTTCAGACCGGGAATTTTTTATTTCCCATTTCGCATTTCACGGTATTTTTTTCACAAAATCTGCAGAAAATACTGTTTTTATGGTTTTGTATGTGATATAATCAACAGCAAATCTGTTTATACGCTATTATTGTTTTGTTTCAAAATGGAGGGTAAAATGAACGATATAAAAAAGACAGTGTTATTACCGGTCCTGGCCGTTCTGCTTGCGGCGGCACTGATATGGACAGGCTGCGGCAAAAGCGGGCAGAGCGGGAGCCGGGATGTTTCAGGAAAAACTGCTGCGGACAGCGGTCAGAAGCAGGATCCCGGATCTTTGGAGGAAAGCTCCGGCAGGGAGCCCGAAAGCGGAGGCCTTTTGTCCCGGGGATCCGGCGGGGTGGATCAGGAGAATGGCAAAAACCTCCCTGAAGAAAAAAACTCCCCCAAAAAGGCTCCTGAAACCGTTCCTGAAAATCTGCATGTCGGGGATGTCCTTTCTGACGGGGACCTTCGCATCACGTATATGGCAGGCGGCATCTACGAAGAAGAAAACGAATACCAGCCTCCCGAGACCGGATACAGGTATATTTTCCTGAGGTTCTGTTTTGAAAATACTTCTTCCGACAAAGAGCTTTCCATCCCCCTCTTCAGCTTCGCCTGTTATGCTGACGGCTACGAGGCGGCAGGCTATTACGGCGGCGTAAATGACCTGGCATCCTATCTTCCCTGCGGGCGCATAACGACAGGGGATCTTTATTTTCAGGTGGCAGAGGACGCAAAAAACATCGAAATCGAATACCGGCCCAAATACATTGACAGAGATGCTCTTCCTCCGTCAGGAAAAGTACGCTTCCTCTATGAGGGCGATCAGGATTCCGGATACGAACCTCCCGTTCTTACCGGGCGCAAACAGGGCGCCTGTGATGTCGGTGGCAGCGCGGAAACAAAAAAGGAACGCCTGACGTTCCTTTCCTGTGAAGCCGATGATTCGGGCAGTGAATATCTTAATCCCGCGCAGGGCTGCACCTGGTATACTCTCTCCTTTGAGATCACAAACATCCAGCTTCCCGGATCCGAAGAATCCGACCTGGAGCTGCCGGTGAGCGCCTATGATTTTTCCTGCTATGCTGACGGCGCCGCCTGCCGGGCTGCTTACTTCCGGGACGATTACCTGTCAGCAGATCTCGATCCCGGACGCAGGACAAAGGGCACGGTGACATTCGAGGTGCCCGACAAAGCCCTGGTCGTCGAAGCCGAATACAGGCCGGCTGACAGAAGTGCCGGGCGGATCATCTTTACGGTGCGGTAGATATTTTTTGTAAATCCTGTTCAGATTCGGCAAACATCTGTTTCCGATCCTGGCGGAAGCCTTCCTGCCGGTCAGACGTCCGGCAGCATCGCGATGCTGCGGCGCAGGATCCCGTTCATATGCGCGATGGCTGTCCCGTAATTGGTCACCGGCACTCCCTGCGAAACAGCCCGAAAGATCCTGGTCTTCATCTCGCGCCCGTTCAGCATGCAGCCTCCGCAGTGTATTACAAGGGCATACTGCGACAGATCCTCCGGGAAGCTGTTCCCGGAAGAGGTTTCTATCCTGATCTGTTTTCCGGTCCGTTCCCTGAGCCAGCGCGGAAGCTTGACTGTCCCTATATCCTCGCACTGACGGTGGTGGGTACAGCCTTCGGCAATGAGCACCAGATCTCCGTCTTTGAGGATGTCGATCCTTTCCGCCCCGGAGACTGCAGGCGAGAGGAACCCCTTGTATCTGGCCATAAGTATCGAGAAGGATGTCAGGGGAATATCCTCAGGTACGTCCTTACAGACCCTGCCAAAAACCTGGCTGTCCGTAATGACCATGGCGGGAGGTGTGACAAGTCCCTCTATGACCTGCCGCACCCGGTCCTCCTGTGTGCAGAGCGCTGTACACCCTGCGTCCAGAATGTCCCGGATCACCTGCTGCTGGGGCAGGATCAGACGCCCCTTCGGCGCCGACTTGTCAACAGGGATCACAAGGACCACCTGATCGCCGGGGCGGAGCAGATCCGAAACGAGCCTTGGCTCTGCTCCCCGCCTCTTCTGCAGGGCGGTGTATATTTCACCGATCGCTTCCTTGAGCTCATGCACTCCCTGTCCGGTCACTGCGCTGGTCGGAATCATGACAGGCTCCGCAACAGTCTGCTTATCCATCGAGCCTGTCGGGATCGTAACAGGCTCCACCGCATTTTTTCTGTCCGCCGAAAAACCGGCTGAGCTCTGAAACCGGCCTGTCCCGTCACGACCGGACAGGCCGCGGGAGTCCATTCCGGCTTCACGCGGGATCAGGTCGCTTTTATTCCAGGCAATCACACAGGGGATCTCCTTTTCCCTGAAAAGGGCGAGGAGCTCCCTGTCGCACCCGCACAGTCCCCTTTTTCCGTCTACTACCAGTACAGCCAGATCCGTTTCTCCCAGTATCTGCCTTGTTTTGCGGACACGCAGCTCCCCCAGCTCACCTTCGTCATCGAAGCCGGGTGTATCAATGATGACGACCGGTCCCAGGGGAAGAAGCTCCATAGCCTTACGCACCGGATCTGTCGTCGTCCCCTCGACAGGAGAAACGACAGCCAGGGACTGCCCTGTCACCTTATTGACAATGCTTGACTTCCCTGCATTTCTCCTGCCGAAAAATCCTATATGTAACCTTTCTCCCGAAGGAGCGTCATTCAGACTCATAACTGCCTCCTGAGTATGCCTGTTTCTCCCTTTTATCCTGGTCATAGTTTTTTTTGTTCCGGCGGCGCCGTGAACAGCAACCATTATACATTTTAATAAACTATTATGCCAACACTTTATATCAGTCCGCCCATATCTGTGATAAAATATTAGCTATTGTTCACGCCCGGCCGGGAGTCTGAAAAGCAATTTTTTATGCGGCCGTGCCGAATCAGCCCTGCTGATGGTCTGCATACCTTTCTATCCGTATTTTTGTTTTTTAAGCAGGAGAAAAAAATGAATATCTGTCTTCTGAACGATTCCTTCGCGCCCGTCATCGACGGGGTCGTGAATGTAATGATGAATTATGCCGATTATCTGATCCGTGATCACAAGGCACAGGTAATAGTGGGAACGCCCAGATATCCCAATGCGGACTACCAGGCCTACCCCTACAAAGTGGTGCCTTATCAGAGCTTTGATACTACCTCAGTGACCAACGGGTACCGGACCGGGAACCCCTTTACGTCTTCGGCAGTTGCAGAGCTTGCAGACTTCAAACCGGATATCATCCACTCCCACTGCCCCGCCTCCGCAACCGTCATCGCCCGCCTCCTGAGGGAGGCATCCGGCGCGCCGATCATTTTTACCTATCACACAAAATACGATATTGATATTGAGAGGGCCGTAAAATTCAAACCCGCCGCCAGGGAAGCCGTCCGAGCAATGGTGAGCAACATCGAAGCCTGCGACGACGTCTGGGTTGTGAGCCGGGGGGCGGGTGAGAGCCTGAAGGCCCTGGGCTTTTCGGGGAAATACCGGGTCATGAACAACGGAGTGGACTTCGAAAAGGGCCGTGTGGATCAGGCCGCTGTCCATCAGGCCACAAAGGATTACGACCTTCCCCCCGGGATCCCGGTCCTTCTGTTCGTAGGGCGCATGATGACTTATAAAGGCCTTCCTCTCATTCTGGATGCCCTGAAGATCCTTGCCGATTCAGGTCAGGACTTCCGCATGGTCTTTATCGGGAAAGGGCCGGACAAAGAGCTTCTGGAGCAAAGAGCCGCCGGACTGGGCCTTATGGGCGGCGGCGCGGGGAAGGACAAATGTATTTTCACCGGCCCCATCTATGACCGGGAAATGCTCAGGGCATGGAATACCAGGGCTGACCTCTTCCTGTTTCCTTCCACCTTCGATACAAACGGCCTGGTCGTGCGCGAGGCTGCGGCCTGCGGGCTCGCCAGCGTCCTGATCAAAGGCTCCTGCGCCGCGGAAGGCATCTCCGACGGACGAAACGGCTTTATCATAGAGGAAACCCCCCAGTCCATGGCAGAGCTGCTCAAAAAAGCCTGCAAGGATCCGGACCACCTGCATGAAGTCGGACAGCATGCCATGGATGAGATCTACCTTTCCTGGCAGGACTGCGTGTCGGAAGCCTACAGACGCTATCGCTTTGTCCTGGAGGAAAAGAAGATGGGCCTTTTGCCCCACAGAAAAAAACTGCCCGCCGATTATCTGGTCACCATGACTGCCCGGAACATGGAAAAGCAGGAGCAGTACAGGCGGATCCGCAGGGATCTCTTCGATGACTTCAGAGAAACTGCCGTCGGCATGATGGAAAATATCCAGGAGGCCGGAGAAAACATGGAGCGCTTCTGGGAGAAGATAACAGAGGATCTCAAACAGTAACACTGCGGCATAAGACTAATGAGGTCGACCACAATGAAACAATATGATTTTCGCAGTATGTCCCTCTATCAGATCTGGATACGGAGCTTTTGCGACGGGAACGGGGACGGGATCGGGGATCTTTACGGTGTTTACGACAAGCTGGATTATATCCGGTCACTGGGAGTGGACGGCATATGGTTCAGCCCCATCTATCCGTCTCCCAATGCAGACTATGGCTATGATATATCCGATTACAAGAGCATCCATCCGGATTACGGAGATCTGGCCCAGTTTCGGAGGGTGCTCGAAAAGGCCCACAGCCTTGGCCTGAAGGTCCTTCTCGATCTGGTTATAAATCACACCTCCGATGAGCATCCATGGTTTCAGGAGAGCCGTAAAGGCAGGGACAACCCCTACAGTGACTATTACATCTGGAGAGATCCCAAATGGAAGCGCCAAAGAAAGAGCCCTCCCAACAACTGGTTCAGCCAGTTTGAGGGACTTGCCTGGGAATACGATGAACAGCGTGAGCAGTATTACCTGCATGTCTTTGCCAAAAAACAGCCGGATCTGAACATGGACAATCCCCGGGTGCGGGAGGAAGTCAAAAGCATCATGCGCTTCTGGCTGGATATGGGAGTGGACGGCTTTCGAGAGGATGTGATCACCTTTATATCAAAGCATCCCCGCCTGCCGGACGGCATTCCTTTTCTGCCCGCCATCAACGGACTTCCCTATTATAAAGACGGTCCTAACCTTATGACCTATCTCAGGGAATTCCGGGATGTTGCCAGGGAATACGGCGCCGTCCAGATCGGCGAAGCTCCCATGACTCCCGTAAAGACTGCCCTGGGCTATCTGACCGGGAAGGACCGGGTTCTGGACATGATGATCCAGTTCGATGTCATGATGGCCGACTGCTTTCTTACTGAATACGTCCACCATAAATTCCGGCTGACCAAACTTAAACGCGCCTTTTCCAGATGGCAGTATGCCCTGGAGGGGAAAGCGTGGAATGCCCTTTATCTGGAAAACCACGATCACCCCAGAGTGATCAGCCGCTACGGGAGCGAGAAATACTGGCGCGAATCCGGCACGATGCTGGCGGCCTGCTTTTTGTTCCAGCAGGGTACTCCTTTTATTTATCAGGGCCAGGAGATCGGCATGACCAATATCAGGCTAAGCTCCATCGACCAGTACCTGGATGTGGCTTCGATCTATGCCTACCACCATTTCCATAAGCACGAACCTCAGGCAAAAAGGATCCACCGGATCCATGTTTCCTCCAGGGACTCATCCCGCACCCCCATGCAGTGGAACAGCTCGGAGAACGCCGGTTTTTCCACAGCAAAGCCGTGGTTCTATGTCAATCCGAATTATCCTGAAATAAATGTGGAAGCGGAGGAAAAGGACCCGGACAGCATTCTGAATTTTTACCGGCGCTGCCTGGCACTGAGGAAAAACAGCAGGACCCTGCTTCGGGGATCCTACCGGGAATACAACAAATTCAGCCGGACCATCTATCTCTATGAGCGCTGCCTGAAAAAAGAGAGAATCCTTGTCATCTGTTCCTTTTCAGACAAAAACAAAAGGTACAGGCTTCCCGGAGGCTTTACTGAAAAGGACGCGGACCTGCTCTTGTGCAATTACGCCGGGAACGGCCTGCCAGGGATCCTCCGCCCTTATGAAACAAGAGTCTTTCGCTGGCGGTAAAAGAGTAAAAACAACAGACGAGGCTGGTTTGGAGTCTTCCAAAACCAACCTCGCTTTTATTTATCTTCTATGTACATCGGGTTTTATCATCACTTTGTCTGACAGACAGTTCACGTCTGCGGTCCGTTTCCATCCTGTGCATAGTGAACAACGATCTGAGAGAAAGGAATCTCGATACCGCGCCTGTCAAACATGAGTTTGATCTCACGGTTAAATGACCTCTTCGCGTTCATCTTTTCCTTCCTGTCTATCGTCAGCTGGATGCGGAGCATGATGGAGCTGTCCTGGAAGGAATCGATCTTCTGATATTTCGGCGGCTCAAGAAGTCCCGGTACTGTATCCATCATCTTTGGAAGCTCTTCTGACAGAACTGCTTCGATCATGGTAAGATCCTGATCATATGAAACCGGGATGAACATGGGCAGGATCACCACCTTGCCATCAGCATTTACGACCTCCTTGATAGATGAATTATTGATTATTTTTGTATCACCGAAAAACCCCACTCTCGTGGTTCTCAGGCCGATCTCCTGGACAATGCCGTTCCAGGATCCGACTGTAATATAATCCCCAACCTTAAAGGTTCCCTCAAAGATAATGAAGAATCCGGATATCAGGTCATTCATCAGATCCTTGGCGCCAAAGCCGATTACCACCGAAAAGATACCCGCAGATGTCCATAGTGTGTTCGTCTTCACCCCAAACTTAGATAATCCGTAGAATACGAATATGACCACACAGATATATTTCAGAGAATTTTTTATAAGGAGACAGATCGTTTCCGTCCTCATGTCCGTAACTTTCCCGAGCCTGTAAAGGAACTGGTTCATCAAAACGACGAAAACGTACATCTCGCAGAGCAGAAAGAACAGTGAAGAAAAGGAGAAAATATTAAAGCCCTTTTCCCAGTTACCCGCAATCACATAGGACAGGCCGATTAAGCGGTTGTCCATTGTTTCTCCGTATAAGGCATGATAAAGCTGCGGGACGATGATAGTAAGACAGATTATCAGAATAAGGCGGTATATGATCGTCCCCACCTTCTGTTCAGGTGTCTGTTTTGAGACGGGAATATTGTTCATCCGCCACCTTTCATTATAATTTACCTTTTCCTGCGCTTTCAAAAACCTTGACAGCCTTGAAACAGCGACCATTCCCGCAGCATCCTCAACTTCTTCTTTTAAGTCGTTATCTTCGTCATCTTCATCTTTTGTCATACCGCCCGTGTCCGCGCCTGCATCCGTCTCCCTGCTGCCCGGCTGAACGGGATCTTTACCGGGATTTTCCCCACCGGTGCCCGTTCTTCTTTCTGCTTCAGCGCTTTTTAAGTAATCAGCATTATCCTGCAGAAGAACTTCATTTTCACTTTTTCTGCTGTACCCGATCATAGACAGAAGTGACAACAGGACCATCACTACGCCGGAAATGAAGGTGGGCCCTGCAGCTATACCCAGGGTACCGGTATTGCGCGTCATCGGAACGATCGGTACCAGGAACAGGTCACTTGTCTCCGCGGCGCCGGCGTAATAGCCTGTCCCATCGATGTGGAGAAATCCGTTAAAATTATTCTGCAGGTTCTCTTCCGAAATACCGATCTTCGAAATCGGCTGCCCTACAAATCCCAAACCGGTGGTAGCTGCGATCGTCATATCAGATTTATTGATCGCAACTGCATATTTCGGCAGGCCTATGACCAGATTTCTCAGCACCGTATCGATACTCAGGGGCTTGATCAGATTATCTCTCAGTTCCGGGTCAATGGCTATCTGAACAAATCCATTATATAAATCCTGCGAGTCACGAAGGCCCACAGCAATAAACTGAGTATACTCGCCTGTCACATCGTCCCTTGACGGCTCCTGGATCAGATATTCCGCTCCCTCAAGCATGGGCCTGAAGGTAAAGGACTGATCGTTTTCACTGCCGCTTATCACAAAGTGATCATAGGGCGAATTGGTGACGATTACCTTTCCCTCTTTATCAAAAACATAGATATGCTTTATGCAGAGCACTTCTGAAAGCTTCTGCAGAGATTTCCTTGTCAGTCTGCCTTCATTCTTTTTTACATAATCAGCCGCGATCCTGCACTGCTCAAGGTACTGCCCGTCAAGCCATTCGTTTATCCACTGCCTCTGTTCCTTATATGTATTCAGGGTTTCCAGTGCAACATTCGCATGCTGATCCATCGTTTTTATATCTTTGGTAACAAAAACGATCACCTGTATATACCAGACTGTCAAAAAAATCACTGCACAGACAAGCGCCGTAACAGTGAGGAGTCTGGAGAAAAGAGCCCGTCTGCCCTCTCTGCGCGCTTCCAGAAGAAATAAAATATACTTTACAAAAACCCAGAGTATGACAATGATGATGAAGCTCACATAGACTCCCAGGAGCAGGCAGTCCTCTATATACTCCATAAGCGGGATCCCGCAGATAATGTATACGTCCTTATAGGAGATCACCGTGCCGTAAAGGTAATTCTTCAGCAAATTTTCAAGCACTTGATCAAAAGTGAAATCCTGGACTACTTCTTCCAGGTTAGGAACAATAAGTCCAAGAGGTAAATTATCAATTGAACCATCCTGGTTGACCCGTATTCCGTCCAGCTCAGGTATTTCAAAGGTTCCAATAAAGTCCGCCTGGCTGTCTTCAGTCAGTGCCGAGATTGTTTTCCCGACATACTCTTCTTCGGGATGGGCCAGGATCGTGCCGTCTTCCTTTGAGACCACCATAACGGTACCATCACGTCCCACCTTGAACTTGGTCACGCGCTGGATCCACGAAAGCGTCCCGTCTATGAGTTCCTCGACGTCTATTTGATCATCTGAAGCCGTCTCCACCGCTGACTCATCTATCCGGGCTGCTGCCTTCCTGCTTTTTTCCATCATAATATATGTATCGCGAAGTGCCTTTTCATTGCTCTGAAGCTGAGGCATGAATCCCGATATCTGAAGGACAGCACGGTCTATTTCCGGTTTGATCTGCTCATCTTTATTTTTAGAAAGAGTACTTATCGAATATTTGCTCAAAAAGAAAAATGTAAGCAAAAGCACGAAATAAAGAAGCCTCTTTTTCCTTTTCAGGCTTTTTTCAAAAGCAGATTCTTTTTTCCTTTTTTTTGGCTTTTTCATATATCCTCTCCATTCTGAAATATATTCCGTCTTCAATCAAAACATATTCCAAATGCAGGTTTAAGCGTTTTGCGATCCTCAATAAATGGGGGACGCAGCTTTAACGTGCGGCATGGGTTATAAACTTCCAAGACCAAACTCCCTGCACAGCTTCTCAAAGCGTTCCTTCTCTTTCTTAGAGACATATCCCGGATCGAACATGCAGTGCTGCATCACGTCCGCATCCTTTAACACCTCGTCCAGAGCGCCGTGAACCGTCCTCTTATCACTATGTAGAAGGATTGCCGTACAGATCTTATCCGTCTCCTCTTTTGAAAACAAATCCATGCTTCTCAGGATCTGCCGTGCCATCTCAGAGCCGCGGCGGGCATGTTCCTGACTGATCCCGGTCGAATAGGTGGCGATATCATGCAGATATCCTGCAATTACGGATAACTCGACATTTTCTCCCCTCCTAAGGGCGATCATGGCACAGGACTGGGCGACCCCGAAAATATGCACATAGCCGTCCGCCCGCATAGATCCATCCGGCACCTGTTCCAGAATAATACTTACACGATCACGCACTGCTTCGATCCGGTCAATTCTGATTCCCGTATTCATTATACTATTACCTCCTGCCGGAACACAGCTGCCTATGAGATCACATTCGTCAGTGTACCGATTCCCCCGATACTGCAGCAGTCCTGGCCGCAGCTCTCTATGAGATCACATTCGTCAGTGTACCGATTCCCTCGATGCTGCAGGATACCACATCACCCTTTTTCAGGAATTTCGGCGGATGAAAACCCATTCCCACTCCCTTTGGAGTACCCGTCGAAATGATGGTTCCGGCCCTCAGCGTCATTGCAGCGCTCAGCTCTGATACGATCCTGTCGATTCCAAAGATCAGCATGTCTGTTGAACTGTTCTGGCGAAGCTCCCCGTTCACAGTACTGCGAATCGCGAGCGCCGGCGGGAAAGAAAACTCATCCGCCGTCACGATGCAGGGTCCCATGGGCGTATAGCCGTCCAGACTCTTTCCAAGATACCACTGGGTATGGCGGGTCTGGAGATTTCTCGCCGAAAAATCATTCAGGATCGTGTAGCCGAAAATGCAGCCCGGCACATCCTTTGGCGAAGCTCCTTTTACGTCTCTTCCGATAATGACCGCAAGTTCCGCTTCGTAGTCCAGTGAATCCACAATACCTTCATATGCCGGCACCGGATCACCGTCTCCGGGCGAATGGAATACCCTTTTTGAAAAATACACCGGATAGCGGTCCTTTGAAATGAAGGATTCACTTGAAAAAGCAGCCGCCTCCTCGGCATGCTCCGTGTAATTAAGCCCCAGACATATGACATCCTGAAGAGGAACCGGAATCGGAGAAAGAAGGAGAGCATCTTCACCCACAAGAAGGATTCCTTCCGCAACAGCCTGCACCATGTCCTGTGGCCATTTGGACCCACAGCCGGCTGACTCATTTTTTCTGAAGCCGGCCTCTGAATCTTTATATTTTTGGTTTTCAGCTTCCTTCTCCAGAATACATGCATACCTCTTAAGGTCGTCCATCATCTGCGGCGAAGACTCGGAAATCAGCGCATTCATGTCAGGGAAGGAATAGCCCGTCACCGCCAGAGGAAGCAGGCAGCTGCCGTCACGGGACATAAGCCCCACTTCTTCCATGGACTGCATGAAAAAGGGAAAAGCCGGATCGTCTCCATCCATCTCATCCCCGACACTGCCGGATCCAAAATCATCGCTTCCTGCCCTGTACACAACACCCGGCTCAGCCGCGACAGGAAGACCATATTCCAGAACCGGATTGATCTGTTCCGGAACGGGATCTTCGTTAAAAATTCTCTTAAAGGTTACAAATCTCATTACACTCTCCCAATTCAAAAAAACCCGGACGATTCAAATCCCTGCTGATCCCAAATAGCAGCCAAAGTTTCCGGACAGCGCCAAACCTTTTACACTCATAATCCGCAGAGTGCGAAATAAGCCTCCGTTCCGCCCGCCAGATCCAGCATGTCGCCAAGGAATATTCTTCCGGAAAAAGCAAGATGCGGAAGACGAACCAGCTCACAGCCCTCTGGAAGGATATTTTCGTAACAGGGATCCGCCACAACCTTCACGTTCCCTGACAGACCGCCCTCCGCGGCTTCCTTAGATTCTGAAACAGAACCCTTTGCTCCGTGGCCGGCGTCCCTGGAAGCTGGTACCACTTGAGCAAGTGCTTCTTTCCCTGAAAAAACAACTTCCTGAAGCGCCTCACAAAGCTCCTCTTCACCAAAGAGCGCCGCGTCCTGTGCTCCCAGAAAAAGACCGCTCCCTTCTGTCGCGCCGTAAACATGTGTGCAGGCGCCGGTCCTCTTTTCTATGGATGCCGCAAGGGATGTCATGATGACCGGCTCTCCGATCAGGCAGACCTGCTGCTGCTCTGTGAACCCGGTCTTTTTCGCTTCTGAAATATTTCTCCTGTCACGAAAAGGAAATCTGTTTTCTCCTTTCAGGACAGCCTCTCTTATCTGATCGAAATATTCCTCCTCGACTCCCGCACAAGGGACACCTGCGACGAAGGGGATGCCGAATTTTTCCCACAAATACCGGGCGGCCATTTGACCAGTGGATGAAAGAAGAAGGGTGACGTCCGCCTCGCTGCTCCTGCGGATCCCCTCCAGCAGTTCCTCTTCCCGGTCCGGTCTTCCCATGGCCCAGCAGGATACGACCTCCATACCCGCACCGCTTAACTTTTTATACAGGCTGTCCAAAGTCGAAGGCGCCGCAAAGTCCAGAGGCGTCACGCCAAGGATATTACAGCGGATCGTACCGGAAAGCTTTTTTCCTTCCCCGGGTACTTCTCTGTCAATCATTTTACCAGAAGTGTATACTTCCGTCATCTGCTCCTTGCTTAAAAAATTATCTATACATGCCTTGTTCCTGCCGGTAAAAAGCTCCGCGACACGCAGAAAAGCCAGCCCCGCTCCTCGCACATAATCGTGCATCCCGTTTGTCGAGACATAGAAAGCCGGGATCCCTGTCTTCTGCTCCACCACCCGGCAGACCGCGTCAAAATCCTCCCCGATAATATAGGGAATGGGAGAATTCACGATCGCGATGAATTTGGGCGTATAGATTTTTGCAGCCTCTACGATATCATGGATCAGCCGGTCGTCATTTCCCATGATGGCATCCATCTCATCCAGACCCGAAAGAAAGATCAGACTGTCCCGGTCATACCAGCGGATCTCATCATGCGTATTATATGTCGAATTGCAGCCCGACGGGTCGTGCATGACTACCATCCCGCCCAGCTCATAGAGGGCACTGCAGACGCCGGAAACATCCCCCGTGTATACCGGAATTTTCTGAAAAACCTGCCTCATAAATGACACCTCACACAAAGCCGACCACAAACAGCTCTAAAGTCACGAGAATGCATTGATAATAATATGTAATATTGAATGTCGGAAGAGAGCTGTCGTTCTCTAAAACACACAGGTACAGCCAAATCCTTTCTTCGGTACGATGCTCCTGGTGTCCTTTTCATGTAAAAAAGCATCCTCCATCTGCGATGCCAGTTTCCTGATCCCGGAAAATCCCCAGAGGCCTCCGCATTCAACGACATTTACAAAATGAGAAGTGCCGCCAAACCAGGCCGCCTTGGGGCCGATGGCAAGCATTTGTCCCATACTTTCTCTTTTGTGCAGGACACGCATTTTCGGATGGACCGTCGCGTTGAGGATAAGATCAGGAAAATACTCCTGCAGCCATTTAAAATCAGCCTCTTCCTCCGGTGTCACCGCGTCCAGATAAACACGTGTGACTTTAAAGCCTCTTTCCAGAAGCAGTCTGGCAAGACTGAGCGGACGTGGGGTCGAAAAGTGGTCAATAGTCACCTCTGTACTGCCGATCACAGACAGAGCATGGGCAAGCGCTTTTTTTGCTTCCGCCGGAGACGTTTTTACCGGACACGCTTTGGCTTGAGCTTTTTCTCCGCAGACCTCTCCCTTTTGGAAATCAGAAGTAATGTCTCCCAGCAGTTTTCGGAGTGTATCCAGCTCCCTGCAGATCTCCTCTTCTCCGCATGCGGGAGGAAGGTAGAGAAAAGGCCGCCCCAGCCGCTTTGCCAGCTGTGTGACGCCATGGATGCCGGAGGGACTCCTGGTGATAAAAAGAGAGGCCGCACCCATCTCCAGATAGTCGTCATAGGTTTTACAGTCATGGAGCTCAAAGAGGGTAAATCCTGCTTTTTCAATAACCCTGAAAAGCTCACTGTCTTTGTCCAGAGGCTGGTTGTCGCCCAGATCGCAGACCAGTTTCCGGTTGACCGGAAGAGAGCGGATCGGGCGTAACATGGATTCTTTCAGCTTCTGCTCCGGAGTAAGACCGCTCCTTCTCATGACCGGATCCATCCAGCAGCGCATGAAATCAATGTCGGGGAACCGCTCCTCCAGGGTGCGGTAGACATAGCCGATATCCGTCCCCACGAAATGATGGAGACAGACCAGAAAGACCGCGACGGCCCTGGGGCGGTATCCGTTTTCCTTTGCCGGAAAACCTTTTCCATGCACTGTATCGCCATCCGGAGACGCCGAAGCGTTTTCCGCATCTCCCGATGCCAGTATCCTGTTCAGGGCGTCCGTAATTCCCTCGATCGTTGCTGTCTCCAGGCTCCCCTCGTAGAGATCTTCCTCTTCCAGGAGGACGCAGGAAAAGCGGTCGGAAGCTCCCATCTCCGCAGCTGTCAGGACCACGCCTCTCATACAGTTATCCGCACAGACATAGATCTGATGGCACTCAGGCACCAGCATCCCCACATGGACGATGTTCCAGGCCCCGTGGGCAGGCGCGTTAAATTCCAGCCCCAGAGCAAAAGGTTCCGGAAAAGATGCGTCCGCGATACGCACCGCCGCTCCGGATTCGTCCATCCCGGCGGTGCCCTCCAAAGCGATGCCCATAGATTCAGTGTCTTCCTGATTTTCCGAAAGGATATTATCTCTGTTCAATCGTTGTAACATCTGTCTTGTCCCCCTCACCTTCCACAAGAGCATGGGCAAAACACCTCATAAAAATTCCCGGAACGCATGTTAAATCAGCCCTTTACCATGGATAGGAAGGCTGAAAACAGCTTTTTATTCTCCGACGCTTAACAGCATCCGGGCAAGCGCCCTGTACTCTTGCGCCATCTCCGAATCCGGAAAAGCCTGCATCAGGCACTGGCCAAGCTCCTCGGCCTGCGGGACAAGGCTGCTTTTGGAAAGCGTGCCGACAACCTTAGTTCCAAGGGCTGCCGCGAGGCCGGAGACCTTTTTTTCTTCGTCAGAGACCTCCCTGCGGTTTATGATAATACCGCCCAGCTTCGCGTAGCCCCGCCCCTGAAAATGCTCCAGAGCCAGAGCGATGTTGGCCGCTGCATACAGGGCCATGTTCTCCCCGGAGGAAAGAATATAGACATAGTCCGCAAAGCCGCTCCGCATGGGCATGGCGAACCCGCCGCAGACAACGTCGCCCAGAACGTCATAGAGCACCACATCCGGCTGGTATGTCTCATATATACCCAGTTCATCCAGCTTTTCCAGTGCTGTGATGACAGCCCGCCCGGCGCAGCCCTGGCCGGGAAGGGGGCCGCCCGCCTCCGTACAGAGGACGCCCGCAAAGCCTTCCTTTACGACATCCTCCAGTAAAAAGGGCTTCCTCGCCCGGATGTGATCCATCACCGTACGCATGGAACCGCCCCTCAGCGTTTCAATGAGAGCGGAAATCTCCGACGCTCCGGTATCTGATAAAGCACCTGCAGAAAAATCGGCAGAAACCTCGCTTGAGGCAGCGGCCAAAATGTCCGGTAAAGGCTCGCTGGAGGCAGCGGCTAAAACCTTGGCGGAAGGCTTGTCGGAGGCTCCGGCATAAGTGCCGGAGAAAGCTACGGTGGCTGAGGCCCCGCCGGTTTCCTGCGACCTCACTCCAGAGAGAAGAAGCCTGGTCGAATCCGCCTTCGGGTCACAGCCCACCTGCAGCACCTTCAAGCCCCTCTGCGCCAGCGCGGCGGAGAGATTGGAGACCGTGGTGGACTTGCCGATCCCGCCCTTTCCATATAGTGCGATCTTAATCATATTCACCTCCCCTCAGCTGCCTGCGCGGCCTTTTGAATAGGCCGTTCTGGCGCTGACGCCGGGCAGCCTTCCGATCTTGCCGGACAGGGCTGCGATCGCGGGCTCCGGGGCGTCCACGGCGACGCTGATGATGTTAATTCCTTTCGGTTTGTAGGGTATGCCCATGCGTCCGATCACATATTCCCGGTAATCATGAAGCAGGCGGTTGATCCCGTCCGCAGAGGAATCATCCTCAACAATAATGGAAATGATTGCAACTCTGGTATCCATATCCGTTATCTTCTCTTTTTTGAAAATCATTTTTCTCAGCAGATCCTGGGCAGAAGCTCGTTTCCGGGCTGGGGCAGGATGGTCTGGGAGCCGATCTCTGTGTTGAGAACGACACGGCCCGGGTGATCTGCGGTAACCGTTCCGATGCAGGCTGCACCCTCCGTGTGAGGGCTGTTCCTTAGAACCTCCAGTATGGCGTCCTTTTTATCGGAAGGGGCGATAATAACGAGCCGTCCTTCGCAGGCGAGATAGATGGGCTCAAGACCCAGCATTCCGCACACGCCGCGCACGCCGGGAGCCACGGGAATTTTCTCCGCCTCCAGTGAAAATCCTACTCCGCTCTGCGCCGCGATCTCATAGAGGACCGTACCGACGCCGCCCCTTGTCGCATCGCGGATGACATGTATTCCGGGAACCGCCTGCAGTGTGTTTTTCACCGCTCCCCACAAAGGAGCGCAGTCACTGTCGACATCCGCCTCGATCCCGAAATCGTCCCTGGCCAGCAGGATGGTACACCCGTGGCGGCCGATGTCGCCTGTGACAATGACACAGTCCCCGGGCTCTGCAAGGGCACCGCCCGTCCTGACACCGTCCATAATTCGCCCGATCGCCGTTGTCGTGATAAAGACCCCGTCGACCTGCCCTTTTCCCGCCACCTTAGTGTCTCCGGCCACGATCCTGACGCCCGCTTCCGCCGCCGTCTTTTCCATCGACGCCGCGATCTGTTCCAGCTTTTCCATGGGAAAGCCTTCTTCGATCACAAAAGCGCAGGTCATATACAGGGGCTCAGCCCCCATACAGGCCAGGTCGTTGACTGTACCGCAGATGGAGAGCTTGCCTATATTTCCCCCGGGGAAAAAGGCGGGGGAGACGATAAAACCATCTGTTGACATGGCCAGCCTGCCCGCCGGCACCTGCAGGACCGCCGCGTCGTCGGGCGTAAAAAGCGGGTTTTCAAAATGCGCGCGAAATACCTTCTCGATCAGCTCGGATGTCTGTTTTCCCCCCGCGCCGTGCGCGAGCGTGACTGTATCATTCATTTTTTCCCCTCTCATATTTTTCGAAATACCGTTTTCTCAGAACTGCTCTCAGGCATGAGCGCATCTTCCGGTGCTGTAAAAAAAGTGACCTTTTATAAAAGCAGATCCTCTTTACCGGTCCTCTGCTCCTCCATAAAGATAAAATGCCGAGCAGGCGCCCTCTCCGGAGACCATACAGGCGCCGACGGGATGCTCCGGAGTGCAGCCGATCCCGAAGACCCTGCATTCGGACGGGAGACATTTTCCCTGCAGGACCTCTCCGCAGCGGCAGGCGGGATTTTCCCTCCCCTCCACAGGCGGAAGGCCGTATTTTTTACGCGCGTCAAATGCAGCGTACTCTTCCCTGAGCTGAACGCCCGACAAGGGCAGGACACCGATCCCCCTCCAGCGGGCATCGCAGGGCTCCATCATTTCCTCAACCAGGCGCTGAGCTTTTGGTGATCCCTGGGGCCTCACGACACGGGGATAGCAGTTTTCGAAAAAGGGCTTTCCCTCCTGGGATTTTTTCACGATCACCGCCAGGGCAGTCAGAAGCTCCTTAGCTGTAAAGCCCGCGACCACTCCGCTGGTCCCCCTGGCCGCCAGTTCTTCACAGATGGAAGTGCCTGTGATGGCATGGACATGTCCCGGATAGAGGAAGGCGTCTGTGCTGTCCTTCATGGCTTCATAGGCAGCCGGCATGGTCTTGTTGGCTGTCAGGATGGAAAAATTCTTAAGCCCCTTCTGCATGGCTTCCTGCACGGCAAGACATGATGACGGGGTCGTCGTCTCAAATCCGACAGATAAAAAGACGACCTCTTCCCCGGGATTGGCCTCAGCCCTGGCCACAGCATCCTGAGGCGCATAGACGACCTGAATGCGGGCTCCGGCCGCGCGGGCGGCGGCAAGGCTTTTTGACGAACCGGGGACACGGACCAGATCCCCGAAGGTACAGATGGTCGCCCCGTGCTCCAGCGCAAGAAGGATGGCCTCATCGATAAATCCGACCGGCGTCACGCAGACCGGACATCCCGGTCCTGAAATCAGCCTGACCGAAGGCGGAAGGAGCTTCCTAAGGCCAAGGCGGAAAATCTCATGCGTATGCGTTCCGCATACCTCCATGATCCGGATCTCCCTCCCCCTGTAATTATCTATGATGCTCCTGGCCTTCGCGACGACATCTTCTCTCTTTGCGGCGGAGCCTGCCTGTTCTTTTTCACTCATATGATCTTAATCTCCTCCTCAGGAATGATCGACTTTCTATCTTAATGAGCAGATTCTTCGAAGGGGCGGATGAGGTGTCCTGTCCGACATATCACAATAAAGACCCTAACACCTCTCCGGTTTCCTCATCCTCTTCCTGGGTGATCCTGGCGATCGCCGCTCCGGCGTGGACCATGACATAATCTCCCGGCATAAGGTCCTCAAGAAGCTGAGCGGATACCTCCCTGCGCGCACCGGAAGCGTCCACCAGCGCGGTCCCGTTTTTCTGAAGTCTGACGACCCTTGCTGATAATCCAACACACATATCTGTAATTCCTTTCTTTAAATATTTAACAGTCTTGCCGCCAGGGCCTGCCCGAGAGCGATCCCTCCGTCATTTGGCGGCACAAGATGATGGATCAGTACCTCGATTCCTTTCTGCCAAAGTCCGTCCTCCACCAGCGACAACAGCAGGCGGTTCTGAAAGCACCCTCCCGTGAGCGCTGCCGTCCTGATCCCGGTCTTGTCCGATACTTCCTCACATGCCCGGACGATCAGAGCCGCCAGCCCGGCATGAAATTCAAAGGCCAGCTTTTCCGCGTCCTCTCCCGAAAGCCTTCTCTCCATCAGTGACTGAAAGAGCCTGTCTGTCGGAAGACGCCTTGGGCCGGACACTCCGCTGCCGGCCGAAACCTCTTTTTCCTTCTGGATTTCACGGCCTGATGAAAGCGGATACTCATCCAAAGCCAGGCCTTCCGCCTCTTTTTTACAGCGCTCATCATAGCGCTCCGCGGCAAACTGAAGCTCTATAGAGGCTTCGCCCTCGTAGGTCGATTCGGTACAGATGCCCAGCATAGCGCTGACCGCGTCAAAGAGCCTTCCTGCACTGGTCGAAGTGACAGCCTGAATCCCTTTTTCCGCCATCATACGCTGAACCCTTGCGTTCTGATCATCACAGATACCGAGCTTTTTTATGATATCGAAATATGCCTCTGCAGCTTTTGCCGCATCTTTGTCCCTTTTGCATAATGACCAGATCATGGAAGCGGCAATGCGCCAGCCCTGACGGGGGGCGCTGTCTCCTCCGGTCTGCAGAAAAGGGAAAATACTGTATTCCCTGGTAAAGCCTCGGCCATCTGCCAGGAGGATCTCGCCTCCCCAGATCGTCCCGTCTTCTCCAAATCCCGTCCCGTCGAACGACACTCCGATCACAGGATCCGTCCGGTCATTCTCCGCCATGCAGGACAAAACATGGGCGTAATGGTGCTGGAGCCTGATAAGGGGGATCCCTTTTTCCGCCGCCATCTCCTCCGCGGCCATGGTGGAATTATATTTGGGATGAAGATCGCAGACGATGGCCCCGGGTGTGACCTCCAGCAAAGACTCCATTCTCTCCACTGTCTCCCTCAGCGCCCGCACCGTTCTAAGATCCTCCAGATCTCCGATATAAGGTGAAAGATAAAACAGGTTACCTGAGCTTATACAGAAGGTGTTTTTGAGCTCGCCTCCAATGGCAAGAATGCATTTACCGGTATTAATTCCAGAACGATCATATTTCAGGAAATGCTCATCGGAAAGCAGGACCGGGAGCGGAGCATAGCCCCGGGAGCGGCGTATCATATAGGGGTGTCCCCGATGAAAGTCCATCACAGTATCATCGGCCCGGATCCTGATCAGACGGTCATGGCTTAGAATACAGTCACAAAAATCCGACAGCTCTGCCATCACATCGGCATCGTCCCTGCAGATTGGGGCGCCCGAGACGTTCCCGCTGGTCATGACCAGACAGTCCGGCATCTGCAGCCCGTCATCGTATTTAAACAAAAGCATGTGCAGAGGAGTATAGGGAAGCATGACTCCGATCCTGGGATTTCCGGGCGCGACGGAGGGCGCGATCAGACTTTGTGGTCCGGCTTCCTTTTTCCTTTCAAGAAGCAGGATGGGCTTCTGATGACCGGTCAGGATCTGCCTCTGCTCCGAATTAACAAGGCATTCTCGAAGTACTGTCTCTTCATCTCTCATCATGACGGCAAAGGGCTTTGCGGGCCGGCGTTTTCTCATACGCAGCTTCTGAACGGCGGCCTCGTTGGTCGCGTCACAGCACAGGTGGAAGCCGCCTATGCCCTTCACAGCCACGATGCCGCCTCCAAGGATCTCCCTTCGCGCCGCTGTGATCGCATCCCTGCCGCGAAGGCCGTTTCCTGAAGGCGGCTGCTCCGCTCCGGCTTTTGAATAGCTGTCCGGCCTGACCGCCCGGCTCCTGTATTCCTCACTGCCAGACTGTCTGTTTGCCTTAAAAGCCAGATCCTGCAGAGCAGAAATACCTCCGCTTCCGCCTTCTTTTACAGGGAGCAGGTAAACCTGCGGTCCGCAGTCATTACAGCATACAGGCTGGGCGTCGTACCTGCGCGATGCCGGGCTGTGGTACTCCTGCGAACAGGTTCTGCACATGGGGAACATCTTCATGCTGGTCCGCTCCCTGTCGTAGGGCAGGGCATCCAGGATCGTCAGGCGCGGGCCGCAGCAGGTGCAGTTGATAAAAGGATGCAGGTACCTGCGGTTTTCCGGGTCATAAAGCTCCTGCGCGCACTCCTCGCAGATAGCGATATCCGGGGAAATATAAATCTCTCCCACAGTTTTTTCACTGACAACGATCCGGAAATCCTCATATGGCGAGGCATCCGTAACATGCTTCTCATCGATCTTGAGAATAGCAGCGCGGCGAGGCGGCTGGTCCTTTAAAAGCGTGCGGAACCTGTCGACCTCTGCCGGATCCCCCTGAGCAATGATCTCCACATAGGGTCCCTTATTACACACGCTGCCCCTTATCCCCGAAACGGCGGCGTGCCTGTCCACCGTCGGACGAAATCCCACGCCCTGCACGATCCCGTATACGCGAAAACGCACGGTCTGTGTCTCTCCCATTTTTCAGGTTCCTTCCATCATATTTCCGGTAGTAACTTCATCCCCATGCCGCAGCGCGCAAAAGCGAATGCTCCCGAGGCGTTTTCGCGATGGCGAAAACGGTGATGGGATCAGGCAATTTTCGACACGCAATCGGCATGAATACGGTTAAAATGTTTTTCCATCAGGCAAAACATTTATATTTTTTCCTCAGCCTGTCCCGAAACTGCAAAATGCGGCAGATGGATAAGATGCGTGGAAAGTCCGTATAGAGCAGGCTCCAGCGCTCTGTCCGCGATCACAAAATCATACCCTCTCTCGAGTACAAGCGCGCGCAGATCCGCTTCTTCCCTTAACTGAACATCCCCCGGTTCTTTCAGCTCCGGCATCATCATGAAAAATCCCGCCGTATCCGCAGCGGTCCCCGCTTCGAGGAATCTCCTGCGGAGTCTGTCCGCCAGTACCTGCTGATGTACGATCAGAACCTTTTTCACGGTTTTCCCGCTCTCAGGCAGTTTTTCCGACAATGCAGCAAACAGAGCTTCTTCCCCCGGGATATAATATTCCCATGGCGTCCCGTATTTTTTCTCCAGCCATTTTGCGGCCGCAGCTCCCGCAGGAGATACGACAAGGTTCTTATTCAGATCACGGCAGCTCCGCAGCGATCCTGTGTCCGATCCGCTGCCGCAGCACAGAATATCTTCCCAGCCCTTTCTGATCAGGTCTAAGCGCAGTCCGCCCGAAGTCATGATCCCCGCAAAATCAAGAGGGGTAAATCCCCAGACTCCGACCGGCTGCCCAGTGCCTTTTGGAGCAGTATCCAATGGATTCGTCTCAATATCAGACTGGCTCTGACGGACAGGGTCTTCCCCGCCCGTTTCTGTTTCTACTCTCTTCAGATCCCTGATGATTTTTTCCCTGTCGGCCTTCTGCCCGCAGAATGTGTCGAGCAGGGCGAGGTAGGTCTTCTCGATCCCCCTGTCGTAATACTCCATCCCGTCTGTACTGATCCCCAGTACAGGCAGGCCGGTCTTCTCCTTAGCCATCCTGCACAGGGCCCGGTAATCCGTTCCGATCACAGCCGGAACAGGAGTGCCGATGATCGCGGCAAAGTCTGCCGGAACCTCCCTCGCGGCCTTTGTCAGCTTCTCGACAAGCCTGTCATCGCGTCCCAGGATCGCATCCATATCGCGAAGACCGGCGCTGAAAACTGCGCTCTGACGTTCAAACCAGCGGGGCTCGTCAAAGCCGCAGATATTCCCGGTGCAGCCGCCCGCGTCACAGACAACACTGATACCCTTCATATCATAGAGGACGGACACCGCCCCCGACTGGTCCGGCGCAAAAGGCGTAGAAAACTCCCGAAATCCCCGGATCTTCGTCTTTTCATTTTTTTTATGGGTGTCTTTTTCTGAAAGGAAAGCGCCGTCTCCGGCAGTTATTTCCTGTCTGTCTTTTACTGACAGGAAAGCACTTTCTCCGGCAGTTTTTTTCTGTTTGTCTTCTTCTGCCACGGAAGTGCTGTCTCCGACAGCATTTTCTGCCGTTTTCCTCTGACCGGCATCTTTATCAGAAATCCCGGGCGCAGGTTCTGATGCCAACACTGTCTGCTTTTTATCAAAATTCCCGGCGGCCAGGTCTGATTCAGCCGCAGTCTTTTTTTTATAAGGATTTCCTGCGGTAAATTCCGGTGAAATGCTGTCCCGTCCGCCTGCCTCCGCCCCGGTTTTCTTTTTTCCGGGATTTCCAAGGGTGACATCCGGTGAGAAGCTGTCCCGGCTCCCCTCCTCCATGGCCGCCTTCAATGCCCGGAACAGATCCGTCACTGCGCCATAACCATAAGGCTGGATATCCGAGATCCACTGCACATTCGGAAGCTCCGGATGGTACCAGCCTGCGTCGCGCCCGATAGTGATCCCCCGCCCGTGCAGATCGGCGGGCTCATGCAGCGCTTCTGTATTAAAACGGTGCGGACCAGAATTTTTTGTGATAAGAGAACGGGATGTTTCCTCCTTCTGCTCCTCCTGATAATGCAGCATGGTCGGATGCAGATTTGAGTAGATACGCGTATCAGGGCTGAGGGCAGCTATGATACGAAGCCAGACAAAGCTGTCCGAGGTCACTGTGCCGAATATCTCACGCACAGCAAACCCTTCCCGAAGCAGGGCACAGGCAAGCTCAAAGGGATTTCCGTTCATCCCCTCTCCTACAGAAAAAACCGCATCCGGGAAGGCATCACGAAATGCGCTGACCGCAGCCTCTGCCTCCTCCTTCCACTTTTTATCCTCAAAGGAAGTCTGCAGCACCCGTCCCAGGGCGGCGTACTGGGCCTCGATCCTGTCGATCTGGTAAAATCTCGTCAGTTCAATAAAGGGAATCCCCAGCCGTTTCTGCAGATCATAGGCCGCAGGCCGGGCTTCCGGATTCAGAACGAGATTGAAGTTTGCCTCTGCCATTTCCTGGAAAGCATGGTAATCCGGACAGGCTCCGATCTGGCGTACTGTCCGGACACCGGCCTGGGCGAGGATGGCAAACAGCTCGCTCCCGGCTCCCTTTCCGGATTTTCCCGCTCTGCCGGACTGGTCTGAGTCCCGGCCGCTTTCTGAAGGCGCACACATCCCCGGTGTCCCCGCCAGAGGTGAAAAAAAGCCTAGAAGGTTCACCGAAGAAGCCCTCTTTTTTCGGGGTTCAAGGAGCTCGTAGATAGACTGACGCACGTGTACCATGGGAGGTTTTCGTCCTTCACGGGTCAGGGCGTACATATAGCAGGGCTGGACACGCACGCCCGGCACCTTCTCCTGGGCCCGGCGGCAGACGCGTTCCATATCCGTCCCGAGCAGGGCGTCCACACAGGTGATGCAGATCATCACCACACGGGGTCTCTTTCCGCGCCCGGCAAGACTGCTGCACAATTCTTCTACCGCCTTTGGGATCCTTTTGAGATGCCTTCCCGTGACCAGATCCGTCTCGTTCATCGTGAGATAGAAAAAACGGTCCTCATAGCCCGGCATCCTGCTGATGGCGGAGGTATTGCGGCCGCAGCAGCCGGGAGATACGATCAGCATAACCGATTCCGGAACAGCAAGCCCGGCTCTTTTGACGCCATACCCTTCCGCTCCCGGTGAATTGAAGGCCAGCGTGGCAGGTGAACTGTAGATCAGATGTGTGGAAGAGTTAAGCTCGGGCGGAATATCCCCGCTCCCCCTTGCCGCGAGCTCCGCGGCAGTATAATAGACTGCTTTCATCAAGTCTCCTAAACCAAGTCTGCCCGGATGCGCTTTTAAGCTTTTCCCTTGATATGCAGAACATGAACACTAAAACTATACTGTTGAAAAAGCACAATGATTCGCCCTGTCACAGGAACCGTTTTTCCTCTTTTACGCCAGTTCAAGCATTTTTTCAGCCAGGTCCAGGAAGGTCCGGCTCACGGGGAGGTCCGGATCGCCTTCAACCGTTGTCATGCCCTGGTCCTCAAAGCGGGTGATGTCATCGCTTCGCGGGATCTCGCCGACGATCTCCAGCCCCCTTGATGCGGCAAATTCACGGACCTTCTCGTCCTCTCCGACCACATTTCTGTGGTTTAGAATGATACCGCGGATGCGGGCGTAGCTCCTGTCTTCAAAATTGCGCACCGCGCTGGCAATATTGCCCGCTGCGTACAGGGCCATCTTTTCACCTGAGGTGACGATCAGGACATGCTCCGCGTATCCCTCGCGGATAGGCGCCGCGAAGCCTCCGCAGACCACATCCCCCAGGACGTCATAGAGGACGACATCCGGCTGATAAGTTTCAAACAGCTCCAGATCCTCCAACAGCTGAAAGGTCGCGATTATGCCCCTTCCCGCACAACCGAGGCCGGGAGTGGGACCGCCGGTCTCAATGCAGAGCACACCGCCAAAGCCTGTCGCCGAAATCTCCTCAATCGTCTCCGGATCCTCATCCTCTTCGCGAAGATAATTCATGACAGGCTTAAGCGCCTGTCCCCCCAGAAGATTGATCGTCGAATCCGCCTTGGGATCACAGCCGATCTGTATCACACGCCTGCCGAGGACGGCAAAAGCTGCCGCCAGGTGGCTGGTCACCGTGGATTTCCCGATCCCTCCCTTGCCGTAAACGGCGATCTTGAGACATCCGCTGCGCGCGGCAGAATCGTTTTTTTCAAAGCTTTCGTCTTCACCGCAGCTGCACCGGTTCCCGGAATAATTCATCATAAAAAGGCTCCTTCCCGTGTCTGTTCTAACGGGGAAGGAGCCTGCTCCATTTCATCTGAAAAAAGCCATTACACACAGTGAACACGCAAAAACAGCATGCATTTCAGGCATGCAAAAAAGCGTGAGGCCTGCGGTCGACGGTTTCATGTCATGGTGCTGCCGGCTCTTCCGGGTCGAAACGAATGCTCCCCGTCAGATTGGCATATTATTTTTTAAGATAGGATCTCATGGCATTACTGATTAGCAATTTCAAAATGCATGGAAACAGTATAGCCGATTGTATATTTTTTAGCAACAAAGACCCGGTTTCAGCCATATTAATCTGCTTTATCAGCAGGCTGTTCACGCCCTCCTGAGGGCATGTGCCGCGACTTTATTTCTGAATCTCCTTTGCTATCCTGGCGGCAAGCTTTGCATTGTTGATGAGGAAGGCCTTCTGGGATTCGACACTCTCACCCCCCAGATATTCCTTAATGCGCCCCATCATATAACCGGTGATCGCCTTGCCCCGCACGTTGTTTTTGCTTACATCCTTTAAGGCTGC
>DEPS01000139.1:46451-48671 GCA_002358875.1 Lachnospiraceae bacterium UBA3386 | reverse complement strand
GAGGACGCCGCCGGGAATGCCCATCTTGGCCTTGATCTTCATGACCTCAGCCAGATCGTGGGGAGTTTCCATGCGGTAGGTCAGGCGGAAGCCGCTGCCGCGCACCATGTATTCGGGCATGCGGTCCGTCTTGTAGCCGATGACGGGCACGCCCGCTGTCTCGAGATATTCCATCGTGAGGTAGAGGTCGAGGATGGGCTTGGTGCCTGAACAGACGACCATGACAGTGTTTCTTGCAAGAGACTCAAGGTCGGTGGAGATATCCATGGTCTTCTCCGCCCCGATCTGGGCGCCTCCGATACCGCTTCCGCAGGCAACATAGAGACCGACCATGGAGGCGACCCGGACCGCCGCCGCGATCGTCATGACGGCATCCGCCCGCATGGCCAGAAGAACGGGAATGTCCCTGGCAGAGGCTTTGAATATGGAACCGCGCCTGGTTTCGAGGTAGCGGATCTCATCATCCGTCAGACCGATGTGGATCTGGCCGCCGATGATCGCGACAAAAGCGGGAGCTGCCCCGTATTCACGGACCGTGCTGCTCATCCTGAAAGCAAACTCCGAGATCCCGGGATAGATCATTCCGGCAAAGGTAGCGGCGCTCTCTATGACGACAACAGGCTTTCCATTGCGGACCGCCTCCTGGACTTCTTCAGAATAGACGATGTATTCCTGCCCGTAACCACTGTCGTCCCCGCCTGAACGGTTATCCTCGACCGCGGCAGCCTCCTCGTGAATGGCCGAAAACAGATCTACAAAATCCATCCACGCATCAATGTCATAGCGCAGATCAGGCGTCGCAATGAGATCGCCTTCCGCCGAGAACAGATAGCTCGTAGACGGCTCATAGAGATCCTCCGGACGGGGAGCTCCTCCGCCTGCACGATCTCCGTTCATGTCCTCCTCATCCATCCAGGCCGTATCGGCCGCAGACTCTGTCTCCACCCCGAACCATCCGTTGGCGAAAACGCAGATGCCTGACACCCTGGTCTGCCCTCCCGGCATGGCGCTGCGAATGGATAAGGAGATGCTCTCCTCATTTTCAAGGAAATCGACGATATTCTCAGCGGCATCCTCCTGGGTGATACCCATTTTATCGATATGCTCAGATGTAATGCCGATCGTGATCCCGCTCAGAACTACATACTCCCCGGCATCCCTCATCTTAAGAAGCTCCGAGAAAAATACCGGATCCTTTAATAAGGATATGAGCATGTCACCCGGCATGTAATCCTCGTCTGAATCTCCGTCCATCCATCCCGCATACTCCTCACGGACTTCCATAGAAGCCATCATGAGCAGCTCTCTGACGCCAAAAGAAGCCTCCATGGCGTCCATCCTGCCGAATTTATTATAAAAATCTGATGCAATCTGTCCCATACCTGCCTCCTGTGCATAAGCTCAATCTCCTGGTGAGTCCGTTCAAAACAGCACACCGGAAACCAGGAATCCCATGTATTATTAAAGTATACCTGATTACGTAAATATTTCCAGTTTCTTTATACCTCGATCCAGGTATACTCCGACGCATTGATGATACGTGTGCCGCTCGGGTGCTTCAGCTCCCGGTTAAAATGTCCGTAGCTCTGATGCACATGCCCGTGCAGCATGATGGAAGGCTTGAGGGTATCAAGCAGAGTGTTAAAACAGGAATATCCCCTGTGAGGGAGATCCTCCATATCCCCGTATCCCCTCGCAGGAGCATGGGTGACAAGTAGATCTATGCCGCCGGTCAGAAGGCTGCGCCCGGCCGCCTTTACTGCCCTCATCCGCATCTGGTTTTCCGTATACATACACGGACCGTCTTTATAGCGCAGGGATCCGCCGAGCCCCAGGATCCTCACCCCCCTGTAGCGGAAGATCCTGTCTTCGATGCAGTCACAGCCCTCCGGCGGTTTTTCCAGATAGGCGCTGTCATGGTTGCCATGCACATACAGAAGCGGGCAATGGGAAAAGGTCACCAGAAACTCCAGGTAGTTCCTGTTCAGATCACCACACGAAATGATCAGATCCGCGTCCGCAAGCTTTTCCGGCTCATAATAATCCCACAGCGACTTCGACTCCTCGTCAGCGATTGCAAGTATCTTCATTATTACCTCCTATGCTGCTCGCAAGAGCAGCATCCCGAGGAGAAATCCGCGTACATGAAATGTAAAGCATTTCATGTTGCGGTTCTCTCCGATGGGATCTGGCAATTTGGGCCGCGCAAGCGGCACAAAT
>DEPS01000139.1:16377-46423 GCA_002358875.1 Lachnospiraceae bacterium UBA3386 | reverse complement strand
GCCATCGGGCAAAACTTTTAAACATTCCCCCCTTTGGGAAAAGACCCCCTGTATACCCTGTTCTTCCGTTTCCCGGTCAGCGCTTTGGAAGCGCTCCGTCCACATTTTCCGCGAGCCAGTCCATGGACATGATCTCTGCGTTGGTCAACGTCTTTCCTGCAGCACCCTTCAAGCTGCCGTCCTGTGCGCGCAGCTCTCCCTCAAAGGGACTCACCCGGTTGTCCTCAATTGCCTTTTTCAGCAGCTCCACAAGGCGGTAGGACGGTTTGGGAAGGCTGTCTGAAAGGATAATATCAATGATTCCTGAATCAAGTCCCAGCCAGTAATTGACAGCGCGGTCCTTCTGCCTGTCAGGAACATCATCATAAGTTCCCTCCAGGATCCTCCGAACGGCGATCTCATAAAAAATCCCCCAGTTCCAGATCGGCGCCGCAAGGCGGAGAAAGCTCCCGTCCTCTTCTTCAAGATACAGACCGTAGCGCCTCTCCCCGTCCTTCAGACGGATCATGTCGAGGTCCGAAAAAACGTGGATCCCGCGTTTCCCCGGGGCGGCCTTCTTATAAATCTCCGAGCCGTCCTTATTCGGGATGTTTCCCCCGGCACTGCAGCCGGTTTTCTGTGCGTCGGAGACATCCTCAATTCCGCCGCCGGTATAATCCCCAGTCCAGTAAAGTTCGATCCTGCAGTAGGGATCTACGAGCTGGGCGCCGAGGGCAAAGGCATTTACGGATGAAACAGCCGCCTCATCCCTTATCCCGGCGGCATATCCGATCCGGTGATCGTCCGTCAGGCTGGCCGCCAGTGCCCCCAGGAGGAATTTCGCCTCGTACATCTTTCCATAATAGAAACGGACGGCCTGGGTCGTCTGGTTAAAGCCGCAGCCAAGTACCTTTATGCGGGGATTATCCAGGGCAAAAAGAAGAGCAGGTCTGATCAGGGAAGGTGCGGTAATAAAAACCACGTCGCATCCCTCAGACTTTACAGTCTCAAATGCCTCCTTAATGGATTCCTCATCCACACAGTTCTCAAAGCGCATGGTTTCAACCAGGCTTCCGAAGGTTTCCTTCAGATGACTCCTCCCCAGCTCATGCCCGTATGCCCAGCCGGATCTCTCAGGATCCTTCTCGTAGATAAAAGCGGCTTTTAAGGGATGCAGGGGAGAATATTTTTTCTGCATTGAAGGAAGCGGACCTGATATCTGTCCTTCTGATACACCCAGGGTTGTCCTGACCGCCTTCTGCGTCGCCTGAGCTGTACTTTTGGCCGCCCCGACCCCTCCTGTAAGGCCTGCCGCAGCGCCCGCCACGGCGCCGGCGAGCTGCGCTGCTCCCGCGACGCCGGCCGCATAAGTTCCCTCGACTGTATCCCCGACGAGCTTTGCCGCCTTCAGAATATGAGGTTTTTCCTCAGGCCTGGCCGCCTCAGTTCTGTTTTCAATGAGGGCGATCCCCTCCGGGCTCGACGCGGCGGCAAACTCCCGCCACAGACGGGCCAGGCGCTTCTCGATCTCCGATGTGCCTTCTGTAAGAAGACTGTCCAGATCGTACAGCTCCACATAGATCAGCAGAGCATCCCCCATGGTAATGGACAGCTTTTCTCCGCCTTTGGAACGATACACATCCCTGAAAGCAGTCACACTCGCTTTGAGCTTTTCCAGAAGCTCCTCCGGCCAGGGATCGACCAGATTCTGCCCCAAAAGCTCTGCCAGCCGCGCATAGCGGCCGGGCGCCGAGAAGGTGATCTCGAACATATGCGTGACCTTATAAAAATCAAGATATTCGTAATAGATCCGGCTCTGCACAGACTCATCCTTAGGCGGCCGGATCCTTATGACATTTGCCAGGATCGTGACCGCCCCCACAAAGCGCAGAACAGAAACACGTTTGTTCCCCTCCTCCACATAAAAGTGGTTCAGGAATTCGTAGGCCTTGACCGGATCCCGGATTCCCTCTTCCACCTGTGCGTCATAAAGACTGCTCCATTTTACCGCGAACTCTGTATTTTCAGCCATCAGGGGCATGAAATTGGGCGCAAAAGAGTTCTGCCTGCCGCCTGTCAGCGTACCGGCGACAAGATCCAGCGGGATCTCAGCCAGGCCCAGATTGATCTGAGGAAACCTGTCGATTCCCTCCACCATCTCCTCAAGGGCGGGCAGATAAGGATACTTTCCTCTTACGACCGCATGCCTGAATGCTCTTTCCCCCAGTTTTTTTGCTTTTGAATAATCCTGAATCAAAATGAATCCTCCGATTCTTTCCTGCAGATCTTTGTTTCCATAAAGCACTGCATAATTATAGTTTTCCTGATCTGACCCGGATAACCTCCGGGAGGAGGCCTCTGCACTTACATTTTGTTTTCTTCTGCCTTCTGCTGTTTCCAGCCCATCTGCTCCGAATCAAGTATGACTGTAAAAGGCCCGTCATTTATCAGAGAGACCTTCATATATGCGCCGAATTCGCCGGTCTCCACATGAGTTCCACCCTCACGGCTTTTCTCGACAATATAGTCAAAAAGCGGCTCCGACATCTCGGGAAGCCCCGCCTCGATAAAGGAAGGACGGTTCCCTTTTTTACAGTTTGCATAAAGCGTAAACTGCGAGACCATCAGGAGCTGGCCGCCCACTGACGCAAGGTCCAGATTCGTCTTCCCGTTTTCGTCCTCAAATATCCTCAGCTTTTTCATCTTCGCGACCATACGGTCGGCGGTCTCCTTCGTGTCCCCGGCACCGATCCCGACCAGGACCAGCAGCCCGCGCCCGATCCTTCCGGAAACATAGCCCTGATCCTCCGGGACAGTCCCGTCCGGCGTCTGCACGATTCGTACCTGCGCTTCTTCCACAACCTGTATGACAAATCTCATACTTTATTATGCCTCCATATAACCTTCTTAATCCTGTGCGATTTACAGAACCAATTATAACACATACTGTGACTCCATACACCCTGCTCTTCCATTTTGCATACATTTAAACGTGTTTGCGAACGCGAGGCCATTATCACAGGTATGGAAATCCGGATGATTTCCCTTTTCTCTATACGATCAACCGAAACATTTGGTATCCACAGCACAAAAAGGCCTTTATCGCGCCGCTGTGCATCGCGATAAAGGCCTTTTAAAAAACAAACTGTAAAAAAACAGCGACCCTGGCAGATCTTAAAGATCACCAGGGTTCAATTTTGTGCCGCTTAGCAGGGGAAGAGGGATTCGAACCCCCATGAACGGTTTTGGAGACCGTGATACTGCCATTGTATGATTCCCCTAAAATTTAGTTTTTCGATTCAAAAATCATTTCCTGATCGACTTTTGCAATTCTACCACATGTTATCGGGAACTGCAACCATTATTTTCAAAAAAATGGTAATAATTATTTTCAAAATAATGGTAATAATTCATCTGTCAGGTCGCGGTCACTCCTGTCGAGGACGTGACCGCAGCCTGACAGTTCCTTTATTGCAAATTATCTTTACTGCAAATTATCTTTCCCGCAGCAAAAGCCGCGTTCCTTCCCCGCCTTTATTTCCGAAGGATTACTATGGCAGGAGGTCTTTTTTTACTTAAGCCCCATGGGCTCGTCGCGGAAGATGCGCTCGTCCATGAGCTTAGGTCCGCCCTCGGGAATGATAGGGGTGAAGTCCATGAGGTCGAGGACCTGGGTCTGAAGGTCGATGCCGGGTGCGATCTCGATGAGATGGATCCCGTCCTTTTCGAGCTTGAAGACGGCGCGCTCTGTGATGTACATGACGGGCTGGCCGGTCTTGTTGGCATACTCACCGGAGAAGGTGATCTGCTCGACAGTGTCGATGAGCTTTTTCTGGCGGCCTTCCTGGTCGATGATGAGCTTTCCGTCTTCGCAGTGCTCCTTTAAGCCGCCGGCTGTAAATGTACCGATGAAGAAGACCTTCTTGGCATTCTGAGTAATATTGATGAAGCCGCCACAGCCCGCGAGACGGGGACCGAACTTGGAAACATTGATATTGCCGTGTTTGTCGCACTCGGCAAGTCCAAGGAAGGCGAGGTCGACGCCGCCGCCGTCATAGAAGTCAAACTGATAGGGCTGATCCAGGATCGCCTCGACATTGATGGATCCGCCAAACCGGTTTCCACCCTGGGGAACGCCGCCCACAGGTCCCGCCTCAACAGTCAGTGTCATGTAATCGCCGATACCTTCTTCGTTGGCGACTGCGGAGACAAATTCAGGAGCGCCGATGCCCAGGTTGACGACCTTGTCGGCCTCGAGCTCCATGGCCGCGCGGCGGCCCATGATCTTCTTGGGGCTGAGCTTGGGAGCCGGGATCGCTCCCAGGGGAATGCGGATCTCGCCGGTCATGCTGGGATCGTAACCGGGCGTGCCCTGGCACTGGGCCTGATCCTCTTCAGCCTCTGCGATGACGAGCGCATCGACATAAATTCCGGGTATTTTCACGAGACGGGGATCGAGCGTACCGGCCTTGACGACCTTCTCGACCTGGACGATGACCTTGCCGCCGCTGTTGTGAACAGCCGCCGCGATGGATGTCGCCTCGTTGGTGCAGCATTCGCGCTCGAGAGTGACATTTCCGTTTTCATCCGCGAATGTTCCGCGCAGGAAACCGACCTGAAGAGGGAATGCCTTGTAGAGCAGCCTCTCCTGTCCGGCAATATTCACGACTTCGACGATGTCCTCTTTTGTCACATCGTTGAGCTTGCCGCCCTGGAGACGGGGATCGCAGAAGGTGTTCATGCCGACATGGGTGATAGTGCCGACCTTGTGGGCGGCGATATCACGGCACAGTTCGGACAGAGTTCCCTGGGGCAGGTTATAGGCTTCCAGCTTGTTAGCGAAAATCAGCTTGCCAAGTTCGGGGACCATATTGTAATGGCCGCCGATGACACGCTTGAGCATGCCCTCGTGCGCGAAATGATCCGCGCCGCTGCCGTCACGGTTTCCCTGAGCAGCCGCATAGAACAGGGTCAGATCGCGGGGATGGCCCGTCTCCAGAAAGCTCTTCTCAAGAGCCTTGTTCAGAGACTCCGGCATCTCGCATGCGACGAATCCGGTCGTCACAAAAGTCATTCCGTCTTCAACAAACTTTGCAGCTTCTGCTGCACTGATCACAGGTTTTACTGACATAGGGGCACACTCCTTAGTTTTTAAACATCATTAAAGTGAAAGGGACCAAAAACTACTAAAAAATGATAATCAGCAGGCTGCAAACTAATAAATCGGGCGGATTGAGCCTAAAAAAAGGTAAAAAAAGCCGCAGGCAACCTTTGGAGCGCCTGCGGCAGCAGATCATAGCCGTAAACCCGCCTGTTCTCTATAACATCAGATGATCCAGCATCAGCCTGCAGCCGGGAAGAAACCGGCCGCAGGGCTGTGTTTTTTCAGGAAAATCGATAACGAATGTCCGAAAAAGGATCTCAGGAAGATTACTTGCCGATGAAGTTCTTCTCTTTCCTCTTCTCCAGGAACGCCGTCATGCCTTCCTTCTTGTCGAAGGTCGCGAAGGTCAGAGCGAACATATTTGCTTCAAGCTGAATGCTGGAATCGAGGTCAAGATCATAGCCGACATTGATAGCCTGCTTGGCGATCGCGATGCTGTAAGGGGAGCTCTTCATGAAGCGGCCGGCCAGCTTCTTCGCCTCGTCCAGGAGCTGATCCTGAGGATAGACATGGTTGACAAGGCCGATGCGCATTGCCTCATCGGCGGAGATCATGATATTGGCGCCGAAGATGAGCTCTTTCGCGACCTTCTTGTTGGTCAGGCGGGAAAGCCTCTGCGTGCCGCCAAAGCCGGGGATGATGCCCAGACCTGCCTCAGGCTGGCCGAACTTTGCGTTGTCCGAAGCCAGGGTCACATCGCAGGCCATGGAGATCTCGCAGCCGCCGCCCAGGGCAAAGCCGTTGACCGCCGCGATGGTGGGCTTTTCCATATTCTCAAGACGGCCGAAGGCAGAGCGGGCAAGAAGGCTCATGGTGCGGCCTTCGGGAGCCGTTGCATTGACCATCTCGGAGATATCCGCGCCGGCAACAAAGGACTTGGCACCGGAACCGGTCAGGATCAGGACCTTTACGTCGGGATCCGCTTCGATCTGCGCGAAGCATGCATCCAGCTCAGCCAGCGTCTCGCTGTTAAGGGCATTAAGTGCCTTGGGACGATTGATCGTCACAACCGCGATGCCACCTTCAATGTCAACCAGTAAGTTCTTGAATTCGTAAGCCATTTTTTCCTCCTTTTGACTCACAGGGTTTTCGTGTGACCATGTTTGAAACTAAATTGTGACTGTGACAGGCCCGCTTCCCTCTGGTAAAATGAAAGACAGCGGTTTTCAAGATAATAATGATCCTTCCGAACTTTCAAGCAGTTTCACCGCAAAAACCAGCTCCCGGGAAAACCGCTTACTCATACAGAAGCACCAAAAAATACCCTTTTAATAATACCCTTTTTTTCCTTTTCAGTAAACGCCAAAAGCACGAAAAACAGATTTTCAAGTTTATACATCACCGGTCATAAAAAGCCGGAACCAGCTATCGGCCCTTTCCCGGAAGAAGTTTTTTTCGTGTATTTGATTAGCGTGCTAAATATTAGCTGTAAAAATTATGAGCTTAGTTATCTATGGTTTGATGTTACCACCAGACTCGTAAAAAAACAAGTACATTTGCCAATATTTATGCTTTTTTTCAGCTGTGCCGGGAAAAACAAGTTATAAAACAAAACCGGACCCCCCGGGCCCGGTTTCACATGTTATCTATCCTCTTATCCAAACTGGTACAATATGTATCGCACAGTTAAAGCGCCTGCGAATTGATCCTGCGGAGCATATCTTTAAGCATCATATTTTCTTCCTCAGAAAAAGAAGCGAGCACCTTTCTGTCCACCTCGGTGACGACCGTGCGAACGGGGACTTCCAGCTCCCTGGAAAGGTCTGTAAGCTCGATATGGATGAAGCGCCTGTCCGAGCTGTCGATCAGACGCCGGATCAGCCCCTTGTTTTCCATTCTTTCCAGAATTCCGGAAATAGTTGAGTTCTCAACCCCCAGATGCGCTGCAATATCCTTGGGATTATGCATGCCGAATTCCCAGATGCATCCCAGCACTCCGTACTGGATGGGCGTTATATCAAACTGGGCAAGATTCTTTTTCATATATTGAAAAACCGAATGCTGCGCACCTGTCAGAAGGTAATTGATGCAGTTATTAAGACTTTTCATAAATAGTTCCCCTTGTCTTAGGATTCCCGCTGTCATGTTCTGACAATAGGATAACATATTTTATTTCATTAATCTATGGAAATCCACGAAATGAAGCAGAATAAATTCACATTTTGTTTCTATTTTTGCTCTTCTCCAGATCCTGTCTGAGCATTGTATTTCGTTCCGAAACAGTCACATGGCGCACAGTATAAGCCAGTGCTTTTTTTGTACCCGCAATGACTATGACTTTTTTTGCCCTCGTAATCCCCGTATAAAGAAGATTTCTCTGAAGCATGACATAATGGTTCATGAGAAAGGGCATTACGACGATCGGATATTCCGATCCCTGGGATTTGTGGATCGTCACTGCATATGCGAGGACCAGCTCATCAAGTTCGGACACATCATAGGACACCAGCCGGTCTTCAAAGCGGACCGTAAGGCAGCGCTCCTTTGTATCCACAGACTGTACGACGCCTATGTCGCCGTTGAAGACCTCCCGGTCGTAGTTGTTGCGGATCTGCATGACCTTGTCCCTTACGCGGAATGCAACACCGCCGCGGCGAAGTTCCGGGGACATCTCCTGTATACCCTCCTTTCCCTTTCGTGTCATGCCCGGATTAAGTGCCCTCTGGAGCTCCTGATTAAGGTTAGCGGCTCCCGTGATCCCCCTCTGCATTGGAGTCAGAACCTGAATTGAAGACGGAGCCACATGATAATAGCGTGGAAGCTTTCTGCTGACCAGATCCACGATCGTCCGCACAGCTGCCTGAGCAGGTTCGATGTCCATCCTCTTTGCTGCGAGCTCCATGTCAGTAAAAAAGAAGTCGCTCTCCTTTCCGTTCGAAATATCCGGCATTCTGCCCGCATTTACGAGGTGGGCATTGGTAATGATCCGGCTGGCGCTTGCCTGGCGAAAGACCCGCGTCAGACGTACTACAGGAAAGCACTCGGAATCAATAATATCCCGCAGGACATTTCCGGCCCCCACGCTGGGCAGCTGGTCAATGTCCCCGACAAGGATGAGCGTCATGGAATCTGGAACAGCCTTGAGCAGATTGTAAAACAGCAAAACGTCGATCATGGAACATTCATCGACGATCAGAACATCTCCTTTAAGGGGATTCTCTTCATTTTTCTGGTATCCCCGGGGCGGTTTTGCCTCAAGCAGACGGTGGATCGTCTTTGCCTCCATACCGGCTGCTTCGGACAGGCGCTTCGCGGCCCGGCCTGTAGGCGCGGCCAGAATGATCTTTGCTTTAGCCTCTTTAAATGCCGTGATGATCCCCTGTACAGTGGTCGTTTTTCCCGTTCCGGGGCCGCCCGTCAGGATCAGGATCTTGCTCTTAACTGCTGTACGGACTGCCTGCATCTGTATTTCGTCATATCTGATGCCGGTGGTCCTGAAAATACGGTCCCCCAGCCCTTCATCGCTGACCCGGACTGAAGGAGAGACCTGACCGATCGCTGTAAGCCTTCTGGCTGAACCGGTCTCGGCAAAATAGAAAGGCGGAAGATATATCGCCCTCTCCCGCACTCTGCTTTCCGCTTCCTTAAAATCCTTTTTCTCAATAATTGTTTCTTTGCAGTGTGTTTTATCCGTATGGTCGGTATCTTGTGCTAAATCCCCACTGACCGTGATCACGTCCCCCTCACGGATCATCTGGTCGAGTGTCAGGGAGAGAAGATTGTCCTCTACGGATAAAAGTTCCTCGCCCTTGTGTAAAAGGAGCTCCCGCGTCGCGTAGCAGTGCCCCTCATCCGCGAGGCGGTTAAGTGTAAAAAGGAGGCCGCTCCGAAGGCGCGTATAACGCTCATGGCCGAACCCCATCTTCTGCGCAATGGTATCTGCTGTCCTAAACCCGATCCCCCAGATATCGTCCGCCAGACGATATGGATTTTCCTGAACAACGCGGATGCTTTCCGCTCCATATGTCTTGAATATTCTGGCAGCATGGCTCGTACTGACGTCATGCTCCTGCAGAAAGATCATAATATTCTTGACTTCTTTTTGTTCGATCCAGCTCTGCCGGATCTGCCGGATCCTGGCCTTGCCGATGCCCGGAATTTCCAAAAGCCGGTCCGGATCATTCTCAATGATCTCAAGGGTATCTTTCCCGAACCTTTGCACGATCTTTCCGGCATATTTGGGGCCTATGCCCCTGATGAGACCGCTGCCAAGATATTTTTCTATACCATAGGCTGTGGCAGGAAGAACCTCTTCAAAGCTCTCGATACAAAACTGCCTCCCGAAGCGCGTGTCCATCTTAAAGCTGCCCGTAACCAGAAGGACGCTCCCGACATACACCTGCGGCATCATACCGACGACAGTGACCGGCTCGTCGAAGCCCTTCACCCTGCAGCGGATCACCGTATATCCGTTCAGGTCATTATGGTATGTGATGCGCTCGACGACGCAGCGGATTTTTTCCATGTTTTTCCCACTGTGGAACAATTTCAAGGGTGCAGGAGCCTTATTGTTTTTTCTGATAAACCGGCCTTTTTCCGCAGAGCTCCTCGTAGATCTCACAATAATTTTTGTAGCGGATCCTGCTGATCTGTTTTCGGGCAAGGGCAGCCTTTACCGCACAGTCCGGTTCATTTATGTGTATACAGCCGTTGAAACGGCAGTCTTTTTCCCACTTTTCAAATTCCGGATAATAATAATGCAGACGATCCGGCTCAATATCCTGAACCCACAGGGAGGTAAAGCCCGGCGTATCTACAAGATAGGTCTCCGAATCCCCATCGCTCACAGCAAGAAGCTCCACATGGCGCGTCGTATTTTTTCCGCGCCTTATTTTACGCGAAAGCTCCCCCGTCTGCATATTGGCCCCGGGGCAGAGCGTGTTGATCAGGGTGGATTTCCCGGCTCCGCTGGGGCCCGTAAGGACAGTGGTTTTCCCCCGCAGGATCTTTCTGACCTCCTCAAGACTCTCAGGGATAAAGCTGCTTATAAACAGCACAGCGCAGCCACAGGCCTCATAGGTATTTCTGAGTTCCTCTATTTCTTCTTCTGTGGCAATGTCACGCTTTGTGAAGCATAAAACCGCATCCAGGTCTTTTTCCTGCATGGTGATCAGAAAGCGGTCCAGCATATTGTAGCTGGGCGCAGGGTGTGTTATGGCAAAAATCAAAAGCGCCTGATCCACATTAGCCACATTCGGGCGTACCAGTTCATTTTTTCTCGAAAGGAGCACACGGACGTTTCCCTCCATGGGATCGCTCACCGTATCCGTCACATCGATCTCAACATCATCGCCGACAAGGGGCTTTTTCCCCAGAGCGCGGAAAATGCCCTTTGCCCTGCATCGATACAGCTGCTCTTCGGCACGGACTTCATAAAACCCGGCAATGCTTTTGATGATTTTTCCCTTCATAACCTCTTAATAACCGCTCCCGACATCCCGTTCCTTTTCAGGCCTCACTTCTGCCGATACAGCCCGTCCTTTTACTCTTTAGTAAAAGTAAGATCTCTTTCAATCTCCATGGTCACTTCTTTTTCCACAAGATCGGAGCTGAATTCCTCCGACTTGGTCCATGCAGTCCCTGATGCCTCCCAGACCTTATGGGTATATGTCATACGCAGTATTCCTCTTGAGCTGCTGATGCCCGTAACGGAAACACTGACAGGAAACTCCGTCGTGGTCTTATTCCAGATGGTCTCTCCGTCCTCTGTTTCAATGACAAGAGTCACAGGGACCCCCTCCTCGTAATCCGGATCCTCACTGCGCCTGGGGGCTTCGATCCTGGCGGAATAGCTGTAAAGCGGTTCGCCGCTCACCTCCAGATCCACACGGGTCGATTCCTCGACATAGATATCCTTTTCGACCGACTGTCCTATCACGGTTCCGGGCGCATAGCGTCCGCTCGTGTCCGAAACGATCGTATCTCCGGGGCTAAGTCCCACACGCAGAAGCTCTGCCGATGCCTCCTGCTCTGTCATTCCGAGAAGATTCGGGACCTTCACCATTCCTGTGAGATCACGTCCCTTGCTGACGACGATCGTGACATTGCTTCCGACAGCGACCGAAGTATCATCTTCAGGTTCCTGATCCATAACATATCCTTCTCCGACTTCGTCGTCGTATTCCTGTTTAACGACAGGCAAAAGCCCGAGGTCTCTGAGCGCCTTCTCTGCGTCCGCCTGTTTTTTATTCGTGACATCCGGAACCTTCACCTTGTCGATCTTTACGACCGTCAGAGTGATCTTCGAATCCTTTTCTACCTGGGTGCCCTCCGAAGCGCTCGCAGCCATGACGACGTCCTCTTCATAAATATCGGAGGTATCATAAAGGATCTCCCATCCAAGACCCGCAGCTGACAGGGCATCCTGGGCAGCATTAAGCCTGAGACCTATGACATGAGGCATTGAAACAGTGGTCTGTTCAGCCTGGGTCTCCTCCTGTGTCTCTTCCGATTCAGACTCCTGTCCGCCATTATCCTGCACGGAACTCTCCTGCACATCTGTCTGTGCTGTAACACTGTCGGCTTTTTCGGATGAGCCCCGCCGGTTTACGGCCACTAAAAGGATCACAACGCCGACAACGATAACAGCTACGATCGACAGGATCCTGATCATCCTGTCCATCCGGCGTTCATCCTCTTCAATCTCATATTCTTCTTCGGCCGGATCCTCTTCAGACAGGTACTGTTCCTCCTTTGAGGGGCCGGGATCTTCCCCGTTGCGCCTTTGCCGGTTCCCGGGCGAAGCCACAGGCGATTTTCCTGATGATTCCTGCTTTCCGGAAGCCGGGAAGATTCCCTGTGTTTCCTCCCCTTCAGATGCAGGGGATGTGCCGTCCGGAGAGATACCGCTCCCCTTTACGCCGGTCCGGATGTCCGGGAAGACCCCGGTATCCTTTTGTACCGCTCCGCCTCTGCCAGAGGAATTACCCGCAGCAGCCTCGGCTGCTGCGCCCGCGGTTTCTGCCCCGGCTCTGCGCCTGATCTCTTCCCGGTCCTTTTTGGTCATGGCGCGGGTCTCAGAGAGATTCTCCTCTCCGATCCTCTTGACAAAGGTACCGTCCGGATCGTTTAATGAGCGCCGAAGATCCGACGCCAGCTCATCCATCGTCTGATACCGGCGGTCAGGGCTTTTTTCACAACATTTTAAAACTATCTGTTCAACGCTGAAGGGGATGTCTGATACTTCGCTCCGGGGAGAAGGGAAGGGATCCTGAATATGCTGCAGAGCGACTGCGACCGTCGTCTCCCCGTCGTAGGGGACATGCCCTGTCAGCATTTCAAACAGCGTCACGCCGAGCGAATAGATATCGCTCTTTTCGTCACTGTATCCGCCTCTGGCCTGCTCGGGGGATGTATAGTGAACAGACCCCATCACATTGGAGGTAATGGTCTTACTGGTTGACGCCCGGGCGATCCCGAAATCCGTCACCTTGACCTTACCTTCTTTGGAAATAATGATATTCTGGGGCTTGATGTCCCTGTGAATGATATGTCCTCTGTGTGCGGCGGAAAGGCCCATTGCGACCTGGATCGTTACGGTCACCGCCTCACGGGGTTCCAGACGCCCCTTTTTCTCAATGTAGCGCTTTAAGGTGATCCCGTTCACCAGCTCCATAATAATATAGTAGGTCCCCTTTTCCTCTCCTACATCATAAACATTTACGATATTAGGATGCATGAGACCCGCAGCCGCCTGCGCTTCAACACGGAATTTTGAGACAAAAGTAGCGTTCTCAGCAAATTCCTGCTTCAGCACCTTGACAGCTACCATGCGGTTGAGCCGGTGGTCTTTTGCTTTATATACATCGGACATGCCTCCGGTGCCGACTTTTTCCAACACCTCGTAGCGGTCCGCGATCAACATACCGATTTTTATCATACTCTATACCCCCTGCCGGAGCGCGTAAGCGCGAAGGCAGCCTGAAGCGAGAACCACATCATGAAATGCATGGCATTTCATGACAGTGATTTCAGTGAAGGATCAAAGAACTGGAGACGCTATACGTCATATATTGGATATCGAACCGTGTCCTCTGTCATATGGATCGACCAGCACAACTGAAATATTATCCTTTCCCCCGGCCATATTTGCCTCGCGGACCAGCCTGTCCGCCGCCTTTTCAAGGCTTTTGGTGGAGAAAACGATCTTTGCGATAGTACTGTCGTCCAGCATGTTGGTCAGCCCGTCGGAGCACAGAAGGATAATGTCTCCGTCTGAAACAGGAAAGCGGAAAAAATCGATCTTCAGGCTGTCCTCAGCGCCGACAGCTCTTGTGATGATGTTTTTTTCCGGCAGCTTTGCTGCTGTCCCGCGCTCGATCCTTCCGGTTTCGATCATTTCCTCCACCAGAGAATGATCCCTGGTGATCTGCCGGATCTCGTCGGTTTCGTGGAGCACATAGAGTCTGCTGTCTCCCACGTTCGCGGCAAGAAGAGTCTCCCCTAAGATCGTGGCTGAAACGAAAGTCGTCCCCATCCCGTAAAGGGAAGGGTCTTTTTCCGCCTCCTCCCTGAGGCCGGCGTTCGCCGCTCTGAGGGCCCCTTTCAGGACGCGCTCCGCATCTTTTGCTTCGGACTGCATGACAAAGCGGGACACAGTATCAACGGTAAATCTGGACGCGAAATCCCCCGCGTTATGTCCTCCCATACCATCCGCGACAATGTACAGGTTCGGCAGGTTTCCCAGCGGGATATCGCTGGTGAAAACATAATCCTGATTCATATTTCTGGTCCTGCCGGTATCAGTGATTGAAAATGATGACGGCATGCTTTCCTCCTATGCCGCTCTCAGGAGCGGCACCGCAATGTGTCAAAAGACATAACTATTCAGCAGCCGGAATATCCGGACTCTTTCTCTCGTGCCTGTTGCGCAGCTGCCCGCAGGCTCCATCAATATCCTTTCCAAGTGCTCTTCTAATACTAACATTTACACCGAGTTTTTCAAGCTCCTTTTTAAAGGCGGCAACATGGGCACTGTCCGGATGTTTATATTCCCTCTCCCTGACCGGATTGACCGGGATCAGATTCACATGGGCCTGTAGCGGCCTTGCGAGAGCGGCAAGTCCCCCTGCATCCGCCGTCGAATCGTTTACGCCCCGGATCAGACTGTATTCAAAGGTGATCTGCCTTCCTGTCGTCCGGTAATACTCTCCACATGCCTCCATCAGCTCCGCGATGCTCCACCTCTTTGCCACCGGCATGATCCTTTTTCTCTTTTCATCCGTAACTGCGTGAAGCGAGAGGGCAAGGGTGATATGGAGTCCCTCCTTTGCGAGACGGTAGATATTTGGGACGATCCCGCAGGTCGAGACCGTCACGGAGCGCTGGCTGAGATTCATCCCCTCCGGACAGGTCAGAAGCTTCAGGAAACGGATGAGATTGTCATAGTTGTCGAGCGGCTCTCCCATCCCCATTACAACGACGTGTGAGACAGGTTCCTTCGTCGTTCTCATGACCGCATAGATCTGTTCAAGCATTTCGGAGGGCTGCAGGGAGCGTACAAGCCCGTGGAGAGTCGAGGCACAGAAGCTGCATCCCATCCGGCATCCGACCTGGGAGGAAATGCAGACGCTGTTTCCGAAGCGGTACTTCATAAAAACGCTCTCCACAAGGCATCCGTCCGGCATTCTGAACAGAAATTTCTGCGTGCCGTCCAGGCGGGAGATCTGACGGTCCTCAACCTTTGCTGTAGTGATAGGATATTCGGCGGCCAGGTCCCTGCGCAGCGCGGCGGGAAGGTTTGTCATCTCATCGTAGCTGCAGACCCGGCGCAGATGGATCCACTCAAAAATCTGCTTCGCGCGGAAGGCGGGAAGATTTTTTTTTCCTGCCATTTCCCGCAGCTCATCTATGGTCATGGATTTAATATCTGTGCCCATTGTTTACTTAAAATCCCCGGCTTTCTGTAAACTGTTATTACTGTACGGTTGGAGCACTCCTGTGCGCCTGCATGAATGCAGGATGCAGCCGTACAAATCGAAATCATTTAAAGACCGGCTTCCGGCAGGACAAATTCTGCGGCAGGCTTCCGGAATCTGGCGATGAAAAATCCGTCCGTCCCGTGAAGATGAGGAAGCAGCTGGATCCTGTTGCCCTCTATCCCCGATATTCCCTCCGGCAGGAAGGGTGCAGTAGGATCCGGAATAAGACCAAGCTCCTTCTCGATAAATTCCGCATTCTCCTCATTTTCGGCACGGCTGATGGTACAGGTACTGTAGACCAGGATGCCCCCCTCTTTCAGGTAATGCACTGCATTACTGAGAATCTTCCTCTGTAGCTTCTGCAGCTTAGTGATTCCCTCAAGGCTGGCCCTGTATTTGATATCTCTCTTTTTCCCGATAACTCCAAGTCCCGAGCAGGGCAGATCGCACAAAAGCACATCAGCCGCGCCCTCTTCGTCTGCGGGAACCGGATCTAATGCGTCCCTCTCATCAATAATGATATTTGAAAGATGAAGACGACCGGCTCCGTCACGCATCCTGGCCGTCTTTTTGGGAGTAAGATCGAAAGAATGCACCACACCCTGAACCTGTCTCTGCCCGTCCGCCGTCATGCGGGAGCAAAGTTTCTGGGCCGCAAAAAAAGACTTTCCCCCGGGCGCCGCACAGACATCATATACAGTTTCAGTTCCTTTAAGCCCCGCTGCTTCCACTGCCAGCATCGAGCTTACATCCTGAACGGTCCACTGCCCCTGTAAAAAGCCGGGCAGCTTCGTGATGTCGGAGGTCTTTCTTAAAATATAGTGATCGGGATGCCACCTTCCCTTTTCGACAACGACTCCTGCATCCCTAAGTGCTGTCAGAATCTGCTCCCTCTCTTTCCCGGAGGGATGACCGCAAAGGCGGATCGAGACAGGATGAATCTCCATCAGCTCGTCGAGAAGATTTTTCGTCTCTTCTTCTCCCAGCTGCTCGGTCCACATCTGCACAAGCCATGAAGGCCACAGGGCCGAATCCGGGCCGCTGTCTCCATCCGGCAGACTTTGACCTGTATTTGCGGAAGTATCCTTTTTTTTAATATTGTCCCTTGCCGCATTCCTCAGGACTCCGTTGACAAAGCCGGAAAGCCTCGCGGGTCCGTGCTTTTTTGCAAGGCGGACAGACTCATTGCAGGCCGCGCTGTCGGGAACCGCGTCCATGTACAGGATCTGATAAATTCCCATTCTCAGGATCTGGTGAAGCGCCGGGTGCAGACGGGATACGCTGCGGCCGGTATAATGCTCTATCACGGCGTCCAGCTCCTGTTTTCGCTCTATGACACCTTCCAGAAGCCTCTTTATAAACGCCCTCTCGGCATCGCTTAAATGCCCGCATTCATCCAGCGTCCTTTTCACCAGAACATTGCTGAATGTATTATTTTTCCCATAGGAAAGAAGGGCAAGCAGGACTGCCTCTCTTTCGTCCGTCAATGCCCTTCCATTTTCTGTTTTATATGCGTTTTTTTGCGGTTTTGCTAAAGCGCCCTGCTTTCTGCCTCCGGAATCGGCCCCTGCATACGCAGACCGGACAGGGGGTTTTCCCGCCCCGGACTTTTGTCCGCCGAATGTGTCCGTCAGCTTACGGCCTCCGGGCTTTCCTCCGCCGCGTTCCGCTTCCCGCCTCATCTGCGGCGGCGCCCGCCGTTGACGAGCATCAGAAGACGCAGAAGCTGCAGTACGGAAGCCGCCGCGGAAGCGACATAGGTCAGCGCCGCTGCGGAGAGGACCTTCCGGCTCCCCTCTGTCTCTGTCTGTCCAAGGATCCCGTTATCCTGAAGCATCACAAGAGCCCGCCTTGAGGCGTCAAATTCAACCGGAAGCGTCACAAGCTGAAACAGAACGCCGAAGGAAAACAGGTAGACGCCGATCATGGCCAGCGTGCTGTTCATACCCAGGATCAGTCCGATCATAACGATCCAGATACCGAAATTGCTTCCGATATTGGCTACAGGGACCAGGGCAGTGCGAAGACGGAGCGGAATATAGCCCGTCTCATGCTGCATCACATGGCCGCACTCATGTGCCGCCACCCCGATCGCGGCGACAGACGTCGAATTGTAAGTCGCATCAGAGAGATTCACGACTCCGCGCGCGGGATCATAATGGTCCGTCAGCTCTCCTGCAACATGCTGTACCGTCACGCCCAGAACACCGTTCCTGCGAAGGATCAGCTCTGCAGCCTGCGCACCGGTCATGCCGCTTGCGCTGCGGATCTTTTCGTATTTTTTATAAGTGGATTTGACACGTGCGCTGGCAATAAGGCAGAGCACGGCACCGATGATAACCAGAAGATATGTTCCGTCGAGACCATATCCTCCATAGCCTCCGTAATAATACATTCTGAAATCCTCCTGTCTGATATCATTTATTTTAGCATTGCTTTGATCGATTCGTTTAAGCCATTATGCCCGAATAATGTTGCGCCTTTATTTCCACTTTGTGAAAATTGTATGACGGTATGATGCCTTTTTTAAGCCTCCATCCCGCCTTCACCCAAGCACACTTCCCGCGGGAACCTTTGTGCCCAGAAGGAATGCGCCCGTCTCCATGCGCTTTTTCCCCTCCGCCTGCAGCTCAAGAATGGCAAGTACGCCGTCTCCAGTCGAGGCATAAAGAGCTTTTTTGTCAGCAAAAAGCACGGTACCCGGAGCGGGGATATCCTGCCCGTTCTTTGGAGCATGCGAAAGCTCCTCCGCTGTCGCCGGTCTTGCCTTCCAGATCTTGAGGACACGTCCGTTCAGAAACGTATAGGCGCCGGGCCATGGAAGCATGCCCCGCACCCGCTGTCCGATCTCCCGGGCAGGCAGAGACCAGTCGATCTCTCCCATCTCCTTTTTAAGCATCGGAGCGTAGGTGGATTCGTCATTATTCTGAGGCACAGGGCAGAGCCTGCCCGCTTCCACATCAGGCAGACAGCGCACGATCATCTCCCCGCCAAGACCTGCCAGTTTATAATAGAGGCTCTCTCCCGTCTCCTCTCCTGTGATCTCCACTTTTTTCTGAAACAGAATATCACCGGTATCGAGACCCGCATCCATCTGCATGAGAGTGATCCCGCTCTCTTTATCACCGTTAATCACAGACCACTGTATGGGAGCGGCTCCCCTGAGCTTTGGCAGGAGCGAAGCGTGGATGTTGATACAGCCGTATTTCGGAATGTCCAGAAGCTCCTGAGGGAGGATCTGACCAAACGCCGCGACGACGATCAGATCGGGGGACAAGCTTCGGATCCTTTCAAGCGCTTGTGCATCCCTGATCTTTAAAGGCTGAAAAACCGGCACGCCCCGTTTTTCGGCGCACTCCTTAACAGGCGTCTTGATGACCTTCCTGCCGCGCCCTTTCTGTCTGTCCGGCTGCGTGACCGCCAGGATGACCTCATGCTCCGAGGAGCACAGCGCGTCAAGCGCGGCGACCGCAAAATCCGGCGTTCCCATAAAAATGATTCTCATTCGGCTGCTTCCTCTGCTTCCTCTTCTTCCAGCTCGGAGGAATCCTTAAGGTCTCCCTCCACCTTTTCCACATAGAGATGTCCTTCCAGATGGTCCAGTTCATGGCAGATGGCTCTGGCGAGAAACTCTTCCGCCTCCATCTCCCATTCATTCATGTCCAGATCATTGTAGCGGACCACGACGCGGTTGGGCCTGGTCACGATCCCCACCTTTCCCGGGACGGACAGGCATCCCTCGTATGCCTTCTGTTCCCCGTCCTGCTCCAGGATCTCGGGATTAATCATGGTATAGGGCTCACTCTGATCCTCTGTCACATCAATGACGACCAGCCTTTTCAGGATCCCGACCTGGGGAGCCGCAAGCCCGACACCGCCTGTTTCATACATCGTCTCCAGCATATCCTGTGCCAGCGCGCGAAGTCTGGGGGTCACCTCTTTGATCGTCTTTGCCTTCTTTTCCAGGACCGGATCTCCCATTTCTCTTATTGTGCGCAGTGCCATAATTATCTCCTTATCTTTAAATACGCAAAGACCTTTTTCATGAACAGCCCCCGCTGTACATTAGAAGGAGTTGACCGGGTCAAAATCAAACTGGACGTCCACATCGCGGAACCGCCCTCCGCGGCCTGACTCTTTCTCCAGCATCTGCTCCACAAGATCTTTGCATCCGATCAGTGCCTCATATTGCTCTGATTTAATATACAACACAAAACGGTAGAGGTCACGCAGTTTTTTCAGGGAAGCACCTGACGGGCCGATCAGGGCAAATCGCGGCCCCCTTGTCTTTTGAAGCAGAAGGTCGAGCCGCTCCCTTATCTCTCCCGCGGCAGCAAGTGCCTTATCCTCATTCTCCGACTGGACCTGGACCGCCATCATATGTGCAACAGGGGGATAGCGGAGGAGCTTTCTGTATGCGATCTCTTCCTCATAAAAGCCCTCGTAATCCTGTCTTGAGGCGTGACGGATGGCATAATGGTCGGGCTTATAGGTCTGGATCACGACGTCGCCTGCCTGAGTACCCCTGCCCGCGCGGCCTGCCGCCTGCGTCAGGAGCTGAAAGGTCCGCTCGGCGCAGCGGTAATCATCCCCGTACAGGGAGAGATCCGCCATGAGGATGCCGACCAGAGTAACGCCGGGAAAATCATGTCCCTTGACGATCATCTGGGTGCCTAACAGGATATCCGCCTCCTCCGAGGAAAATGCTGACAGGATCTTTTCGTAATCGCCCCTGCGGCGCGTCGTATCGGCGTCCATGCGCAGGATCCTCGCTTTGGGAAACATCTCCCTCAGAGTCCCCTCGATCTTCTGTGTCCCCGCCCGCATTGCCAGAACATACCTCGATCCGCACTCGGGACATACATGAAAAGAGGACCGCTCGTATCCGCAGTAGTGACAGACAAGCCTGCCCTCCCCCCGGTCCCCGTGCAAAGACAGCGAGACATCACAGTGAGGGCATTTGGGGACATAGCCGCAGTTTCTGCAGGAGACAAAGCCCGCAAACCCTCGGCGGTTTATAAAAAGCATTGTCTGCTGACCTTTGGAGAGCCGGTCTGTGATCTTTTCATAAAGACTGCGCGAGAGTATGGACCTGTTCCCGCTGCCAAGCTCCGCGCGCATGTCCACTGTCTGTACCTGCGGCAGTGCCCCGCCGGTAAGGCGCTCGTTGAGATGAAACAGCCTGATCTCCCCTTTTTTTGCCCTCCAGTAGGACTCAAGGGAGGGGGTGGCGCTCCCCAGAACCAGGACAGCGCCGTGCATCCTGGCAATCTCTTCTGCCACCTCGCGCGTCTGGTATTTGGGCATGGACTCATTTTTATAGCTGTGCTCGTGTTCTTCATCGATCACGATCACTCCGGGACGGGAAAAAGGCGTAAAAAGAGCGCTCCTTGGCCCGATGATCACGTCTATCTCCCCCCTTCTTGCCCGCTCCCACTGATCGGCCCGCTCGGCATCGGAGAGAGAGGAATTTACGACGCTCACTCGGTCCCCAAAATGGCTGTAAAAACGCATAAGAGTCTGGTAGGAAAGAGATATCTCCGGGATCAGCATGATTGCCTGTCTGCCCCGGGCGCAGATCCTGCGGATGATCTGAATATACACCTCGGTCTTTCCGCTCCCTGTGACTCCGTGGATCAGACTGACGGAAAATGAATTCGAGTCGAAATCCGACACGACACTCTCCACGATCCGTCTCTGGGCCGGACTTAATTCCATCCCTGTCCGCGCGCTGGGAGAGACGTTGACAGGATTTCTCAGCTCCTGCACAGATTCTATCCCGATGACGCCGGCCCGCTTCATGGCCAGGATCGCCCCGGAAGAGATATGAAGTCTCGTCGTGACCAGCGTCCAGGGCAGAAGCGGTATCTCCAGCAGCTCCTTCAAAAGCCTTGCTCTCGCCGTCTGATGCTTCTTTTCATACTCCTTAAGCAGACGCGCCCCCTCCTCCTCTGTAATAAGGAGCCGGACCTGCTTCTGTTCACGGATCTTTCCGGCCTTTCTCGACGCGAAAACCGTTTTCATGGCCGTTGCCATAGTGGATCCATAACGGTTTTTCATCCAGGCGGCAAGGCTTAAGTAAAACTCGCTGTTCTCCTCCATTGAATAACCGCGGGCAGGCTCCACCACATCAGTTATCTCCTTGAGCCTTTGATCAGGAAGCTCTGCCCTGGCAGGGAAACCGATCACATAGCCCCTGCGGGGAGTATTTCCCGCCCCGAAGGGAACCGTGACGATACTGCCCGCCCTCAGCTGTGAGCGCAGCGGTGGAGGGACAAGGTATGTGAAGGGGCGGTCCAGCGCCTTTAAGGAGATATCAATGATCACCTGTGCGTATTTTTTCATAGCCCGGATTCATCCATTATTTCACGGATCAGCACTCGCTCGTCCATGGGATACTTCTTTCCCCTGATCTCCTGATAATCTTCATGGCCCTTTCCCGCGAGGACAATGATGTCCCGGGGCTGTCCGTGTTCGATGGCATAACGAATCGCTTCCTTGCGGTCAGGGATACGGACGAACTGCCCGCCTGTAGGCCTGATCCCGGTGACGATATCCTCAATGATGTCCATGGGATCCTCGTTTCGGGGATTATCAGAGGTAATGATGGTGAGGTCGGCAAGCCTTCCGCTCACCTCTCCCATCTCGAAACGGCGGGAACGGGCGCGGTTTCCCCCGCAGCCGAAAAGGCAGACAAGCCTGCCGGGTTCGTACTCCCGCAGCGTCTTCAGAAGGCTTTCCAGCGCCATGGCATTGTGGGCGTAATCGATCATCAGAGTAAAAGCATCGCTCACCCTGATCATCTCTATGCGTCCCCTGACGTGGACCCTTTTCAATGCCTCCCGGACCGCATCGTCCGGCACATTGAAATGCCTGCAGACCGCGATGGCACACAGGGCATTGTATACGCTGAAGCTCCCCGGCGCGGGCACATGTACGCGCAGGGGGGCCTGCCCGCCCTGAGATTCCTGCATGGACAGGGGATCCTGCAGTTTCAAAGATTCCTTCGCTGAAATAACATCAAAAGCGATCCCCAGTTCACCAGGAGTGTGAATGAGCTCGATCTTTTCCGCCCGCAGTCCGTTGGACCTGCCAAGTCCGAAGGTCTCCACCGTACAGGTATGGCCCTCCAGGATCCGCTCACAATAGGGATCGTCTCCGTTCAGGATCCCTGTCCTGCACTGCTTAAAGAGAAGGCTCTTGCAGTGGAGATAGTCCTCGAAATCCCTGTGCTCATTGGGCCCGACATGATCCGGGGACAGATTGGTGAAGATCCCGATATCAAAAATAAAACCGCCTACCCTCTCCAGCATCAGGGCCTGTGAGGAGACCTCCATGACGACAGCCTGCATCCCCGCGTCTGCCATATCCCTCAGTGTCTTCTGGAGCACGATGGACTCCGGAGTCGTATTGGCGGAAGGGATCCTCACCTCCCCGGACGTAGTCCTGTAGAGGGTCTCGATGGTCCCGACAAGTCCTGTCGGGATCCCTGCCTCCTCCAGGATCGAACGGATCATATAAGTCGTCGTCGTCTTTCCCTTTGTCCCGGTGATGCCGATGACCTTCATTTCCCTGGCGGGATGCCTGTAAAATGCGGCGGAGATGACCGCCATGGCATGGCGGGAATTGTCGACGCGCACAATGGCCGGATAAGAGGATAGTCCTTCATCCCGCTTTTTCCGGTTTTCCAGGTCTCCAGCCGTATTTTCAGCAGCCTGAACATCCTTTCTTTTCAGAATAATTCCGGAACTTTCCGCGAAATATTCCTCAAGACCGGGATCCTTCTGAACGATCAGGGCAGCCGCTCCCGAATCCAGAGCCTTCCCGGCATAATCATGGCCGTCGCTGACAGCGCCCTCGATACAGAAAAACAGGCTTCCCGGTCCCGCCTTCCTCGAATCATTCGTCACAGAGGTGATCCTGGTCTCAAGGAGCTCCCTCACAAGATTATCATCCGTGATCTTCTGACCCTTTTCGTCCTGAAAATAACAGGAAAGATCCTTAATCAATTCACAAAGCTTCATCTTCTGTCTCCTTACTCCTGTTCTCTGCTCCCGGATCAGCTGGATTTTCTCCCGGCTGTCTTGAAGTCCTTTATGACGAACTGGAGGGATTTTCTCCCCTTCCATTCATTGACCTCAGGGTAATAGACCAGGCTGACCGGTATATCCGCCCGGCCGGCAAGAAGTGCCTCCCATGCACTGTTTCCGGCATCAGCGGCGATTTTTTCCCTGAAAAGAGCTTCCTCCTGGAAGCGAAGGAAGGCAAAACGCCCTCCGTCCGGTCCCGATCCCTCCAGACGCAGGACATTCCGGCCTTTTCCCATGACACGCAGGCTGTGGAGCCTGATTCCCCTCGCCGCAAAGATCGGTTTTGTATTTGCCGTCCCGCAGGGCTCCAGGATCCGGAGCTCCTCCACCATAGGTATGGTCCACAGGACGGGGGGAAGCTCCATGTCGATGTGAAGGACATCTACCAGATCCTCCCTTCCAAGGTCACAGTTCTCCTCAAGAAGATCCTGTAACAGAGATATTTTTTCTTCCTCCATGGACAGACCTGCAGCCATCCTGTGGCCGCCGAATCTGATAAAGCATTCCCTGACCGCCGTCATGGATGCGAACATGTCATAGCCTTCGATCGACCTGCCTGAACCCTTTATGATTCCCTGCTCCGTCCTTGTCAGGACAAAGACAGGACGGCTGTAGCGCTCCCGTATCCTCCCCGCGATGATGCCGGCCAGGGATTCATGACAGTCGGGAAGAAAAATGACCATCACCCGTCTGTCAAGAAGATGCTGCGTCTGCACCTGTGCAATGGCCTGCACCACCCCCTGTTCAGTGAGGCTTTTGCGGCTGTCATTCAGCTCCCGCAGCTTCTGGGCGCTTCGCATGGCCTCCTGGGGATCCTCCTCAAGAAAGAGGGCCAGAGCGCGCTCCGCATTGTCCAGGCGGCCTGTCGCGTTGAGACAGGGGCCGATCACAAACCCTGCATGATAGGTCCCCAGCGCCGCTCCCTCAAGACCGTTGACGATCAGCAGGCTCCTCAGACCGATGTTGGAAGTGTGTGCCGCGCGAAGAAGTCCCTCCCTGACCAGAATACGGTTTTCATCCAGAAGCGGCATCACATCGCAGACTGTCGCCAGGGCGCAGAAGGGCAGGAGGTCCTCCAGCGTCTTGGTGCGAAGCTCAGGAGCCAGCTCCCAAAGCAGAAGATCAGACAGCTTCCACGCGACGACCGCCCCACAGATCTCGGGAAAGGGATAGTCGATCTTTCCTGTCTCCGGATTTCTGACTTTGGGATCGACGACCGCGTCGGCCGGAGGAAGGATATATCTCCGGACCGGACCAGGATCTTGTTCATCCCGGCTGTCAGGACTTTTGTCCCCTTCCGGCCTGTCCTGTGTTTCCTCTGTAAAAGGCACCTCGTGATGATCCGTCACCACCACGCAGATCCCGGCATCCTTTGCAGCCTGGACTGCCTCATAAGCGGAAATACCGTTGTCACAGGTCAGGATCACATCAATTCCATCCTGAGCAGCGTCTGCCGCCATCTGGGGATTCATGCCATACCCTTCCCTCACACGATCCGGAAGGACGACGTCCGCCTTTGCGCCGCAGACCGTCAGCGTCTGCATCAGGATAAATGAGGCACAGATCCCGTCCACATCATAGTCACCGATCACACGGACATCTGCTCCCTCCCTTATCTTCCCGCTAAGGATCGAGACCGCCTTCTCCATGTCAGGCAGAAGGCGGGGATCGTGAAGATCCCGGAGCGTCCCACAAAGGAACTTCCTTGTCGCCTCAATTCCGACCACATCCCTGTTCCGGATGATCCTGGCCATTACCTGAGAGATCCCGCAGGCCTGTGCAATGGCCTTAAAATCTTCCTTTTTCGTATAAACCATCCACTTTGCCATCACGAATCACCGGTGCCTTTCTATGAAAAGACAGGGAGGATGCAGCTGCATCCTCCCTGCTTCTGCCGGAGCCTGAAAACGCCCCTTTCCTGTGCAGTCATAGGATTTATACAGAAATTTTCGACCTGGTCCTTGCCTCTTCCTCTTTGCGGCGGCGCGCCCTGCGCTCCTTTTTGGAAAGGTTCGAATAATTATCCTTTTTCTTTGCGGACTGGCCGCCAGCGTTCTGCTGGACTTTTCCCTTGTCCGCTTTCCGGGTATTAAGCCTGGCCTGCTGGGCAGCATCCGCTTTTTTGCGTAGCACATACCAGATAGAGCCCGCAAGGCAGACAGATGAATAAGCACCGCAGACGATGCCGATCATGATCGGCAGGGCAAACTCCTTGACACTGGCAACGCCAAAGATATACAGGGCGAGTACCATAAAGAAGGTTGTCAGGGATGTGAAAATGCTTCGGGAAAGAGTATCAGTAATACTCTCGTTGACTACCTCTGCAAGATCCTCGTCCCTGCGCCTTGAGCGCATGCTCTCACGGACGCGGTCAAAGATGACGATGGTCGCGTTGATGGAATAACCGACTATTGTCAGCATGCAGGCGATAAAGGTGCTGCCGACGCTGATCCGGACAAAAGCGTAAAACGCAAGAACGACCAGAACATCATGGGCAAGGCAGATAGCGGAAGATGCGCCAAAGCGCAGATCCTTGAACCTGAACCAGATATACAGCAGCATCAGGATCAGTGCGACGACCACCGCGATCAGGGCGTCACGCTTCATCTCATTACTGATCGTGGAGCTGATGGTCTCGGACGTGATGCTGTCCTTATCCACTTTGAATTTCTCTACCAGCTGGTTGGAGAGCTCCGTGCTCTTCTCAGTATCGAGGACAGAGGTCTTGAAAATGACTTCGTTGCTGCCCGCGACCTTCTGGATCTGGACATTGCTGTCGCCCGTCACCTGTGTAAATACAGGAATGACATCCTTTTCAATCTCCTCGAGGCTCTTGTCCTCATTAAAGCTGACATTGGTCGCCGTGCCGCCGACAAAATCAAGGCTGTAATTGAGCGCACCGCCCTGACGAATCTGATAAATACCCATGGTAACAAAGCCTGAAAGGACCAGGGCGATCGAGATCGCGAAAAAGGCCGTCCTCTTCTCCACAAAGGTAAAAGGAGTCCTCTTTTTGCCCATTCCGTAGAGCTTTTTGCCGGTAAGGCCAAGGCCATAGAAAATATTGATGATGAGCCTCGTCACAAACAGCGAGGTGATCATTGAGAGAATGATACCGATGGCAAGGGTGTAGGCAAAGCCCTTGACAGAACCTGAACCAAGAAAGCCCAGCACAGCCGCCGCGATCAGAGTTGTCACATTGCCGTCGATGATGGCTGACAGAGCCTTGTGGAAGCCGTTGTTGATAGCCGTCCTGACTCCGAGGCCTGCGCCCAGCTCCTCACGGATACGGGCGAAAATAATGACGTTGGCGTCGACCGCCATACCGACAGAAAGCAGGATACCCGCGATGCCGGGAAGCGTCAGGGTGATGTCAAAGCCGTTGAGGACAAGCGCCATCATCAGAATATAGATGCACAGCGCCAGAACAGCCGCAAAGCCCGGAAGCAGATAGATCACGATCATAAGAAGCGCGACCAGACCAAAACCGACAATGCCGGCAAACTTACTGGTGCGGATCGCGTCCTGTCCCAGCTGAGCGCCGACGATCTGAGAGCGCAGACGCTCCAGTTCGACTTTCAGTCCGCCGATGCGGATCGTGGATGCAAGGTTTTCGGCCTCGGTAATATCACTCTGTCCTGTGATGACAGCACGGCCGTCCGTAATGGCAGCCTGCACTGTGGGCACACTGATGAAATGGCCGTCATAATAAATACCGATGGATTCCTTGTTGGCAAAAGCCTTTGTCGTTGCATCCGCAAATCCCTTTTTCCCCTCATCATTGAAGGTAAGGGAGACGACGATCTCCTTGTTGCCCATGGAATCCTGCTGATAGCCCGCCTTGGCCTCCGTCACCTGGGTTCCGGTCACGACGGCATCGCCGTCAGCAATGATCTTCTCAAGATCCTTTGTCAGGACATACTCCATCCCGCCGTCCTCTGTGACGCCGAGCTGATAGTTCTGATTACCCTCGTCATCTGTCTGTCTGATAAAATACAGGGAACCGGGACGCCCGAGATCTTCAAGGATCTTATTCGTCTCCGCGACACCGGAAATACCCGGAATCTCGATATTCAGACGATCCGTGCCTTCCGTATAGACCTGTGCCTCCGTGCTGTACTGGTCAACACGGCGCTGCAGCTTGTATTTTGTATCATTGAGATCTTCCTGCGAAGGCGCTTTCTCACCCACCGCCTGATAGGTGATACTGGCACCGCCTGCCAGATCCAGACCCTTTTTGATATTGTGATATGAACCTCTGTGTCCCTTGCCAAATCCGATCAGCACCGTGTAAGCCATCAGACCTGTGATGGCCGCCACGAGAATAAGGGAAATGACAGCTCTCGATCTCTTCATTGCGTCTTCTTTCCTCCTCTAACACTTGCTTCTCTGCACACATTTCACGTGCAAGCCGGCTCCGTTCATGCCGTCATCCGGCCGCGCCTGCAAAAAAACAGACACTTTGCCATTATAGCACCATGCCCGCCCGATTGTAAAATCTTTTTTGAGTAAAAAGAAAAGATTTTTCTTCTGTTTACTTTTTCAAATAGTATAAGAGAGCTGACACAGCAGTCAGATCCTCCTCACGTTTTCAAGCTGCCTACAGGCACATAAAATCCCGGACAGCGGACAGTTTTTATCATATAAATTTTATTTTTCCCATGATATGATAAGACCAAAGCACCGGGAATCCCTAAATTCACAATAAATTTCCATCCCCTTTAAGGAGACATAAATGATATCCGTCTATCTTCATGAAGAAATCCTCAATAACAGAGGTCTTATAATAGGAAAGGACAAGTCTGAGCTATTCCTTTTAAACCATGGGCTTCATGAAGCCGGCGCGCTTGCTCCCGGAACCTTTCTCACTGAAAAAGCCCTGTCCCGGACGCCGGGCGGGAAGCCTTTCCTCCCCGATTTACCTGCCGTCCGTTTTAACTTCTCCCACTCCGGGAAATATATCGCTCTGGCCATTTCCGACTCTGAAGTCGGCCTGGATCTGCAGGAGACAACAATGCGGCACACAGATTCTCTGAAGATTGCCAGGCGCTTTTTTACAGAAGACGAGTACCGCTCTCTCCTGTCCTGCGATACCTCCGAGGAAAAAAATTCCCTCTTCTGCCTGCTCTGGACCATCAAGGAGGCCTACCTCAAATACCTTGGCTGCGGCCTGGCTGGCCGCATGGACAGCTTCCGGCCGGAGCCGAAGCCTGCTCCGGACCGGTTCCGCACGATGGCGGATGTTGAAAACATGGGCTGGTCCGGCTCTGAACCGGTTCCCGTTTCAGGCCAGGCCGCCGCAGAAAGAGGTTCTGAAAACATGGGCTGCACCAAACCCGTGCCGGTTTACATTTCAGGCAGCATCCTCCAGCTGGATGGTCTTTTTTCCGACAATGACCGGATAAAGGACGACCTGCCGACCGGCAGCCATCCTTTCCCTGCGGCCGAATACGCCGTCCTCCCGGCTCCCGCCGGATATGTCCTGACCGTCTGCGCCCGGAAGATCCCCGACATGATCCGCATCTGCAGGCCGGATCTGCCTCCCGACGCCTTGCAGGAACGGCCGGTCTCTCAGCATATAAAGAAAAAATAATCGTTTTCCTCATTCGTATTCTCCACGAGAAGCTGATTGTATTTAATCTGATATCAGCTTATTGTTTATGAAACAGCGAATGCGCACAGTACGGGATAATGTCTTTTTGCAGCACCGCAAAAACCGGGCGGTCCGTTTTCAAAACGGACTGCCCGGTTACCTTGCACCATTGGGGTCGTAGACCTCGTAATTGCCCACGGGCTTAATTTTCATAAGCTCATTGTTGGTGCCGGTGCTTTCCCAGGTGGTGTTGGAGAAGTCCTTCGTGGCCGTGCCCTCAAAGGTGAGGACGTTGGTGCCGGCGCCTCCCGTGCAGGTGACGTTGGTAAGCGGCATATAGGCCTTGAAGCTGTCTGTATTTACGGTTATATTTCCAACATATCTTCGTGTTTTTTTCTGTTTTTCCGTGATATACTCCGCACCGGCAATACTGTTATCTGATGTGCAGGAAGATACTGCTAAGACCATCCTTAATCTTACTATAAAAAAATTTTCACTAGTAGCAGGGCGAAAAAGCAACAATATTCTTCGTACACATGATTAATATTTTTTATGCAAATAATTGCTGTGTAAAAATTAATTATCGTAAGGTTTTACATAGCCGCCCCCACCCGGTTTTTTATTTGCGCTAAAAATTCAGAATGTAATTCCTGAGTTCCTCATACATCCGGTCCGCCTCCGGTGGGCATCCCATGATACACACATCAAAATCCCTGGTGCAGCGGCCGACGCCCAGGCGTCCGGTCCTTCCCTGCATGCCCTGTCCTATCCCGATCCTGGTGTCGAGCTTATCAAGGAGGCCTTCTTCCCTGAGCCTTGTGAGAGCGTGTACAAGATTTCCGTAGCAGGCGCTGCAGGAGTCAACGGCTTCAACAGCGTAGGAGACCTCCAGGACCCTGTCCCTGCGGGGGAGCTCTTCTTCTTCGTCAATCCCAAAGAGATTTTCCATACCTGTTTCCCGACGGATGCCGGTTTTCAGGCAGGTTCCGATATTTTGGCAGCCGCCGGATTTTGGTACGGAACCGTCCTTCACGTTTGCTTTATCAGCACCGTCCGGGAAGGCGCTCCTGCTCCGGCAGGCACTTCTGTTCAGGCGGATGATTTCCAGCCTTGAAAGATCTGCGGTCCCTATGCCCAGCTGCTCCGCCATACGGACGTACGGCACGTCGTCAGGGGTATACTGCAGAAGGTGGCAGGCATAGCTGTCCACAAGAACGGGATCCGCCGCCGCCATGACGCAGTTTCGGACGACAGGGTTGCCTCCCTCTTCAAAATCAAGATCTCCGCAGATGTGGTCGAC
>DEPS01000139.1:14714-16280 GCA_002358875.1 Lachnospiraceae bacterium UBA3386 | reverse complement strand
CGGCTCTTTTCCTTATTGGGGAGCAGGCCCTTGAGGTTCTTTAAGGCACAGGTCATCTTTGTCTGGCAATGGCCCTTCATGACCGGCACGTTGATCAGAAAATCAATGCGGTCGACGATGTCCGTGACGCACAGATCCATCCCCGCACAGTCGATCTCATGTGACTTTTCCTTCTGCGTGTCTACCAGAGGCACTCCGTATTTCCGAGACAGACTGTTGTAGCCGCAGTATTCGAAAGCGTCCGCAGTCCGGTCTCCAACCCAGGAGCCCTCCGCAATCACCAGATTTTGAAATCCAAGCTCCTGAAGATACTCCACTATGCCTGCGACCACCTCCGGGTGAGTCGTCGCACCATACTCCGCGGGCGAAGGAACAACAAGATTAGGTTTGATGCCGACGGTCAGGTTCCTGTCCCCGATCCGTCCTGCAAGGTCTGCAGCCGCCAGAAGCGTTTTTGTCATCTCTTTATAATCTGTCCCATAGATCTTCCAGATGCGGCAGTCCCGCTCCCGGGCAGAGTTATCTTTTCTTTTCTTTTCCGATCCGGTCATACAGCAGGATCTCCTTTTCACATTTCCATGATTTTTTCAGGTATGACATTTACATGGTTGTTTTTCCGGGTGTAATGATCTGTGCAAATCCCGCCCAGATACCGTCGATCCGTTCCCTGTCAAGGTCTTCACCGGTAATGATCAGGACCTGCTGGGCAAAAATCGTGGGTTCGACGCGTATCACGTCCGGCGTCGCATTCACCTGCACATTTTTCTCCCTGACAGAGCCGGCATTCTCTCCGCTTATATTCCCGGAAGATCCATTCCCTGACGGAATGTTTTTCAAATCGTCGGTTCCGCCAGCCTCTTCTTTTATCCTGATTCCGGATTTATCCGGAACTGATGCGCTTTCCTGATCAATGATCCTGACAAATCCCTTGATCCGCATAACCTTACCGCAGGCAGGATCCGAAAAGGTCCTGGCGAGATTTACGCGAAGGGTTTCCTCATCCATCTTTATTCCGTAATAAAACAGAGTGCCATATCCGCTGTTTTGATGAACAGGGAGCTTTACATGGCTTGACGCAACCATGCCGGATCCGGCGATGGCTTCAAAGTCCTCAGGAGTGAGTTCATCCCAGTTCTTTGCAAGAATGTCCGATTCTGTAAAACGGCGGTCGCTTTGAAAATGCTCCGCAGCCCTGTTCAGCATGGAAAGGATGCGTCCGGTGGATTCAGAAGAGGACTGCATCTCGTCAGGAGTGCTGCCCCAGCGGCTTAAGACGATCCTGCCGGCGCAGTCTGTCTGCGAGACAAGGAGGTATTGTGTCTCCTCCGAGATATTATCTTCCATACCGGCATCCACGATCGAAATGATACTTCCCGGAGAATACCATTTGCAGAGGGGATCCTCTTCCATCGCATCGAAAAATTCATCCGTATCATAGATTCCGGACGGCTCAACGATCACCCGGTCATAACCCATCATCGCCATGGAGATCAGCTTCGTTTTAAACCTGCGGCTGTGGGAAATGATCCCGTCACCTCCGACGATCATCTCAACATCACAGTTTTC
>DEPS01000139.1:9532-14556 GCA_002358875.1 Lachnospiraceae bacterium UBA3386 | reverse complement strand
TTTTTCCTTTCTGTGCATGGTTTTAAGAAGCAAAATATCAGCCGGTCACTCGCGGCCGCAGCGAAATAAATTTTTTTATTTGCATTTTTTGCGTATAAATAGCATAATAAGCGACAAAACTGCGGATTACCGGGCTGCTGCAAAGGTTATTCCTGTTCTCATGCAGGAGCAAAAGACCTGTGCTGACCGGCCAAAACCGCTTCGACAGATCAGGAAGGAGATGACAGCAATGAAGTCATTGGAGGAAATAAGGGATTTTTTTCAGAACGATGCCTATGCGACCGGCACGACCGGGATCGTGATCGAGGACGCGCGTCCCGACTATGCCCGGGTCACACTTGACATTGATGCCAGGCATATTAATGCGGCAGACCGTGTCATGGGGGCTGTGTATTATACAATGGCGGATTTTGCCTTTGCAGTGGCCAGCAATTGTAACCCGGAAGAAGGCATAACCTTCACACTCTCGAGCCAGATCAATTTTCTGGGAGCAGCAAAGGGAAAGAAGCTCATCGCCGAAGCCAGGCTCCTCAAGGGGAACAGAAGAACGTCCTTCTACACCATCGAGGTCACAGACGAGCTTGGGACACAGATCGCAACCGTCTCCTCCAACGGTTTTAAAAAAATAAAAAGAGTGTAAAACACAGCCGGGTGCCCTGCAGCACCCGGCTTTTCATTATTTATAAACGGTTAATGGATCGGCACAGGCACAGCGATCACTATATAACGGGCATTGCGGAACTCATAGGCACAGGTCGAAAGGGCGATCACCTTGTCCAGAGAATCGATGTCATAATCCACAGCAGGCTTGAAGGATGAATTTTCCTTTACACTGTGCAGATATTCTCTCATCTCCTTCGCGTTAAGAAACAGCGCATAGACAGGGTCGTTCTCCTGTGCCACATAGCCCATGATAATGTCAAGACGGTAGTTCTGCTTGGGAGTGAGATAATACATGGCCGGATGTTTATCGTAATATTCCTGCTCCGTGTATTTATGGAGCATGGCAAACATGGATCCGTCCTTCATGTGGTGCCCGTACAGAATCGTGGCAGGATCCTTCTGACTTTTCGTGTTCCGGCAGTCCTCAAAGATGCAGCCCGCAAAATTATATGCCCTGCTTGCCAGATGATGGAGATACAGATCGTTGTCATCACCGTGCATGACAGGATAATTGACCACCGTATCCGGACAGTAGATCCAGCCGGCCACATCGCTGTTTTCCTTCAAAAGGCCTTTAAAATCGACCTCTATGGGAGCCGTCTCATACTCCTCTTCTTCGTCCTGATCCTGAACCTGACCTTCTTCTTTTTTCTTTTCTTTTGATGTTTCCGCTTTCTTTTCTGTTTTCTTCTTTGTTACATACTGCTGCGAGGTCTTTTTATACTCAGACCGCCCTTTATAATATTCGGAAAAAATCCCAAACAGCTGATAACCGCTGTAAAGCAGTACTCCGAGAAGAAACACGATCAGCAGGTTAATGATGAATTTTTTCATATATTATCTGCCCCGGTTAATGTTTACTGTGTTTGCGGATGTTTCACCGGTTCCGCCCGACTCTGCCGCCGTTTCTGCGGAGGTTTCACCGGTTCCTCCTGTCTCCGATACCGCCTCCGATGCGGCTTGAGCAGTCGCCATTTCTCCGCTGCTGCCTTCCTCAGCGGCGGCGGCTGTTGCAGCAGTTGCTGCTGTTGCCGCCTCTGCCGCCTCCTGCTCAGTCCTGGCCTTTTCCGCCGCTTCACGCGCCTTCCAGAGCTGGTCAAGGATCTCCTGGGCATTATCCTCGGTCACTTTTATAATGACATCAAAAATGCGGACATCGCCCTGGTTGCCTTCAACCAGATCCTTTGCCGCGACCGCGGCGAGCGTAGCCTGCTCGTAAAAATCAGTGAATACCGCCCCGGACATCAGCTTGTTGATAATAGCCGTGCAGGTGTCCTCATGGGCATCCGACCCGATCACAAGAATGTCACGACCCACGAGCCGGTGTCTTAGCTGGACACCGTCCGCAGCCGCATTAGCTTTTTCCTCTGTGCTGCACAGGACAAGCTCCACTTCCTTTTTTCTCTCGTTGATCACCTGCTGCATATAATCGGATATTTCCTGAAAATCCTCCGAATCCGTCTCTCCCAGGATCTGAAGCTCCGACCCCAGATCTCTGATCGTCTCTTCAAGAGCCTCATGAGCTTCTTCCCCGCCGCCGACAATAATCGCGCCGACATGACCGTCCTGATTAAAATCCAGACCGCGCTCTGTTCCGCTGTAGTCATACAGAATCTTCATCTGACAGGCAAGCTTGTCAGAATATGTGCTCCCGATCCAGACACAGGGCATCTGCTCCATTTTCCAGCGCGAAAGCTCATCCTCTCCGGGATCGCAGTTGATAAATACAGCCCTCGCCCCGGCTTCAACTGTTTTGTCCGCCATCTCCGGGATCTTCTCATCCGAAACTGCCGAAATGATCATCAGGCTGCAGTTTTCCTCCAGGCACTCCTGGATCTGTATGTCCTGGTTTTTTCTGCTTCCGGTCATTTTTTTCACGATAATGTTTTCGCGCACAAATCCGCGAAGCTCCAGCGCACGAAGAAGCTCCTGTAGAAGCCGGTCATTGTCTCCGTTCCCGGTCCGTGCAAAACAGATCCCGACTTTTGCCGTATCTGTCGTGATCTTCACTTCCTCCTGAACCGGCTCCGCCACTGTAACCGAATATGCGGCTTCATCTGTCATATCCCCGGAAGCCTCTTCTGCCATATCCTCGGCCGTCTCCTGCACCTGCGAAGAAGGCCTGTCCCCACTGCAGCCGCAGAGAAGCATCCCCGCCAGCATGATCACCAGCAGTAAAGAAAAAGCCCTGCTAAAGCTATGTCCATGATTTTGATACCGTGTTCTGTAATTATCTCTTCTGCGCACAAGCAGCCTCCCTCTTATTAGGACTGATCTGTCAGCAATATTATAACAATATCCGTTTACGATAACGGATCTGTACGTCTTAATGCATATAATTAATTTGTCTGCTATAATTATTTGGCAGCTGCTCAGGCCTCTTCAGGTTCTGAACAGTCATGCGCGGAAAAATCGCACAAAAAAACGTGGAAAGCAGTTAGTACGTGTTACATTATAACATTTTTTTCTGAAAAAGATACCGCAAAATACTATGAGGAGTAAAAATGAAGCAGCAGGAATACTATATCTATGACGACGGCGTCCGTATCCATCTGAAACAGGATTTTCCTCAGGATATGCCGAAAGCGGCAGATGAAGATACGGCAGGACAAATTCACGTAAATGAGACGGACGGAAAAAAAACCGGCAGCGAGACGGCAGACGCGGTATCCGGGTCTGTTCGTGACCGGAAATATCCTCTCCTGATCGTGATCCACGGCTTTACCGGAAACATGGAAGAGGAACATTTACTGAGTGTCGTGAAGACTGCCAACGAAACCGGGTTTATTGTACTCCGGGCAGAAATGTACGGGCATGGAGAAAGCGGCGGTGCCTTCCATGATCACACGCTGTTTAAGTGGATCAGCAACGCGATGGCAGTCATCGACTATGCCCGGAGTCTGGATTATGTTTCGGACCTCTATCTGTGCGGCCATTCGCAGGGAGGGCTTATCACGATGCTGGTCGGAGCCATGGAACAGGACCGGCTGAAGGCGATCCTCCCCCTGTCCCCCGCCTGGATGATCCCTGAGATCGCCCGAAAAGGGGAGCTTCTGGGGATACAGTTTGATCCTGATGATCTTCCCGAAAAGCTTGATATTGACAAAGGCCTGACTCTGGGTAACAACTATATCCGCACGGCTCAGATGATCGACGTGCTTCCTGCTATCCGCAGGTTCAAAAAGCCTGTCCTTCTTGTCCACGGAGGCAGCGATCTGTCCGTACCGGTGCATTACTCGGAAAAAGCCGCAGACCTGTATGCGGATGCCAGGCTTGTGATCATCCCTGAAGACACACACTGCTATGATCTGCATAAGGACCAGCTGGCAGAGGCCGTCCGGTCATTTCTTGAAGAAATGATACAAAGGACCTGCTAAATGATCTGATACTTTATTCATTCTTTATTCATTGTTCGAAATAAAAACGGGGGATGTAACCTGTGATCCGGCCTCTCCGGCCGTGTCATTTGTTGTATCCCCCGTTTTTTACCATCCAATAAGAAATAACCGCTATTCAACAAATGATTATCAAAAAAGCGTCATCTGTTCATAACGATTCGGCAGGTCATTCATATAAGCAAAGCAGTCTTCTGGTGTGTGAAGGATTCCATGCTTTTCACACTGTTCATGAAACCAGGGCATTATCTGCGCATCCCTGCTGCTGATCACTTCATAGCTGTTTCCAAATATTTCCCTGTAACTGTGCGAAAGCCCCGGGAAATGCCTGTCCAGTGCCTGATAATAATATTCCCTGTCCCCTTCCCGAAGCGTCATGCCGATATTCCAGCAGATGATCCCCTTTACTCCTGCGTCATAACACCAGTCCAGGATCGTTCCCACATTTTCCATCGTGTCCGTCAGGAAGGGAAGGATCGGCGTCATCCACACGACAGCCGGTATGCCTGCCTTCTGAAGCTCCTTAAGCGCCTCATATCTTCGCTTTGAATTACATACATTGGGCTCGAGCTTTCGGCTGAGAGCTTCATCTGCGATCGTCAGGGACATCTGCACGACTGCTTTGGCCTTTTTGTTGATACTTGCAAACAGATCCACATCCCTAAGGACATGATCCGATTTGGTGATCACTGCGGCCCCGAAGCCATACTGATCGATCAGCTCAAGACAGCGTCGGACGATCTTCAGCTCCATCTCACAGGGCTGATAAGGGTCGCACATCGATCCGGTCCCGATCACGATCTTTTTTCTCTTTGTCCGGAGGATCCTTTCCAGAAGCTCAGGGGCATTCTCCTTGACCTCAATATCTTCAAAAGGATGGGTGAACTGATAGCAGCGGCTGCGGGAATCACAATAGACACAGCCGTGCATGCAGCCGCGGTAGATATTCATTCCGTTTTCTCTCGT
>DEPS01000139.1:7975-9501 GCA_002358875.1 Lachnospiraceae bacterium UBA3386 | reverse complement strand
AGGAGAGATTTCGCCTTTACAAAATGCATGTCTTTCTCATCAGCTCCGTGTAAGCTTTTTGCATCAGCCTGTGCACCTGCTTTGCAGGCAGCTTCTTTATGAACAGTTACATTATTTTTTCAATATGTAATTTACATCCGGCTGTTTTTTATGTACACTCTCATCTTGGGAAACAAACATTCCGTAAAAAACAGGCGATCTCCTGAAGAAAACCTGCAGCATCGACATATTCGATATATTCGAGACAGAGGCAAACATGAACAATTTTGACAAAGAACTGTCACAGATCACTTCAGATCAACGCATCCAGAAAATGCGGCAGTATATCCAGCATGGAAATGTCAGCACCTTTGACCACTGCTGCAGCGTAGCGAGGACAAGCTGCAGGATCAACCGCGCTCTCGGCCTGCATGCCGACGAGGAGACGCTGTTAAAGGGAGCTGTGCTCCATGACTATTACCTTTACGACTGGCATCATGAAGACAACGGCGAGCACAAATGGCACGGATTTACCCATGCCAGGGCTGCTGCCGACAACGCGAGCAGGCACTTCGGGATCGACAGCCGGACAGAGCAGGTCATACTCAGCCACATGTGGCCGCTCACTTTAAGACAGATTCCCAAAAGCCGGGAGGCGTGGATCGTCTGCCTGGCGGACAAATATGTCTCACTCAACGAAACCCTTTTTCACCGGTCATAGCCTGTCTCCGCAGATTATAGTTATCTTCAATGAACAAGGATATCTTCACCGTTCACAGATGACTTCCCGCAAAGGGAGTCTCCCGGCAGTCATCATTCCATGCCGAACTCTTTGCACAAAGCCTCAAATCTCACTTTTTCCTTGTCCTTGACCGCTTTAGAGAGATCGTTCATGCAGTGGTGGATGACATCCGCATCCTTGAGCACCTCATCTGTGGGAGAATCCACGACCAGCTTGTCGTCATGGTGGTAGATCGCCGAACAGATCATTTCTGTCTCAGCCTCATTGGTCAGCTTCAGCTCTCCCAGGATCTCCCCTGCCAGGGCAGCGCCTTTATGGGCATGATCGTCATAGGATCCCGTCTTATATGCGTGCAGATCATGCAGCATGGCCGCCATGGCGGCAAGCTCCGGGTCAAAGCCGCGTTTTTTTGCGATCATGGTCGCAGCAAGAGAGACACCGTACAGGTGATTTATTGCGCCGGTGCGCTTATCTGCATTCTCCATGCGGTTCAGCTCCGCATCCACATAATTTCTCAATTCCTTCAGTCTGCTCATGACGCTCCCTCCTCATATTGATAATTACATATTTATAATTATATAGTTGATATTTACAGTTCTTTTAGCTTTCTGTGTCTGTAAAAGGCAAACATGTACTGCTGATAGATCCCGTTATATGGCCAATACCTTTCATAAGGATATCCTTTCGGATACTGGTCGGCAAGAATGCGCTTTATCCAGACGTCGATCGGAAAGGCATTTGTATGATGAAAGCCAAAAAGAGACACACAGCTGGCCACCTTTATGCCCACCCCGAAAAGACCTGT
>DEPS01000139.1:0-7863 GCA_002358875.1 Lachnospiraceae bacterium UBA3386 | reverse complement strand
TCCGCAGCCGCATGCACATACTTGCACCGATAGCCCAGCCTGCAGTCTGCCAGATCTTTTTCCATCAGGGCTTCTACCGCCATAGGTTCGGGAAATGCATAATATGTCCGGCCTTTCGAATCTGTTTTCTTTTGACCGCAGGCTTTAGAAAGCAGCTCCACAGAGCGGCGTATAGCCGGAATGTTCCTGTTCTGGGAAATGATAAATGTGATCAGCATCTCCCAGGGATCCTGGCGCAGGATCCGGATCCCTTTTTCGGACTCTGCCGCTTCCCACAGAAAGTGATCCTGATCGGGATCGATCCTCTCCCGGATGCTCCGGTAATTTTCCTCCAGATCAAAATAATCCCGCCAGAAGTCCCTGTACTCATCCTCTGTGCAGTCGAGCTCATAACAGCCGCGGCCCAGAGACGTTATATAGAGACAGTTCTTTCCCGCGATGATGCGGTAGGTAAGACCGCTGTTTTCCTCTTCCCTTGTCCAGCGAAAACACTGGCCGCTTTCCGAGATTTTTTCCAGATCCAGATCATCTTCAACCTTGACGACCATCCTTATCTAATCCCCCGTAAAATGGACATCTCTCCCTGATGCACTGCCTGTTCCTTTCCGAAAACTCACAGGAAACCTGCTCATATTCCAGTTTAAGTCCATAATGGCTGTTAATATAATCAACGCCGTACTTAAAAGCTATCCCGGCGTCACGTTTGCAGCATCTGGGCCCGTTCACCTCTCCCAGCGCGCGGATCGCTTCAGAAGTAAATCGCATGTGGTCCCCCCAGGTCCCGTCCTCCGAAAGCGGGCCAGTCCCGTCGATGATAGCGAGGGCTGCTCCGACAGAAGTGACCGCTCCGCAGACACCCCAAAGCCCGCACATGGCTCCGGGCATCCGCATACCCTCCTGAAACAGCTTTTTAAGACTTTCATCCAGATCGATCATGCCGCCGGCATTGCGAAAAGCCGTCAGGATACAGGCCCCGTCAAGAATATGATGCTCCGGACCGTGAATACTAATGTATTCCTTCTTTGCCATATTCCGGAAAATCCGGCCCGGATCACAGCCCTCTTCCTTCACGATATCCGAAATGATCAGCCTGCCTTTTTCTTCAGTCGTAAACCCCATGCCATAATCCCTCTCTTTCACTATTTTTCCCTCATGGAATAGTCAGTATCCTCATCGATCAGGCGGATCATCTCTTTTGCAAACCGGGGATCGAACTGTGTGCCGATTCCCTTCTCGATCTCTGCCCGGGCCTTTTTCTGGGGCATCACATCCCGATAGCTTCTTCTGCTCGTCATGGCGTCATAGGCGTCCGCCACCGCAATGATCCTTGCCGCTTCAGGAATCTCTTCGCCGGCTATGCCATCCGGGTAGCCTCCGCCTCCGTACCGCTCATGATGCCATCTTGCACCCGTTGCAAGCCCGGGTCTTTCCTTTATACTTCCCAGTATCCTGCCCCCGACCTCAGGATGTTTCTTGATAATCTCATACTCTTCATCTGTAAGCCTGGACGGTTTATTGATCACCTCGTCAGGTACTCCGATCTTGCCGACATCATGCAGAAGGCCCATCATGTATATCTCGTTCTGCTCGGACTCCGAATAACCGGAACGGGCAGCGATCATCCTGGAATATTTGGCCACTCTCGATGAATGACCGTTTGTATAAGTATCCTTGGCGTCAATAGCCTCGGCCAGCGCACCGACCACCTGCATATTCAATTCTTCAATTCTTCTACTGTTATTCTGCTCATTTTTATAACCGAAATAATAGAAAAACATGATCAGCCAGAAGGTCATCAGAGATACAAGGATATCTACAGTGAGCTGTGAATGAACTTTTTCAAACAGCTCATTATTGGTTATGACGGTTACGGCATTCCACTGTTCCATGATCGGATAAACAAAAAGCGTACACGTCTCATCATTTAAAACTTCTTTAAATCTTCTCTCCCTGGCATTAACGATACTGTCAAGGATCCTGCGTCCGTATATGTCCGAGATATTTTGGCCGACCAGCTCCCGTTCCTTATGGGCAACGATAAATCCCTCCTTATTGACCACCATCCCAAATCCTTTTCCGGTAATATTGACCTGCTCCGTAACCTTCTGGATATGATTGACCAGGACATCCAGACTGACCACATTATGAATGGATGAATCGGAATTTTCCTTCCCTGTTGAGACACTTTTTGTGATTGTGACTACTGCAGACCCTGTCTTTGCATCCACGCAGGGAGACACGATGACGACCTCCCCGCCCGCTTCAACTGCAGCCCTGTACCAGTCCCTTGACACTGGATCATAGCCTTGAGGAGGCACCCAGCCGGATCCGTCCATATATTCTCCGTCAATATATGCATATAATCCCGTAAAATTATCATCAAACTGCTCTGACTGCTTTTTTGTCTGGTCAGTCAGATACTGCAGGATATCCTGTGATGAATAGCCCTTCCTCACCATTATGTCTATGGTATCGGCTACGACCCTCAGGGTCGACTCTGCCATGACCAGATAATTTTCAAGTTCTGCGGCAGTCGATATGACAACATCTTTACCGTCCTCATAGCTTCCCGCAACAGAGGCATTATAGACGATCCTTGTATTAAAAAGCACGTCGAAAACCATAAGCGCCAGCGTTATCGCAATGGTAAAAATGAAATTATATCTGCTGCGTTTTCTCTCATCCATCTCCTGCTCTTTCTTTTTTGCAGTATGATAATGGAGGTTTATCTCATACAGAAGCAGCAGAATAAACAGGATCAAAACAATCGTTATGCCAAAGAGCATTCTGATGATACTGTCGGATGCATTTCCGCCGGCAGCTATTTCCGGCATGGTCTGCCTGATCCTGTGGGCTATAAAATAGCCGCCCGCACATGCCCCGGAGATCACAAAAACCACGACTGCCTGAAACAGTGTCTGAAATCTGACTTCGGCCCAGCCTGTTCCGGTATCATCAGGGCTCCCTGCCCCATAGTCTTTCTCCGCCCCCCATGAAAAAGAAGGCATAATAAGAGCTCCCAGAACCGCGAAGTAAAGATAGGGATTCAGAAAGTCGCTTTTCCAGTAAAAACATGAAGAAGTCCACATTCCGTATCCCGTCAGCATAAACAAAAAAACAAGTACGGACAGATACGGGACTCTTGCGCCCTTCTTTTTGTTTTTCAGATAATAAACGATCCCCTTCATGCAGAGGACCATTACAGCAGTCGACATTCCGACCTGAAAAAGATTGTTGATTATCCCTCCAAACTGAACATACAACAGAAACTGAGGCAGGTTCGTCACAACCGGCAGGAGGATAACCGGATGAAAATACCTCCTCGCCTCTTTATGCAGCATTTGATATACAGCGAGAGAAAGAAAAACATAACCGATGTTCCACCCGCTGTAAGCCAGTAATTCCGATACATCAGGGCTGGCATGCATGACCAGGGTATAGATCGTCCAGTAATATTCGCTCGAAAAACTGCACAGGAAAAATATGATAAGAAACAGATAGCTCCGTCTGGGAACCCTGATATATTTAAAAAGGCAGCTCAGCAGTCCCAGGATCGTAGCAAACAGACGTATGCAATTCTCAATATTTTCAAATACTATCAAAATGTCAGCCTTTCCTAAATAAAAGAGCCTGTGTTATGACATTTTCATGCTTGTGGCCATGCCCCCGTGTTCGCAGAAACGAATGAATAAAACTACGCGCTGCTACCACTCGCTGCACACATTCGCATTCCCGATCTTTTTTGCGCATTCTGCGCAAAAAATCTCTTCATGCTCATGTGTGACGCTCGCCAGAAATCTGCGAACATGCGTGCAGGCACGCAGTTCGCAGACTTCTGGCTCGCTGTTTTGTTCATACTATCATAACACAGGCTCTTTTTATAAGAAAGACAATATATATCAGCCGGAATCATCATGGACCGCTGTATAATATCCCGGTGCCTCCTCACGCACTTCCCTGTCGATCTGAAGCCTCATGAGAACCGGTATCAGCGCTGTTACCTGTACCGCCTGCTCACCGGATTCCACCAAAAGCCTGTTGACGCCTTCAAGAAGACGTTCCAGATGGAGCTCTCCTTCTTCCGATAAAGAATTCAGGATCGCTTTTTCGAGAGATGTCCTCTTCTTTTTACTAAAACGGCTTTTTGCTTCTCCCGGGGATGCTGCCGCAGCACAAATGCTATCATCCCCTAAACCTGTTTTCTCTTTTTCCGGATATGTTTTTTTCCGGTCCGATCCTGTCACGGCAGAATACGTTTTTCCATCACCCGCAGTGCCAAAGAAATATTCAAGAATATCTTCAGGGCATGTCGCCGCTCCTGCCCCCTGTCTGATCAGGCGGTTACAGCCATCACTGAGGCTGTCACTGACTCGTCCCGGAAGAGCAAAGACTTCCCTTCCCTGTTCGAGGGCCATATCCACCGTTATAAGCGTCCCTGATTTTTTCCTCGCTTCTATAACAAAGATAAGATCGGACAGGCCGCTTATTATGCGGTTGCGGGGCGGAAAGAGCTTTGACTCGGGAGGGGTTCCGGGCGGATATTCGGAAAGGATGCCTCCCTGAACAAGGAGCCGGTCATAAAGCTCCCTGTTCTCATCCGGATAACAGATATCCACGCCGCAGCCCAGCACCGCAAAGGATCTTCCTCCCGCATCGAGTGCGGCTTTCTGAGCGATCCCGTCAATGCCGCGCGCCATACCGCTGACGACTGCGACCGCCTCCTTTCCAAGCCTCCAGGCAAACCGCCGTGCCTGTTCCCTTCCATATCCCGAGGCAAGCCGGGCTCCGATCACTCCTGCTGTCGGCTCTTCCTCCGCAGGAAGGCTCCCCTTATAATAGATACCGAAAGGCGGATCCGGTATGTTCCTGAGCCGAACCGGAAAATTTTCTTCAAGAATACACGAAAAAAAGATATTGTTCCTGTCAAGCTCTTCCAGGATCCTGTCAGGTTCCCGCTTTCTGGCATCCATCAGCTGCCCCGCGATCCTGTCTGCCCGGTTTCCGGCAGGAAAAGCCTCCGAGCAGAGAAAGCGGAGCAGTGACTGCGGGGCTGTATAGAGGAGCTCTGCTGTCCTGGCAAGATCCGGAACAGGCGGCATCATCTCAGCTTCCTCTGTTCCCCCGCTGAACAGGTTTCTCTGTGCCGCGGCCTGAAGGAGCAGAAAACATGTCTGTCTGCCGATCCCCTTAACCTGATCCAGCCAGCATAAATATTTATGGTTTGCGTTTTCCGGCCCGGAAGGCCTTATTCCCATGTTCATTTTTGCACCCCGCGTAAGAACCCTTCCTGCACAGTCCTAAGAGCCGCTCCTCCAGGTTCCCTAATTCATCAGCTCCGCCTGCCTGTATGTATAAGCAAGGTACAGGTGGTCTTCACGTATGTCCTGAGCCCCCTCAAGGTCAGCGATCGTGCGGGCGACACGAATGACACGGTGATAAGCGCGCACGCTCATACCGCTGTTTTCGAAAAGCTCCCTGAGGCAGTGCAGCTCCCTCGTGCCCAGACGACAGAATTTTTCAATATCGGGGGCGCGCATGTCCGCATTGAAATGAATGCCGCTTCCTCTGAAGCGGTGTTCCTGGCGGGCGCAGGCCTCCATTACCCTTGCCCGCACGGCACTGCTCGGCTCTTCCCCCGACGCATTTTTCTGCAGATCCTCGATCCGGGCGCGGGGCACCGTCATGCAAAGATCCATGCGGTCCATCAAAGGACCGGAGATCCGTCCCAGATAGCGGCGTATCTCCCAGGGAGTGCATTTGCAGCGGTTCCTGTCAGGATAGTGCCCGCACGGGCAGGGATTGCATGCTCCAAGAAGGATGAATCTCGAGGGATAGCGGTAGCCACCTGACTGCCGGACAAGAGTCACTTCGTGGTCCTCCAGGGGCTGCCTGAGCAGGTCGAGCTGCTCCCTGCCGAATTCAGGCAGCTCATCCAGAAACAGCACACCGCGGTGCGCGAGGGAGATCTGCCCCGGCATGGGAACTGTCCCTCCCCCGACCAGGGCAGCCCTGGTGATGGAATGGTGAGGGGAAAGAAAAGGTCTTTTCAATACAAGGGGCTCCCCTCTGGGGAGTGCACCCGCAACACTGTAGACTGCGGAGACCTCCATACTCTCCGAAAAAGTGAGCGGCGGCATTATTCCCGGCATGCACTTTGCCAGCATTGACTTTCCAGTCCCCGGCGGCCCCATCATGAGCAGGTTGTGGAATCCCGCAGCTGCGATCTCCATCCCTTTTTTTACGACAGACTGTCCTCTGACATCCGCAAAATCAGCTCCCGCCGTGACATCGACGCCGGCAAACAGGGCATCAATATCCACTCTGGCCGGGGGCAGAACATCGTCTCTTTTTTCCGGGTCCGTTTCCATATACATGATCAGCTCGTTGACCGACCTCACGCCTACGACTCTGATACCCTTCACTACCGCTCCTTCCTCCTCGTTCTGCAAGGGCAGGATACAGGTACGTATCCCGCTGTCCTTTGCCATCTGAACGATAGGAAGGATACCTCTCACAGGCCGGATCTCTCCGTTGAGCCCCAGCTCTCCCGCCACCAGGACTTCCTCAAAGTCCTCCTGACGCAGCATTCCCATGCAGATGAGTTCTCCGACCGCGACAGGCAGGTCGATCACAATTCCCCTCTTGGGGATGTCCGCCGGGGCAAGATTGACAGTGATCCTGGACGCAGGTATTAAGATACCGGCATTTTTAAGGGCTACACGTACCCGCTCCCCCGCTTCCCGCACTTCGCTGCTCATGAAACCGACCATGGAAAACCCCGGAAGCCCATTGGAAATATTTGTCTCCACACGCAGCAGGTAACTGCTGATACCCCGCACTGCCCCCGTCATGACTGTACTGTACATATTCATTCTCCGATGCCCGAAGCCTGTGGTCATTTCTCCTCCGGCGTTCCTTTTTCCCCTGTAAACACCAGGTCTACGACTGTTCGATATCCGTTTAAACAGAATATCTGTACAATCTATTATCGATCCTGTAGACGCATTTGTCAACAGTAATTTTATATGTATTTACAGTTATCTCCATTAATTTGAATAAAGACAAAAAACGGCCAGGTCAGCCGGAAGCTTCTTCCGGCCGGACCTGGCCTCTTTTGATCACCTGTGCTGTTCTGCAGGACTGCTTACAGTTATAATCAGTTTCTTACCGGTTATCATCAGTTATTTCCTGATATTTTTCTTCCCGGATGAATGCATTCTGCGTTTTGCTTATGCCGAATCAGATAAAGCCGTTCAATCAGGTAAAGGACATTCATCACTTCACCCTGACGGTAACAGTTACTTTCTTTGTTCCCTTGGTATAGTTACCCTTTGCGGCTGCCGTGACTGTGATCCCGATCTTATAGGTTCCCTTTTTCATGCCCTTTGCCACGGTGATCTTTCCGTTCTTTTTGTTGACAGTGATCTTCTTATTCCCGGATGTCTTCTTATAACTGAGCGTTCCTTTGCTGTTTACTGTGATCCCGGGGCTGAATATCTGTGCTTTTTTCTTAACGACTGCTGCCTTATACGTTTTGGTCGAAGTTTTTACCTTGATCGTCGGCTTCGCCTTTGCAACGGAAACAGTGACTGTCTTAGAAGCGGCCTTGTAGTTTTTATCCGCTGAAGCGGTTACGGTGATTTTCGCCGTGCCCGCACCCTTGATGGCCACCTTTCCTGCAGCATTTACTGCTGCAACCTTCGCATTGGAAGATTTATATTTCAGCGCCGTCGCGGCCGATGCCTTCAGATAGAAGGCCTTTGCTCCGTAAGTCTTTTTATAAGTGGTTTTTAAGCCCTTGATGGTCTGCGAAGCTTTTGCGACCGTAATGGTAACAGTCTTTGACGCCGCTTCACGGTTTGC
>DEPS01000072.1:2495-4876 GCA_002358875.1 Lachnospiraceae bacterium UBA3386 | reverse complement strand
TCCAGCCGGTCCGGCGAAGAGATATCGTCCGCGTCCTGGCGGGCGATCAGGCTTCCCCTGGCGCGCATGAGGCAGCGGTTTAAGGACGCGCCAAGGCCGAGGTTTCTCCGGTTTCGGATCACGATGATCCGGGGGTCTTTTTTCCGGTAGCGCAGAAGGATTTTCAGACTGGAATCTGTGGACGCGTCGTCGCAGGCGATCAGCTCAAAAGCGGAAAAGGTCTGCGACAGGACAGAATCCAGTGCTTTTTCCAGCGTCCGTTCCGCGTTGTATACGCCCATCAGGATGGAGACCTGAACTGTATTTACTTTTTCAGAACCTTTAAGGTTTGCATGGCGGCTCAAAGACATCGCGCATCCCTTTCTGATTACGAGTCGGAAGAACACTTTTGAAGAAGCGTCTTCATCGTCCTTACACGCAGCAGATTCAGCTCGAAATCCTGCTTTTTCTGCCGCGCGATGGCGTGAAGCTGCAGGCCGGCAAAAAAGGACTGGATGGCGGCGATCATGGTAAATCCGCACACGATCAGGGTGGGAAACTGCGGCACTTCGCCGGTCATGAAATAAGTCTTCAATACCGGGATGAAAAAGACCGTGGAGAGAAGGGCAAGAAAGGCGGCGGTCAGGCCAAAAAATCCCAGCGGCCTGTAGGTGCTGTACAGCTTTACAATCATCCACAAGACCCTGAAGCCGTCCGGGAACGTATCCAGCTTTGACTCGCTTCCCTCCGGCCTGTCCCTGTAGTCTATGACCACATGCCCGACCTGCATTTTTTTATCGACAGCATGGATGCTCATTTCCGTTTCGATTTCAAAACCGGCGGAGAGAACAGGGAATGTTTTGACAAAATCATAACTGAAAGCTCTGTAGCCTGTCATCAAATCCTGAAGATCGCTGTGAAAAGAAAGTGATTGTCGGTGCCGATTATGTTGATGACAAGCTGGGTGATGTCAAACGTAAGTGAATAAGGTTGTAAGACCGTTGATTGCTTTACGCATCAGGTCAGAGAATATCATGTCCGCTCAGACCAGGTTCCTGCGTTTGAGCCCGACCACCCACATAAACAGGCCCTCGGGGCTGTCCGCCATGGCCAGTTCAAAGAGGCTGGTCAGGGGGCTGAAGCGGCGGTACTGCAGGATGGTCCTCCAGGCCCTGCGGTCTCCAAGAAAATAAGCCCTTCGGGCCCTGGCCCAGCGCAGGGCCAGGGAGATTTCGGCGGACAGGGCCCTATCGTCAGAAAAGGGCGTCCTGCGCGCCGCCGATGGCACCCGGGAGCTTTCTGAGGACAACGTCCCATTGTCAGAGAACCGGGCTTCCAGCCATTCCAGGCGCAGGATGAGCTCCTGGATCCGGACGCGGAAATAGCTCTCTTTGTCCCGGACGCCGGCCATGGCCAGCGTCTGGTTGCTGCCGTGGACGCGGTAGGAGAGGAGGCGATCCGGAAGGGAGACGATCTTCCCTTCCCGCGCCGCGCACAGGGCGAGATACTGGTCGTGGACCATGTGGGGGCAGAAGGGCAGGGCGGCCTTTGCCGTCCGTGACCGGATCAGCCCCGCGCAGCCCGTGACCCAGTTGGAAATCAGGAGCCTCCCGGAAAGGCCGTATCCGCTGTGGAAAATGTGGTGACGGCGGATCTTCGTCATGCTGTCCGCGACGCGCCTTCCGCTGCCGTCAATGATGTACATGTCGGAACAGACGAGCTCCGCGCCCTCCCTTTCCAGGCAGCTTTGGAGGACGGAGAGCTTTTCAGGGAGCCAGACGTCGTCCTGGTCGCAGTAGGCGAAATAGTCGCCCTTGGCCTGCCGGGTGAGCAGTTCGAACGTGCCGTTGGAGCCGAGGTTTTCGCAGTTTCGTTCAATCGTGTATGGAAAAGCCCTGATGCAGGAGGCGGCAAGGCGGCGGATCTCCTCATAGGGCACTTTCCGGGAGCAGTCGTCGCGGATGTAGAGCCGCAGGTTTGGATAGGTCTGGGCGTTCAGCGATTCGAGCTGCTGCCTGAGCCAGTCAAGCCGCGGCTCATAGACCGCGAGCAGGATGGAGATCAGGGGCGCCGACGTCTGCCGGGCATCTGTGGGGGTAGTATTTGGGAGAGAATATGCCTCCCCTAAATATGCCCGCATCACTTCCGGGAGGACGTATTCCAGCCTGCAGCGCTGCGCCTTCTGACGGCCGGCCAGCCCCATCCGCGCGGCCTGTTTCCGGCTCTTCATGAGTTTTCGGACGGCCTTTACGAAGGAGCGCCGGTCATTGGGCGTATATAAATAACCGGTCACGCCGTCCTCCACCAGATCCCGGTTCCCCTTTACGTCGCTGGCGATGACTGGAAGGCCGCAGAGCATGCCCTCCATGAGGCAGAAGGGAAGCCCTTCGGAGCGGCTCGAC
>DEPS01000072.1:0-2462 GCA_002358875.1 Lachnospiraceae bacterium UBA3386 | reverse complement strand
CGAGACGACGGCGTCCGCGCCCGACAGGACTTCCCCGATCCGGCTGACCTGCCCCGGAAAAAGGACGCGGCCAGGAAGGCCGAGCTCTGCCGCCAGGGCTTTACATTCGGAAAGGAGCGCCCCTTCGCCCGGCAGGACGAGCCTGACACAGGGAGGGAGGGAGCGCATGCAGCGGATGAGGAAGGCCTGGTTTTTGCGCGCGGAGAACTCTGCGGGATAGACCAGGGTGAAGAGTTTGGTCGATTCTTTGGATTCCTGAAGAGCCATCCCGCCCTGCGGCATCAATGCTTCTTTTGGAAGCATTGATGCCCTTGGAAGCATCGCATCTTTTGGAAGCGATGCGTTCTGCTGCGGCGTTTTCTTTTGAGGCTCTGCATCCGGCTCCAAAGGTATCAGCTTCCCCATGTCCACGCCCATGCCCGGGACGGAACATCTTTCTTTTTCCGGGAAATGCCGCGCCGCCCACTCGCGGTCCCACTCGTTCATGGTGATGATTTTGTCCGTCTCTTTCTCTGTCAGGTATTCCGCGGCGCGAAGGAAAACAGATGGGAAAAGCCCCGCGCCGGGGCCGAACAGATAGCCGTGCACGACGATCACCATCCTGGGACGGCAGGCCAGGCCCTTTACCGCCAGGCGGGCAAGGGCTGCGCCCAGCGTCGTGTGGGTGATGACGAGATCGTAACCCTGCTCTTTGATGAGGCGGCGGAGCAGCAGGCAGGCGCGCAGATTTTCAGGGGAAAAGTAGGACTTTCGCACGGGCAGAGAGACTGCGAGACCGGCGTCCAGGGGCTCCGGCCCGGGATTGCCTCCTGAGGCGGCTGCGCGGCCTCCGGCTCCCTTCATGGAAGCCGATGGAGTGCAGGGATCACCCCCGGCGGCCATGTGGACTTCCCAGCCCAGCCGCCTGAATTCCCGGATGTAGGGGAGATGAAAGCTTTTTATATGTGAAAATGAAGATGCTGCGATCAGGACTTTTTTCAAAACAGTACCTCCTGGGGAGGGAATGGTAAGCTGGTGAAGTAAGTATAACAGAAAGTCTGACTGATCGCAAAGCCCCGGACCGGAGCATAGGCAAAGAGAGGACAGCTATTGGGCTGAGTTGTGTTTGTAATTCGGAAGCCGGAATGTTATACTATGTATCTGTTCAAAACCCGGGAGCGCTGAACAGATACATTTTTTATGAACAGATACATATTTTTTATGTCAGGGATATACATTCTGCCGCGCGGGAAGAAGCTTATGAAAACAATGCTTAAAGCCGACCATGTGTCGATCAGCTATAAAATCGGGGATTTTCGGGACATCGGCCTCAAGGAATGGACGGTGCGCCACCTGAAAGGAAATTATCATGTGGAGACCTTCCTCGCGGTCGACGACGTGTCCTTTGAGCTGCTGGAAGGGGAGATGCTGGGGATCGTCGGGACGAACGGGGCGGGCAAGTCGACCCTGCTCAAGGCGGTGACGGGCGTCATGGAGCCAAGGAGCGGGAGCATCGAGAGGAAGGGAACGGTCGTGGCCCTCCTTGAGCTGGCCTCCGGCTTTGACGGGGATCTGAACGTAAAGGAAAACGCCTACCTGCGGGGCGCGATGCTGGGCTATACGCGCGAGTTCATGGACAGGACCTACCGGCAGATCCTGGAGTTCTCCGAGCTGCAGGAGTTTGAGGACAGGCCTTTCAAGCAGCTCTCCACCGGCATGCAGTCGCGGCTCGCTTTTTCCATCGCGTCCATGGTAAAGCCCGAGATCCTGATTCTGGACGAGGTCCTCTCTGTGGGCGACGGCGCCTTCCAGGAAAAGAGCGCGAAGAAGATGCGGGAGATCATAAAGGGCGGCGCGGCCACCATCCTGGTGTCCCACTCCCTGGCCCAGGTTCGGGAGCTGTGCACCAGGGTCCTGTGGCTGGACCACGGAAAACAGATCGCGTTCGGGGAGACCGGGGCCGTCTGCGACGCCTATCAGAGCTTCCTCGAAGGCGGCTCCAAAGAGCCCCTCGCGTGCTATAAAAACTGTTCACACAGGTGAGCCAAAAAATGAACCCGTTTGTCTTGTTTGCCCATAAGGTATCCGCCCTTGCGAGCGGCATGATTGAGAAGATTGTCAGGCTGATGGCGGAGCCGGTTATCCGGATCACGGGCGTCCCCTGGGACGAGTCGAAGTGGGAGAGCCTTTTCCAGTTCGTAAAATTCTGTATGATCGGGGTATCGAATGTTCTGGTTTCCTATTCCATAAATATCAGCACGCTGCTGTTCTTAAGGCGCATCGCGCCCGGATTCCAATTCGATTATGTGATCGCAAATACCGCGGCGTTTCTGCTGAGCGTGTTGTGGAGCTATTACTGGAACAGCAGGAAGGTGTTTAAAACAGAAAATGCGGGAGGAGGCCCCAAAACCGGAAACACTTTAACAGAACGGCTGAGGCCTCTTCTGAGGACGTATGCATCGGGTGTACTAACAAATCTTTGG
>DEPS01000071.1:8867-15041 GCA_002358875.1 Lachnospiraceae bacterium UBA3386 | reverse complement strand
AATCTACAGTGCTAATTCCATCAGCCAGCAATCTACTTTTTCTCCCTCAAACATCTCATGTTTTGGAAGTGATTTAATGATTTTAAACCCGGCTTTCTCGTATGCCCTTATAGCCCTTTTATTATCTTGGTGCGGGTCAAGAAGAACTCGTTCCGCAGCCATATTTTCTTTCAGATGAGAAGCCATCATTTTCAAAAAAGATGAGCCTATTCCCTTACTCCAGTATTTCGGCTCACCTATAAACTGATCCATAGCAAACACTATATGTCCATCGTCAGGATAGTCATATTCATCGAACAATTCACCACTCAATTGATAGGCCTGTGCATATCCGATGGGGGATTTCTTATACTCGATGATCATTCTGAATCCATCTGGAATTTCTTCCAAAAAATGTGCAGACAAAGTATCCATCGTAAACCTGACGTCACGACCTTCGTAATACTCCAGCACTCTCTTATCTGTCAACCATTTAAACATGAGTGGAAGATCTGTTTCCGTAAAATCTCGGATTGTTATTTCATCTTTTTCTATTTTCACGTAATCCTCCCTGCAAACTGCGATTTTGCGTCATCCCGACAAACTGGAAGTTATCAAACGCCTATCTCTCTGTATATCTTTTCAATAAAGGGAGATTTGTGTTGAATATATTTCTCAATGTCTTTTGGATAGAACACCGCGCCTTCTTCTTTGATTCGACTGTATTCACGCACTGCTTCTGGATTGGAGCGCAGATAATTTCTGAAGGCAATATGTCTATTTAATTCTGCGGAATCCTGTGGACAGACATACAGGTGGTGTTTCTGCAAATGCTCCTTGCCGTCATACTTGAATGCCTCCCGTGCAGCAATGCCAAGATCGCCTTCATGGTGATAGCCGATTTCTTCCAGCGCTGTCACCACAGCATCAAACACAGAATAGTCCTTGATGACAACATCGATATCAATGATCGGCTTTGCGGACAGCCCCCGCACAGAAGTGCTGCCAACGTGCTCGATGCTTAAGGCCAGCGAACCAAGAGCCTCCTGAATCTCGTCTTTTATATGTGCAAAAGCCTGTTCCCACTGCTCATCATAAGGCAAAACGACAACACTTTTCGTAACCATTTTTATTCGCTCCTTCAAATATCGAGTTGTTATTCTGCAAGATAGAAAGACGGCACTAAATCATGGCCGATGTATTTGTCACCAAGAATAAGGCCATGCTCTCTCGTTTCATGAATATAAGCCTTTATATCTGCAAGGGATTTTTCTTCAAATCCATCTTCATGAAACCAGGTCTCAGAATACATCCATTCCCGGTCATCTGGATCGGAATAACCACCGTATGCATGCTGAAAATTCTTTTTACAGTGCTCCCACCAAAGGATGGACGAAACGCGAACACCTTCTTCATAGACTAAATCCAGGAACGCTTCCCAATCTTTGAAAAGGTATTCTGAGCAGAAAGAATGATCATCTATATATTTCTGTACTCTGTGACTTATCATCTTTATCCTCACAAACTTCGATTTGCCTATCCAACAACTTCTGTTCTGTCTTCTTTTTCTTCTTTATTCAAACACAATATAGCAAGGTCTTATATTAGCGTACATTGCCTATTACACATATTTTCTATATCAGTTATGCAAATCACGCCTCTGATACATAGAAAGCGTGAAATGACATGACACTGCAGCAATGATAATGGTAAGAAGAATGTAGAATATGTTAAACCCTTTTTCCACCAATGCCGCTCCCGGAAAATAGAGGAAGGGCGTTAGAAAGCCTAAAAAATCAACGGTTCCAACATATTCGATGATCACCATGAGTACATAAGAGGTTAAGACGAAGAGTACCGATATTGAAAGCGCCCTCTTATTGCTTTTGCATCTTGCCGCAAGCAGCATGCCCACCGACAAAAACAACACTTGTATTAAAAACATAGCCAGCATGGTAATCCCGATTGCGCCTAAAATGCTTTCCCCTTTCGCTTGGGTAGCCAGCATCCCGATGTTAGCAATGATTGCGGTCAAGGTCATAGCCGCAACATTCAGGACAGCCGCTATGATTTTACCTTTAATGATGGTTTTACGGGGATACGGCTTTGTAAAAATAAACTCTGCTGTTCTGTTTCGTTCTTCCTTGGCGATTATAGTTGTTCCCAAAACCGCCGCATGGGTAAAAGCCACAAGGGAACACCACATATACATGCCGAGATAGTATCCCAGCGGGGAATTTATGGGGATTGTTTCCATTCCGACCATTCCATAGGCAATCAACATGATACGGGGTATTGTTTCAAGCAGAGCCATAATAGCATCTCCCGACTCTACCACCACCGGATATTCTCCTGCGGCGATCGCAACCAGACCAAGCATTGCTACCACCCAAATCAAAAAACCTTTTCTGTTATCCTTTAACTCTCTAAATATAATTGCTGTCATTGACTTTCCCCCTTTACAGAACCATTTTCATGTCTTTTCTTACAAAAATCGTATAACCTGAAATCAAAAATGTCGTGAGCAGGGCAAGGTACAAAATCAAGTATCCTGTTTCATAGCCGCCCGATGCCTGAATGATGTTGACGTTAAAATATTTGAAGGGCGAAAATAATCTTGCTACCTGGCTTTGTACTACGCTGGAATACATACCGATGAGATAAAATCCAAAGGAAATACCCAACGCAAGGGGCAGGGTGGAGCCAATCCTTGATAACAACACCCCTATTGCCATGCCCAACAGCAGAAAGAATAGCTGCAGGAGAGGAAATAGCAAATAGAGCTGAAAGAATATTGTAAATGAAAAGCTCTGACCTGGTATTGCTCTAACCGCCCACAACGATGCTGCAAAATAGCAGATGGCGGTAATAAGCAGACAGCAGCACGCCGCCGCCAGCTTAGACAGATAAACGCGCTTTCTTGTGTAAGGCTTGGTCATTAAGAAATCAGCGGTATTCTGCATATGTTCCTTGGTGATGATGGAAAGTCCTAAATTTATTGCCTGGATTGCTCCTGCCAACAGCGCAAAGCTACCATAGACACCATAGATGCCCATGCCGGTGAAAAATGTATCGGGGTTTACCCCCATCGCCTCTAAAAAAGCATTGCCTTCCAGCAGAGCTATAGAGGACGGATCTTCCGTAAACGCGGCAGACACAGATAGCAGCGCAAGGATTGCGGCGGAAATCCCAATAGACCAAGCAATTACAGAACCTTTGTATTGTTTCATTTCAAATCGAAAGATACCCATTTGCTTCCCTCCTTTACTGGTAGTAATGCATGAAGATTTCTTCAAGAGACGGCTCTTCAATCAAAATATCAGTTGCTTTTAACGGTTGAATGGCATCGATCAAGCGGTTGACGCTGCCTTTATAGATAAAACTAATTTCACCACCATTTTTCTCATACTTTGTAATCCCATTCAAGGATAAAGAACGGTCTGAAATATTACTTTCCACACTAAGATGGACTTTTTTGTAAGCATCAGCCCGCAGCTCATGGATGTTTTGCAGGCTGATTACTTTTCCTTCTTTGAGGATAGCGATTCGGTTGCACATCTTTTGCACTTCACTGAGAATGTGAGAAGAAAACAGGATGGTAACACCTTTATTGTTTTCCTCTCGAAGTATATCAAAAAAAGTCTGCTGCATCAGAGGATCAAGTCCGCTGGTCGGCTCATCCAAAATAACAAGTCTGGGAGAATGGAGCAACCCCGCGACAATTCCAACTTTTTTCTTGTTTCCGAAGGACAGATCACGAATTTTACGGCTGGTATCAAGCTTCAATCTTTCGCTGAGTTCTGCAATTCGTTTAGAACAATCCTTTCTGTACAGCGTCGCAGCGTAATTTAATAAATCCTTGACCGTCATCCCTTCATAAAAAAATGTTTCCGACGGAAGGTAGCCCACATCCTGTGCAATGGAAGGCGCTTCTTTAATACAATCCTTTCCAAAGATTTTGGCACTTCCCGAAGTGGGGTAAATCAACGCCAGCAGAGTACGGATGGTGGTGGATTTCCCAGCGCCGTTTGGCCCTATAAAGCCGAAAATTTCGCCCTCTCCAACCGAAAAAGTCACATCCTCGATGCCTCTTTGCTTGCCGTAGAACTTTGAGAGATTATCAATCTCAATTATATTTTTACTCATAATCAAACCTACCTTTCTTTAAATTATTGATACAACAGCTTACGAAGCAGTTGGAGATATCCCTCAAATTCTTTCATGCACTGGTCATAATGAGACTTGTAATTCTCAATATCACCTCCGCAGGCCAGCAAGCTATTCATAAAACCGTCCATCGTCCATAAGATAATTTTTTGTGCCTTTTCAGCATCGATGTCCGACCTAAGCAATGACCTGTCAGCGTTTTTCATAATCCGATCCAACAATATGCCGGCGGTCAAATCAGGTACATCTTTGGGCAACCCCTCCGGAAAAACCTCTTTTAATGAAAAAGCCGCTTTAACCAAAAAGTCCATGACATACGGCTGTTCAAAGCTTAAATCTAGTTCCATTTTTGACGCTTGCCAGATGTTTTGAAGGAAGTCGTTTTTTTCCAAAACAATCTCTTCAAACTTTGTGTTGACAATGTTTAAGGTATATTTCAGAAGAAACAGGAACACCCCCTTTTTAGTACCGAAATAGTGAAACAGCAATCCTTTTGATATTCCGGCACGCTTGACGATCTCGTCCATATTGGCATACGCATAGCCTTTGGAAAACTCTTTCAGGGCTTCCATGATAAGGCGTTCACGCTTTTCTTCCTCCATCGTCATAATTTTATGATCTGCAATTTCATATTCGCCGATAAATTCAGTATTATTACTCTTACGAGCCATTATTACTCACCTCCATTTCTATCCTATTGACTTTTAAGTCAATAAAAGCATGACAAGTATTGACTTAAAAGTCAATAGGAAATGTGGAGAAAATAGGTAAATAGTGTTTAATGTGTGACAAGGAGTGAAAAATATCAACAATCCTTTGTGTTAATGCCTTATCTTTCGGAGAAAAATTTTTAGATTTGATACAAGCACATCCCTTCACCCCCACCCGTTTAACGAAGGGGTGAAAAGGGGTGAAGGGGGGTGAAGCCCTCTGAGGGGGTGAAATTTCCATGAGAAAAGCGCCTCCTCCGCGGAAGAGACGCTTCTCAATACCATAAGTTGAAAGTTGGATAGCCAATGATCTCTTTTATTTCTGCCTCGGTCCGTAAGGATAGTTCTGCATTGCACGAATATCAATGGACTCGTTTATCCGCACCCTTAGCCGCATTGTAGAAATCGTCCAATGTTTTTCGATAGGCTGGATTGATGACTTCTTTAGAATATCGAAGTGCAAGCCTCATATTTCTTATCGGATGTTCCAAAATAGCTTTGCCTTCAGGTGTTTGAGCAATTGCCATTAGATCGCTGGCGGTTTCTTTAAACTCGACACCGTTTTCTTCTATGAACTTTTGGAAGCTTCCTCCGGTACAAATCGTGGCGGCATGACCATGCTTTATCAATTCTTTTCCTAACGCTACATAAGGCTACACATCGCCACGAGAACCCAGTGTCATAACACATACTCGCATTTTTCTCTCTTCCCTTGATGTTTCTTCATCAAATCCCGATTTGTCGCGCTCTTTCATCCCGACTTTCCGCAATCATACCACAGGATCATTAACAAAGTATGTCAGGATCGAAAAAACTTCAGGATCGCATCAATAATCCAAGGTTAATGCTGGCTTCCTCCAGAAGTAAATCCAGTATACCGGCACCGGCAGTCACCATGATCAGGACTGCTTCCATGGCAATCAGAATACACATGGACGGCCACATCTGCTGAACGATGGCGTAGATGATACAACCAAAGACGATCAGGATCAGTCCGCCGACAATGATGGAAGACAGTTCGATACCGATCTTAACAAGCACTCTTAGCATGAAGAGGACCAGCATGACTGGCAGTAAGAGGACTTTCATAAGCAGCTTCAGTAAAAACATATTTGACCTCCGTATCGTAAGCAGTAAAGAGAGACTGCGGGGATTCTGATTTCATTGTACTTTAGCCAGCCGGCATCGCAAGGATGTCGCCGGCTATGTAAAGATGCAGGTTTTTAGCCTGCATCCCTTTCCCGGAAGACTGGCCGATCAGCCGAACAGACCGGAAAGAAGCGGTACCAGAGTGATGCCGATGAGGGCGACACCGCCG
>DEPS01000071.1:303-8801 GCA_002358875.1 Lachnospiraceae bacterium UBA3386 | reverse complement strand
TCGTTGCCGTAACCTTCCAGCAGGTTGATCGCACCCCAGATACCAAGACCGGCACCGAGGGCCACGACGAGAGTCTGCAGTACACCGACTGCGCTGTTAAAAAATGCCATACAGAGGCCTCCTTTATTGTTCCCCTTGCGGGAGTAGTGGTGTGTATCGCTGCTGCAGCGACTGTTCTGTCTGAATTCCCGGTCCGATGGTCGGCCCCTTCTTGTTTTCCATTGCCTCTTAAGGCTGTGGGCTCATGCGACTTTTCTTCCAGACAACACGGCGGATCCCTCCGCTATGTAACGGCAGCCCGCAGGCCGCCTTAGGCCTCCACCACATCAAAGACCTCATCCTTCTTCAGCTTCATACGCCGGTTCAGGTATTTCTCGATGTCGAAGGTGTATTTCTTATCAAAGTCAGCTGTGTACTTGAAGTTCGGATGCTGGGTCAGGTCATACTTATCCGAGAGGAACGGCCTGACGCCCCTAAGCTGCAGGATACACTTGCTTCCGTTCATGACTGCCAGCTCATCCCGACTCATCAGTTCCTTACCGAGCTTCTGATAGTTGGTGCCATAACTGGGGCTGTTTCCCCTGGTGTCGGAAGTATTGAAGGTATCGATCGTTTCCTTGCCCAGAGCCTCAGTGAGTTCCTTCAGTGTTGTCGGCTCCGAGCCGCCAAGGAAGATCTGACTGTCGCAGTTGCCGATGATGGTATCGGCATTGTCCTTATAGATGGACTTCAGCTGGCTCCTTGCCTGCAGCACCAGGCAGGCTGAGATCTCGCGGCTTCGGATTGTGGCGATCAGCTTCTCCAGGTTCGGGATCTGGCCAATGTTCGCCATCTCATCGATCAAGCACCGGACATGGACCGGAAGCCTGCCTCCGTATACATCGTCCGCTTTCTCGCAGAGCAGGTTAAAGAGCTGTGTATAGGCCATGGAAATCAGGAAATTGAAGGTACTGTCCGTATCACTCATGATCAGGAACAGCGCCGTTTTCTTATCCCCGAGGGTGTCCAGTTCCAGTTCGTCGTAGGCTGTCAGCTCCCTGAGCTCCTGGATATCAAAGACAGCCAGCCTTGCGCCGCAGGAAATCAGGATCGATTTCGCCGTCTTACCTGCAGCAAGCTTATATTTCTTGTACTGGCGGACCGCGAAATGCTTCGGGTTCTTCTTCTCCAGGTTCTCAAACATGATATCGACCGGATTCTGGAATTCCTCATCATCCTCGCGGACCTCCATGGCATTGATAAATTCGATCAGGGTGGCAAAGTTCTGCTCCTCGACCGGCGCTTCGTAGTGGATATAACCGATCAGGGCACAGTAGAGCAGCGTTTCGGCCTTGGTCCAGAATTCGTCACCGGATTTACCATCACCTTTGGTGTTGGCGATCAGCGTGGTGACGAGCTTCAGGATGTCCTTTTCACTGTGGATATAAGCGAAGGGATTGTAGTGCATGCTCTTTTTAAAATTAATGGTATTTAGGATCCGGATCTCGTACCCGTTCTTCTGCAGGGCATGACCACACTCCAGAACGATGGTTCCCTTTGGGTCTGTTACAACGTAGCTTGAATGCATCTGGAGTAAGTTTGGCTTCAGCCAGAATCTCGTTTTACCGGAACCGGAACCACCGACAATCAGGACGTTCTTGTTCCTGGCATTCGCCGGATTCTTCGGGCGGTTGCTCATCATCAGTCGTTCGGTTGCCGTCAGGATCACGTTGTTTTCGAACTTCGGATCCATGAAAGGCTCGATATCAGCATGCGTTCCCCAACGAGCAGAACCGTATTCCTCGTTGTGCCGGTAGTGCTTTGCATTCTTTCCCCGGAGGTAGACTGCAAGACGCAGCCCACCTCCGCAGATTGTTCCCACCAACATGTCCAGGGGATGCAGGCTCGGGAGTGGATTCCTGCAAGCAACACCGACCATGCTGAAGAAACTCAGCATCTTTTTCCCCATATCAGCGCCTTCCGCAAGCCGCCAGGCCTCGCCAAGATTCGTACAGACGAGGCCTACGATGATATACGGAAGGAGCTTGATCAGGGTTTTCTTTAACTTCGTACTGTTCATCGGTCAAGCTCCCTCTTTTTATCACGGTTCACAACTTTGCCGGGCAGTTCAGTGATCTTTGCGGCGATGGTCCGTAACTGCTTTAAGACGCTCGGACGTTTCTCCTTGTTCAAGGCTTTTGCGGAGTACTCGTTAAAAGCAGCTGTCAGTGCATCGGCGTCCTTTGCTTTAAAGAACACCAGGTATTTCGGCGGATCCACAGAAGCGTCCTTTCGGATGGCATAGTCTACGCCGTATTTCCGGGCGACTCCCTCGAAGCCCCGCAGGTCAGTTTTCGCGATATCGATACTGGAAACGCCCTGCTTCTGGCCGATCAGATCCTGCACGGACTGCTTTCCGGAAGGAACTTCATCCTTTTTCAGGTCCTTTACTAGCTTCCTGTGCCGGAGGTACATCATCCCCGCTTGGACGATCATCCGCATCGACAGCTTTGTCGTGCTGATCGCCAGGTTCACTGTCCTGCTTTCCACTTCCTCCTGCATCGACCATCACCTCCTTTTCTTGCTCATTCCAGCGGTTCGCGATCATACAGCACATGGTGAGGATGCCAAAGCTTGAGCCGGCACAAAAGCTCACAAAAGGTACGACCCACCTCATCTCGATTCCTCCTTCACTTTCTTCGGCTTTTTCGCCGGGGTCTCGGTTTTCTTTTCCTGACCAGCTTTATCAACCGTCTTCTCTGCAGCCTTTTCCTCCTGAAGTTTCACTGCTTCGTCCGGCATTGGGAGTGCCATGATACCCTTGCCCATCCGGATAAAAACCTCCGGCTGATGGAACTGCTGCTCAAACTTCTTCATCTGGTCCGGGGTCAGGGAACCGAAACTCTCTTCGGTAAGGCCCACCACCAGGAAGGATCCTGCGACCACATCGCAGATCTGTCCTTCATCATCACGAATGGCACGGTTCAGAGGCAGACCTTCCAGCTTTCCTTCCTCATTCATGACAAGGCCGACCTGCTCGTCGAAAGGATACGTGACCTCGATATAGCCGCCGACGGCCTTCTGCAGGTCTTCCAGATCCGTGCCGATCTCGACCGGACGGGGATACTTTTCCGGCTCCACCAGGAGAACGTTCATGGTTTCCTTTGCCGTTTCTGGAGCTGCAGTCTCATAAGCCACCGCAGCTTCCGCTACCCTGGACTCGAAGGTTGTTGCCTTCTCAAAGACCCTGGCTTCGCTGTCGTAGTGATAGACACTGTCGGAGAGGAAGTCCGCCGCACTGACCTCGGTCGCATTGACACTCTGGACCATTTCCTCCAGCTGGGGACGCTGGAATTCTCCGTCATCCTTGATGAACAGGCATTCATGGATGGAAGACGGAAGCACGAAGAAGTTTCCTCCGAGCTTTTCTGCCGCCTGATCCATGAATTCCGGGATCTGCACGACTGCCGCGCCATTAAGCCCGCCTTCGACCGTTGCCACCCACATGGGGGATTCCGGCATATCCATCATGCCGCCGGACATCTCCGCCATCATCTCGGACATGTTTTTGAGGGTCGGGGGATGGGTCTCCATCTGGGAAGCCACCGCGTCCCGATGAAGCTGTTCCGGCGTGATCCCGAACTGGTCCATCATCTGGTTGGTCACAAGGACTGAGGCACTGTGATGCCTGGAATCGCTGACATCGATCCGGTAGACCACCGCGATATCCTCGATGGTCTTGTGGGGGATCTGCTCCAGCTTCTCCTTATTCGGTTCCACCGGGATCACCTGCATCATGAGGTTTCCTTTCACGTTCTCATATTCAGTGAACTGCCTTACATCCACCTGTGGGATCTGCTCCAGGGCCTTATCCAGGCCGGAAAGGAACTCGCTCATCACGGCCGCCAGGCGTTTCGGGTTCTCCACCACCTGGTCATGAAGCTCATGCAGGTTCATGGTGACAGCGGCATTTTTTCCTTCAGGCCTGACAGAGAGACCCACATAGGACTCTCCCTGCAGCTTTTCCACCTTCTGGATCGTCACCTCAGCTTCCGGGTGGCGGGTCTTCGCCGCATCCTTTGCGATATCCAGGAAATCTTCATAGCTCATCGCCATAGTCGTGTACCTCCTTAGTCAAAGCAGAAGACAGGAGCGCTGCCTTCACGGGTCCTGATGGTTGTCGAATGCTCCTCAAAGTAGCGGGCTGCCGCATAGAGCTGCCTGGCGTTGGGGCTCACCACCTCACCGGCTTCCTCATCGATGCCGAAGATCACGGCCGGGGCCTTGTAATAAGTCTTATTGCCGCGCTTTAAGGGCTTCTTTTCCGCGATGGTGTAGTAGAGATCCTCAGTACCCGGGATCGGGTGCATGTCATAGGTACCGGCCTGTCCGGCAAAGATATCCCCGATCTCCTCGGCCAGCTCGTCCATGGTCATGATGGTGTTGTCACCGTCAGGCCGGGCCACCAGTACCATGGTGCCGTAGGTGGAGCCGCAGTCCCCGCTGTAGGGGCAGTTCTCACACTCGTCCTCATCATCCTCATCGGTTTCTGCTTCCATGAGTCCGACCAGGAAGGCTGCCTTTGCCACCATGACGGAACAGTCCATCAGCATTCCGGCTGCCTGGAGCAGGATATCCGCCGGGGAGTCCTCCTCCGTGTCGATCTCTAAATCAATTCCGGGGATCTGCTTCTCCTTGCGCTGTTCCTGCATCAGCTTCTCAAAGGTCTTCATGTCGTTGGTGAGGCTCTTCATCTTGTTGGTTTTCTCCATAGGGTTCGTTTCTCCTTTTTTGATTTTTAGGTAAAAGAAAACGCCTCTGAGAGATCTCAAAGACGTCGGCTGTAGGGTTCGTATTCGGTTGTTGTTATCGTTCCTGGTCACGCAGGCGCTTTTTCTGCCACTGTTCCAGGAGCTTGATGATGGTATCCTGCATCTGTTTTGGGGAATAAGACTTCGGAAAGTATTTCCGGAGCTGTTCACTCTTGAAAGCGACCCGTTCAAGATCTCCCTTTTTGACTTCTCCCAGGATTTCCTGCATGGCTTCCAGGGTACATCCGCCTTCCTGGCTGAGTTTTTTGAGCCTCTGTGCCTGGGAAAGGGACGGCGCTGCCTGCGTAAAGTCCATGGCTTCGATGACATGCTGCTGTTCTTCAGGAGTCAAATAGGAGAGTTCGACTGCAGGGTTAAAAGAGATCTGCTTCTGATCGACCATGTCCAGGAGTTCCGGGATCAGGTTGGTGAGGCGGATATATCTGCGCACCTGGTTTCGACTATCACCAGTATCCTGTCCTATAAGATCTGCTGTCTCCAACTTCCGCCCAACTTGGGCGGAAGTTCCTTCCCCCTGTAAATCGGTTCGTACTCCCTGTCTTTTCATCGCTTCCAGCTTCATCTTATAAGCAAAGGCCCGCTCACTCGGCAGGATACTTTCCCTCTGCAGGTTGCTGTCAACCATCAGCACGGTTGCGGCATCGTCATCCATGTCCCGGACGATTACCGGTACTTCAGTAAGCCCAGCAGCTTCAGCAGCATGGGCCCTCCGGTGACCGGAGATGATCTCATAGGTCCCGTCCTCTTTTGGCCTTGCGATCAGCGGCGTCAGGACGCCGAACTGTGCGATACTCTCGGTTGTTCGTAACATCGCTTCGTCATCGACCACCTTGAATGGATGGTTCTTAAAGGGAACCAGTTCACTGATGGGGATCTTCTGTACCTTTTCCAGCTGGCTGTCGGCGCGGCTCTCATCAGTCTCAAAGATATCATCGTAGCTGCTCAAGCTGATGTTTGCGCCTTTTCTCTGCATTGTGCATCACCTCTTTCGTTAAAGTCTGATAGGCCTCCGCCACCTTTCCCTTCGGATCATGGGCGAAGATGCTTTTCCCTTCGGCGGAGATCTCAGCGGCCCGGACTGACCGTGGAATATCGGCGCCGTACACCTTGATCTTTCCGCCGTAGGTGTCCCGGATCAGTTGGGAAATGTCCTTGGCGTCATTGGTCCTTGAATCCACCATGGTTAAAAGGATTCCCTCGATCCGGAGCCTCGGATTGATCTGGCGGCGGACCTTGTTGATGGTCCCGAGCAGCTGCTCCAGACCCTTGGCAGACAGGTAGTTTGCCTGCACCGGGATAATTGTCTGGTCCGCAGCTGCAAGGGCATTCACCGTCAGCATTCCCAGGGACGGCATACAGTCAAGGAGAATGAAATCATAGTCCTTCTTAACCGTATCCAGGTACTGCTTCAGGATCTTCTCCCGATTCATGACAGTAACCAGCGAGACTTCCGTCCCTGCCAACGCGATGTTTGCCGGCACCAGGTCCACTCCCTCCGGATGATGCAGGATTCCTTCTCCCGGTGCGATCGGCTGATCCTGGATGATCTTACCCATCAGGTCCGAGAGGGTTACCGGCAGGTCATCCGGCCGGGGATATCCCAACGCCACAGTAAGTGATGCCTGCGGATCTGTATCGACCAGCAGGACTTTCTTCCCTGCCATGGCAAGCCCAACGCCCAGGTTCTCACAGGTGGTGGTCTTGCCCGTGCCGCCCTTCTGGTTTGTTACTGCCGTAATCACGGCTTTATTCGGCAATGATAATCACCCCCTTCAATAGCTTCCGTAGAAGTCATGGTTCACTTTCGCCTGATAATAAGGACTGATCGTAGTCGGCGCATTATACAGAGCTGCCAGCAGGTACTGCTTGATGTTCCTTACATCCGTGGTGTTCTCCTTCAGACAATCCATCACGTACTGGATATGGGAAGAATTCAGTTTGGCGATCTGGCTCTTCACCACATCGGCAGGCTTATCATCCCCGGCTACACGGATATATTTCCTTTTGGAACAGTACGTATCTACAAGCAGATCCAGGATTCCCCGGAGGGTCTCCCTTTCGTAAGGGAACTGCTCAAGAAGGCAATCGTATTCTATCTGGTCCTGAAAAAAGCTCTCGCAGATCATCCGGGCCCGCATCTCATCCTCATCCTTTCCCGGATAGATAGGATTCTCTGTATACCTTTTATCAGTATCATTATTATCAGTATTACTTCCGTGTGATTTTCGTACTTCTTGAAGTGTGATTTTCACATCTCCAGAAGTGTGATTTTCACATTTCAAGAAATGTGATGGAGAATAGTTATCCACCTTGTCCACAGGGCAGATAAAGTTCTTCACGTAGATCAGGTTCGGTTTGCCAAGCCCCTGCCGTTTCCGCTCGATCAGGCCGATCTTTCCTTCCAGCTCATCCATCAGCTTCACGGCTTTCTGGTTTCCGCAGTTCAGCGTCTCCATGATCTCGTCCAGGGTGCAGATGATATAGACACGGCCCTGGTCATCGAACCAGCCGTTCTTTGCTGACAGGTCCATTCGCTTCAGCAGGATCCCATACAGGACCTTTGCCTCCGGGGAGATGTTTTTGAACTGTTCCTGGCTGAAAAGCACCGTTGGTATCCGGATAAATGAGAACTGATCCGCCTGGGCACCATAGAAGTAGTCATACATTCATACCACCACCTCCATGATCTTTTCGCTCCGGAGCGGCTTCCTCCGGAAAGCGGCGTTGCGGTCCTTCCCGTAAGGACAGGTCGCATACAGGCACTTCCGGTACCGGAACTCAGGCTGGTAGTACGGGCAAAGCCGGCATTTCGGCGGCTCTTTGTTCCGGTCTACCTTCGGCGGCGTCTCAAGGAGCTTTATGCATCGGTTCAGCTTCGCATTGTCTTTAAGCATTGGCCGGCACTCCTTTCTGTCCAAGGACCTTCTTCATGCAGAAGCTGACGCAGGGACCGTAGCAGCAGCCTTCGCAGGGATTATTCTTTTTCGGGGACTCTGCCAGGTAGTAGCAGTTCTCCCTGCCGAGAGTGCAGCCGACTTTGTGGTTCTTCCAGAAGTAGCACTGACGGCAGCTTGCGGGCCGCTCCTTATGGTAACGGACACCGTCGATCAGGATTGTTTTGTTGTTATTCATGGGGATCCTCCTTATCCGTAGATGTGATCCGCTCCGGGGATCCCGGAGACGACAAAACGCCACCGATGAAGGTGTTTCATTTCATCGATGGCGATATGTAAGTGGATATGGAGTTGTCTAACGATGGCGGATGGTGAAGCCATCTAATGAGATATGTTAGCCGGAGATATGTGCTTGGCTAATGGGGTTTAGCAGAGATTTCGGGGAACGAAGGAGCAGGTAAGAATCATGGGTACATTTTAAGCTGAAAGCACCGAACGCTTTTCTTAGCTGCCCTTACGCCTCGTTTAGCCAGGAATCGGCCCGAAACGGGTTATTAGCAAAACGGGATGTTTTCTTAGCAGGACCCTCGATTTCTGCTAATGAAATTAGCTGGCCAAGAGAGGCTTCCAAACAAGTCCGAGCCCTGGCATGAAAAAAGCGGATGTCCGTCTGGCTAATATCGATACCGATCTGCTAACGAAAATCCGCTGATTTTACGCGTCCGCGAGGTGACTCGAACACCCGACCTACCGCTTAGGAGGCGGTCGCTCTATCCAACTGAGCTACGCAGAC
>DEPS01000071.1:0-272 GCA_002358875.1 Lachnospiraceae bacterium UBA3386 | reverse complement strand
CATATTCAATTTTTGGCTTATTTACGGGCTTTTTCAGCCCTCCGGAGCTACCCGGTGAAGCTCGGCTCACTCAGTTCTGTCTAATGGACTTTCGCCTCATGAGCTGTTTTATGCTAAACGTCACGCACGCCATTTTGGCGTTAGGTGCGATTCGTTTTTTACTCAAGTCCGACGCGATTCGAACTCCGCACTCGTTTCTTTAACGACTCTGAGGCGTTAGGTCTCGTGGAAGCTTAGGAGGCGGTCGCTCTATCCAACTGAGCTACGCAGAC
>DEPS01000095.1:1293-3191 GCA_002358875.1 Lachnospiraceae bacterium UBA3386 | reverse complement strand
GGGATTCTGTCACGTTTGTGAACTCTTTGCGTGGTAGAATAATAAGCGGCGAAACTATCGGGCTGTGAACGGGCCTGACACCATTGCGGCGCGTTTTCGCCAAAAACGGGGACAGAAGGTTCCTACAGTTCCCAAAAGTACAGAAAAAAGGGCTTGACAAGCATGACCAACTTCGCCACGCTGAAAGAAGGAAAGAAAGCAGCATAACTGCGCTCTTTTTTCGTCTTGCGTCCTCAAGGCGTCTGAAATTGTATATTGCATTCGTGATGGATAACCGTCGGATACTGACGGGGTAAGTATACCTTTTGAGGTTTTGTAACCTTTTGAGGTATGAAACCCTGTCAGGCCCGGCGGTTTTTGTTGCAGGGAATCATCAAAACGAACGAGGAGGATTGAAATGAGAAACAGAAAGTCTTTGAAATACCTGCTGGCTCCGGCCCTGTGCGCGGCGCTGGTCACGGCCGGAACGGGGATAGCGGCCCTGGCACAGTCCCCGGATCCCGCGGAGGGCCCGGACATGGTCATGGAGGACCGGATTGAAGACTCCGCCGCGGACGGACTTGAGCTTTCGGGAGAAGCGGCGGACAAGGAACAGAACAAAGATCAGGATAAAGACCAGAAGCTGAAAGCTCGTGGAATTATATGCGTTTTGTGACCACGAGAAATGTATGTTGGCGCGTATCAATATCAGACGAATGGGCAAGTATAGATGGGAGTGCAGATGATATCTTTGTCTTTGGAAAAGTCCTTTGTGTGGATGATGTATTTCTTCAGAATTCTGGCGGAATACTTCGCACAAAACTCGTCCAGAGAAACGTGTCGGTCGATCCTTGAGGACTTGACCTCTATTGGGCAGATTTTACTTCCTCTGGTGATGAGGAAATCTATCTCACGCAGATGGCTGCGGTTATCTGCCCTGAACGTATAGTAATACAACCCATCTCCGTTGGCCGTGAGCATCTGCGCGACCATGTTTTCGTAAAGGTATCCGAGATTTGCCGGGAGTTTATCATTCAGCAATTTCTCATACACGATGTTCTCTTTAAAGGATTTGTCTTTAAACATGAGAGGTTACTATTCACGGCCCTTTGGGTAGAAAAACAGGCGGCCCACCACTATGGTGAGTCGCCTGTCTTTTCGAAAATGAGGAAATCCGGCGGGGCCGGATTTCTTTGAATCCAATACTCCCGGCGGCAGGTGTTAGCTGCCGCTGCAGGAGAGCACTTCTGAAAGGCTGAAAGGGTTGTCCCGTGGATCGTGGATGAGATGAGTTCTTTCAGCAATGCTGCCCATTCATGTTTCGATATCTCCGCGAGTTTCTTCAGATCCCTTTGCAGGTGCTGATTGCACTCGATGTTGATGAAAATGAAATCCGCATTGTAGTTGACGATGTTATGATCATGCATGACGAAGGTCATTGAACTGAGAAGTGCCAGCAGCCCGTCTTCATCGAGCCCGTCTCTTCCTTTTCCGGCATGTGCAGTGAACAGCGCCAGCTTTTCCGTACCATAGAACCGCATACAGCTCCGGGTTTTGTTAATGTAGATCACTGTGTCATCCCAGTACAGGACGAGCTCAGATGTCAGAGCCTTCTTAACATCCGCAGCGAACAGGGGCAAATCGGCCGTGAATAGTAACAAGGCACCAATCCGCCCGCTGTGGACACAAATCCGCCCTTGCGCTCATACCCCGTCTGTGCTACACTCTGCTCAGGCGAGGCAAGGGTTCTCGCCTATTTCTCGTTCAAAATTCATCGAAATTTTTGTTGAAGTTGAACGGGATCTTTGCTATACTATATATGGCTCATTGTGCCTTCTCGGAGGAGTTAAGAATCTGGGGCGGCGTGCCGATATAAGTATGAGGAGCATAGGCTCCGAGGTGAGGAGGGCGCAGATGAC
>DEPS01000095.1:0-1257 GCA_002358875.1 Lachnospiraceae bacterium UBA3386 | reverse complement strand
GATGACTTCATGAACGCCTGTTTTGACGGCTACACTGATGGCGCGGAACTTTTGCTCAGAATCATCCTGAACAAGCCCGACATCCGTGTCAAGAGCGTGAAGACACAGCGGAGGATGAAGAATCTGCTCGGAAGGGACATCTGCCTGGACATTGATGCCGACGACGAAACCGGCAAGGAATACAACGTCGAAGTGCAGAGGGCGGATAAGGGAGCGGACAGGAAGCGTGCGAGATACCATTCCAGCATCCTTGACGCACATCTGCTTCAACCGGGAGATGATTTCAGCGACCTGCCGGAAACTTTTGTGATCTTCATCACAGAGAATGATGTGATTGGTGATGGGCTGCCGTTGTACACGATTGACAGGCAGATTACGAACACGGGTAAAGCATTCGATGACGGCGAGCATATCATCTATGTGAACGGTGCGGACAAGGATGCGTCCACAGAGCTGGGAAAGCTGATGCACGACTTCTTTTGCACGGACCCGGACGATATGCACTATAAGGAGTTGGCCGATAAGGTTCGTTATTTTAAGGAAGACGAGAAAGGAGTGGCGGCCATGTGTAAGGTTATGGAAGACATGAGGAATGAGGCAGCCAAGAATGCTGTGGAAAAAGATCGCACAAAGAATGCTCTGGAAATGCTGGCAGACGGCCTTTCAATAGAGAAAGTCGCCCAGTATTCACAGCTTGCCATTGAGCGGGTGAAAGAGCTTGCAATGCCGAAAACTGCTCGGTAAAAAATAACCGCAGGAGGGCTTGACAGCCATGCGGAACCGGTCTACACTCGCACAGCACAGCACAGGCTAACTGCGCCCTTTTTGCGTCCTGCGGCTGCAAGACGCATGGAACTGAATACCGTATTCGTGATGGATAACCGTCGGATTCTGACGGGGTAAGTATATGTACCCCTGCCGGGTTCGGCGGTTTTTGCTTGTTAACTATGGTTCAGCGGCGGCCATAACAGCCGCGAATAAAGAAAGGAGAAGACAGCTTATGAAAAGAAAGATGAAACGGTTTTTGGGCATCCTGCTCAGCCCTGGGCTGGTGCTGGTGATGATCCTGACATTATTACCTGGCATTACTATGACAGCATATGCAGCGGATGTTGTTTCGTATGTGTATTATACGCAGAATGGCAACACGGCAATCAGACATACAGATGGAAGCCAATCAACCTACACTACTGTTACGGGCAGTACAACATCATGGAGCAATGGATGGTATGTCGTAAACAGTAATGTGACTGTTTC
>DEPS01000137.1:4654-4983 GCA_002358875.1 Lachnospiraceae bacterium UBA3386 | reverse complement strand
CTTTGTTCAGTTTTCAGGGTGTGAAGAACACTCGCACCATTAGCTCAGTTCGTAGAGCACCTGACTCTTAATCAGGGTGTCCAGGGTTCGAGTCCCTGACGGCGCACGGAGAACATCATTTCTGTGGTCAATCCCGGTTGTGGTGTTCTTTTTTTTCTCGTAGACAGATTTTCTTTTTTCCTTTATACTGTCTTAATAGCTCCAGTTATCTACATAATATGTGAATCAGGCAATATTGTGAACTTCCTGCATAATTAACTCTCAAGGTGTTCATCGGCGTTTCCATCAAGGAATGCGATGATTTCGTCATAAGAGCGTTTGCTTGCCGC
>DEPS01000137.1:861-4547 GCA_002358875.1 Lachnospiraceae bacterium UBA3386 | reverse complement strand
TCATTGACAGCGGCTTCATATTTGTCCTTTGCCTTTGAAACGATCAGCTTCTGGGCTTCGATCTTTTCTTCGATCGTCGAGCGGGTCCGTGTCCTTGCCATTATGATGCCTCCTCGTCAATAGCTGCCAGGTCATTATTAATATCCGCCGCCATCTTCCGGATGAGTGGCTCTGTCAGGCCAAATGCTTTCAGGATATCTTTCTGCGTGGCAGTCAGGGCGTAATTCAAACGGTAGCTGCGGTCAGGCTGCTTGATGATCTCGATCTTCTCCAGCTCTCTGATCGCAGCAGGAACAGTCAGATAATTCATCTTATGTTTACCGTTAGCCATATGCTCTTTCAGGATCCTGTATATCCGGTTTCTTATGATAAGAGCGACAAATTCAATGAATATCTTCGCATGCAGGGACTCATTGGAATGGATCCGCAGGCTCTTGTTCCCGAGGTAGGATTTGTCCCCCCGGAACAGCTTTTCAGAAGCATCCCTGCCCTTATACAGGGTGATCGCTTCCTCCGCATTCATTTTTTCTGAAGTAATGATAACAAAATAACCGCAAAGGCTGATCTCCTGGTCAATGACATCATACTTTTCACGCCCAAACATGAATTTTTCATCAGGCTCTCCTTTGTGCCAGTAGATCAGGTCAAAATATTTGCTGAAACCGCTCCCGGGATCTATTTTCACACCTTCATGTTCTTTGAGGAACGCTGACAGCCGGTCGATCTTTGCCTCCAGCTTCTCTCTCTCGGCATTCTTCTTCCGGTCGCTGAAAAAGATGTGGAAATACCTTTCCTTCTCGTCAGAAGGGTAAAGCTGTTTTTTAACCGTGTACCCGCTTACCTTATAATCACGGATGCTGTATTTCCGTTTGTCCTCGAACCTTCCTTTTGTTTCAAGGACAAGCTCACGGACGAGGTCTTTCATGCCCTTCATCATTATGACGAACTCGAAACCGCATTTATCCATGTAGTGGATGTTTTCTTTGCTGAAATATCCCCGGTCCAGGATAAAACCGATCTGCCGGTATCCGTAGCCGCGTGCTTTTTCAAGCATCAGCTGGAGCTGGGACACGTCAACAATGCTTCCGGGATATTCTTCATAGAACAACGGGTCGGAGTTGTCATGGTCATAAGCGATCGCAAAGTTAAGGATGGGTTTCCCCTGGTCATCCTTGGGATGCCCTGTCTCAACAAGGTCGATGTCGCCCGCCTGATTGTTTTTATTCGTGGAATCATATGAAATATAGATCTTTTCACGATGATCCCTCTTTTCGTTCCACTCATTCTGAAAGGCGATACTCTGATCCCTGGTTATGCCGCCTATGAAGTCTGATACTTTTGAATCACTGTATACAGCCATGCCGGCAGTAAAGAGTGGATGGTTGAACGCATAATCAGGATAATACTGACCGGCATTGTTCTCGCAGATGATCGAGTACGCAGCCAGATCCAGAAACAGGCCGGCGTCCCTTCCGATCAGGCGCCCTATGATCTCGTCAAGATGGTATATTGCAATGACCATCCGGACGATAATGAACGCGCCTATCCTCAGGCAGCTGCTCCGATATGCCGGGTCCATTAACTCCGGGATCTCGGCATCAGGGAAGTATTTCCGGAAATTTTCATTGGGATACATCATGTCCGGATGTTCGTCATCAACCTTGCCGATCGTCGTGTTTCGTGGAACAGTATATTTCTTTTCCGGGTCGTAACTCCGGCCATAAGCGTAATAGACATATACCGTCCCTCTGATCTTTTTACGGCTGATCCCCCGCCCGGAATCGGGGATCTTCACCTTGTTTTTCATATACATTGCGGTTCTCCTTAGAGAGTTAATTAACACTCCATAATGGTACCACATGTGATGAAAAAATGCAATAAAAGCACCAGATATTGGGCTGAAAACCACTGAATTTCCGGGGTTTTGATGTGGGATTGAGTTGGTTGAGAGTTAATTACGTTAGAAGTTCACAATTACGTTCCAATCCCACCCCTGCTCACACGTGCGGCGTCATCAGATAGTTGCCATATATTTTTATATAAATATGGCAATATAGCATTGACATGCTTCTTGCCATATGTTATAATATATGACAAGGAGGTGGGGAAATGCCAATCGTTACATACAAAAACCAAAGCGGCGTAACATACGCATATGACCAGACTTCGGTCTATGATCCGGAGAAGAAACAATCCCGTCCGGTGCGAAAATACCTGGGGAGGGTTGACCCGGAAACAGGTGAGATCATTTCAACAAAAGGAAAGCGTGGCCGTCCGCCCAAAAAACAGACAGGTGCAGACAATCCGGACACCGGCACCGAAGATTTCAGGAACCTGTATGAACTCAAGTGCAGGGAGCTTGAAAAAACACAGGCGCAGCTGTACGCAGCAGAAAAAGATATAAGCGTCCTGAAGATGCAGATCGAAGAGTACAGACAGGTGCTCTCCCTGATACAATCACAGGTTTCTGCGGCAATGAAGTAAGACCTTATTCCGGAAGGGGACGACAACATGACCAATGCGGCATATGAGAAGATCACACAGCTCCAATACCGCTGCAGGCATGCGGAACAACGGGTGAAGTCCCTTGAATCCGGGGCAGAACACAGGAAACTCCGACTTGGGATGAAGCGGCAGCGCAGGTACTACGAACACCTTCTCAAAAGGAAGGACCGGGAGATCGCCCGGCTGTCCAGGCAGATCTCCTCAAACCGGGAAATGTGGTTCCAGGTGTATGAAGACATACAGAAAGAGTATGAAGACAGGCTTTCAAAAGCCGGGCGTGCCATAGAAAAAATGGAACAGAGGCTCCGGGAGAAAGACGATAAGATCTCAGAGCAGAAAAAGAAGATCAGCGACAAGACCGACGAGGTGGTTGCGGAAAGGGCAAAGCTGAACGACGAGAAGGAGAAAAACCAGAAGCTCCAGGCACAGGTTGACCAGAACTTCCAGAATTCATCCACCCCGTCCTCACAGGACGCCTACCGCGGCAAAGTGCCCAACAACAGGCCGAAGACCGACCGGAACGAAGGCGCCCAGCCCGGACATGAGGGACACGGGAGGAAGGCGCTTCCGGTCACGGAAGAGCCCGTATTTATTGACGCTCCCGACGAGATAAAAAACAATCCCGATTTCTACGAGGTGTCCGGCCCGAACGCGACAGTCCACAAGCAGGTCATCGGGATCCGCTTCGAGGTAGCTGTAACGGATTACTGGGCAAAGGTATACAGGAACAGGAAGACCGGGGCGAAGTACCACGCGCCGTTCCCGAAGGGCGTACAGCTTGAAGTCAACTATGATGAGAGCGTGAAGGCGCTGATCTTCCTGCTCAGGAACCACCTGAATGTTTCCATCGACAAGACCTGTGAATTCCTGGAAGAGATGACGGACGGCCTGCTCCGTGTTTCCCACGGGAAGGTCAGCGGGATAAACGAGGAATTTGCGAGGAAGACAAAGGCGGAACAGGATGCCATTTTCGCAAGCCTTGCAGCAGGCAAAGTGATGTACGCGGACATGACATGCGTGCGCCATAACGGGAAGATCAAGAACGTGGTCATCTGTTCCGATAAGCTGAACATCTATTACGCATTCCGGGACAAAAAGGGGCACGAGGGGCTCAAGGGGACTCCAGTGGAATACTTCCTTAACACCCTGGTGCACGATCATTATCCCGATGTTCTGATTAT
>DEPS01000137.1:0-845 GCA_002358875.1 Lachnospiraceae bacterium UBA3386 | reverse complement strand
CCTTCTACCACTACGGCAGCGCACACCAGGACTGCAATGTGCACCACACCCGTTACCTGCGCGGGGCAGCGGAGACCGAGAAACTCCTGAAGTGGCACAGCGAAATGCTTGAGCTCCTGCTGGAAATGGATGTGGAACGGGAAAAGCAGGGACGGAAGCTGAGCCTTGAACAGGTGGATGGCTTTATCCGGAGATACGACGCCATCCTTGACCTGGCGCAGAAAGAGTATTATGACAATCCCCCGTCAAGGTATTACAGGAAGGGTTACAACCTTTATAAGGAGATGCGGGAATATAAGGATTCCGTCCTGCTTTTCCTCACGGATCAGGACGTGGATTTTGGGAACAACGAAGCTGAGAGGAACGCCAGGAAGGTAAAACGCCACACTGTGATGTCCGGCTCGTTCAGGGGAAAGACAAACCAAAGCGGTGAGGATTACTGCGCATGCATGAGCGTCATGCAGACAGATAAACGGAAGGGAGAAAAGATATACAGTAAAACCAGGGAGTATTTCAAGAGAAATGCTGTAATAAGACCTGGAAGGAAAGCGAAAAAGGTCCTGGCTGCGGCCCCAGTCTGATCGCAGACAGAACCGCAGGGAATAAATGTACCCAAAATCAGCCGGGTAAAGAAATCTATGGAATGCACAGAACAGGACGCTTGTGAGATGGGCGGGCCCTATAACTTTGGCCACAGACAAGGTAAACAGGGTGGGCTCACAAGCGTCCGTGCCCTAAAACAGGACAAGTCGACAGACTTGTCCCCTTTTTATTTCAGATGTAGATACAACTCCTGGTCAGGGTGTGACTTGTAACAAAACGCCTCGAATTTCGAAGGGGTCTGT
>DEPS01000156.1 GCA_002358875.1 Lachnospiraceae bacterium UBA3386 | reverse complement strand
CCTGTCCGGACGCCGCTTCCCGGAACCGCCATCTCCGACAGAAATTCGTCCACAAAGAGGCACTTCTCCTCCAGCCCGATCCGGGAGCGGATCACCCTCTCTCCGTCCCGGGTATCGGTCCGTGGCTTTAGCAGGACCGGGGTCAGCCCCTTTTCAATGTAGTTGTATCTGACCATCAGAGCGTTTGCGGTCTTTGAGGAGCCCATAGCTCCGTATCTAAAATAAAGCTTTGCCATGACTTATACTCCGTATCTGAAATAAAGCATTGCCATATCACCTGCACCTGCTTTTTCTGCTGCATAAATGAATCTTGATCATAATTTAGTCAAATCTGCCGGGTACAGCTTTGATTGTAAGACATCTGAACAAAAAAAGAAATCTTTTCATGGAGAAAGAAAGACATCTGACGCAGGCAAAAAGAGGAGCCAAAGCATTTCATGATTAAAAAAATGTGACAATTAGACAAATATACTTGAGATATCCTGGCTTTTACTGATAAAATTTAACAAACTAGGTGAACCAGGGGGACGGTTCCTTGTTCCATTCCCGAATCTGTTGTCAGACAGTGCAGGAAGGAGTGGTGCAGCGGTGCAGGAAAGGAGTGTCGCAAAATGAGAGATATCGATACGATCAAGGGCTGTATTGTCGGCGGCGCGGTCGGGGACGCGCTGGGCTATGCGGTGGAATTCATGAGGCTTTCCGATATTGTGAGAAAGTACGGGGAAAAGGGTATCACGAGGTATGAACTCGACGGCGGCCTTGCGCGCATTTCAGATGATACGCAGATGACTCTTTTCACAGCCACTGCTCTTTTGTTCGGGGAGACGAGGGGGCGGATGAGGGGAATAGGCCCCGGGCCGGTCGGCTATTTTCGGGAAGCTTATCAGGACTGGTACAGGACGCAGACGGAGAGGTTCTCGCCGAAAAAGAAAGGAAAGGGCATCTCCTGGCTGGCGAATTTCGAGGAGTTTTACAGCCGCAGGGCGCCGGGAACGACATGTATGTCCGCCCTGGGCAGCGAGGGTTATTATTCGATAAACAGGCCGGCCAACCAGAGCAAGGGATGCGGAGGGGTCATGCGCGTGGCTCCGATCGGCGTTTATCTGGCGGGAGACCGGGATGAGAAGAGGGCGGACCTGGCAGGGGCGGAGGCTGCAGCCGTCACCCATGGTCATGAGCTGGGCTATATTCCGGCTGCCGCCCTGGTGCACATCGTATATGAGCTCGCCGCGAGTGAGAATGCGGATGTGTATGCGGCGGTCCTTTCCTCCATGGAGGCGATGCCTAAGCTGTTTCCCAATGCGGGGCATATGCAGGAGTTTCTGGACATTATGGAGAAGGCGGTCGCTCTTTCCCGCCAGGATGTGGATGACCGTGACGCGATCCGCCGGCTCGGCGAGGGCTGGGTCGGCGAAGAGGCGCTTGCTATTGCTGTCTATTGTGCGCTGAAGCACTCCGACAGCTTCGAAGACGCCATCATCGCGTCCGTAAACCACAGCGGCGACAGCGACTCGACGGGAGCCGTGACCGGAAATATACTGGGCACGGCCCTTGGATACAAGGCCATCCCGGATCACTATCTGGAAAAGCTTGAGCTTCGGGATATCATTGAGGAAGTGGCGCAAGACCTTTATGAGGACTGCAAAATGTCGGAATACGGCGACTACAGGGATCCCGTCTGGGAGAGCAAATATATTTACATTGACTATGATGCCGAAAAGAGGACGGAACAAGGGGACGGTTCCTCGTTCCGCTCCGGCAGGCTGCAGCAAAAGCAGTGAACCGGCAGAGTGGACCGGGGAACCGCCCCCTGGTTAGCTCAAAACAGTATATTGAAAAGGAAAAATAAATGAGTCAGCAAATATTATTTGAAAAACTGAATAACACGAGAGATCTTGGCGGAATGAAGACAGGTGATGGGCGTATCATCCGCTCAGGGCTGCTTTTTCGCTCCGGGCACCTTGCAGATCTTTCATCCGGTGATATTGAAAAGCTGTCCGGCATGATCCGCACTGTCATTGACTTCAGAAGCGATGGTGAAAGGGCGCAGCAGCCTGATATGCAGATACCGGGGGTGGAGAACATCCACATCCCGATCGTTGAAAACCTTACACCGGGTATTTCAAGAGAGAAAGAAGCTGATCAGGAACTTTTTAAAAAATTTCTGTTGAATCCGGCAGAGGCGAAAGCCTATATGTGCGGTCTGTACCAGGCGTTCGTCCTTGACTCCGCAGTCAGTCAGTATGGAAAATTTTTGAATCTCCTTTTGGAAGGTGACGGCCCCTTTTTGTGGCATTGTACTGCCGGTAAGGACCGTGCAGGTATTGCGAGTGTTATTGTGGAGGAGATACTTGGAGTAGGAAGACAGGATATCATTGCGGACTATCTGAAGACGAATGTTTACATAGAGAAAGATGTCCTGTTCCTTACTGATTTTGTAAAAAAACAGGCCGGAATAGATAGCGTGATTGTAGATGAGTCCCTGCGGTATCTCTTTGGAGCCAAAGAGGAATACATTACTGCTTTCTATGATGCTGTAAAGCAGAAGTATGGAAATATGGAATCATTTATCCGGGATGGACTTGGTGTTGAGAAAGATGGAACATGGGGACGGTTCCTTGTTCCGCTTCGGGACTGAAACGTGGAACCGTCCCCCGGTCCGCTTAATGATTAAAATAGAGGACTGTGTTGAATTTTTTATTTGCAAAAACTTTGCGGGAGCTGAGAGAGAGAAGAGGACTTTCGCAGAAGCAGCTGGGACAAAGGATGTTTGTCAACCATTCCACCATCGCCCGATGGGAAAACGCGAGCAGGCTGCCGGACGCCTCGATGATCATCCGACTGGCAGACTGTCTCGGGGTGGACGCCCAGGAGCTGTTCCAGCTTGCGGCTATGAGCGAAGAAAGTCCCAACGTCATAATGGTGGACGACAGTAAGGTCATTCTCTCCGAGGGTCTGGCTGTTCTGGGGGAGACCATTCCCAATGCCACGGTCAGGGGCTTTATCTGGCCGCAGGAAGCAATTGATTACGCAAAAATGAACCGGGTCGCCCTGGCTTTTCTGGACATTGAACTTGGAACGGCCAGCGGGCTTGATCTTTGCCGTACGCTGCTTGAGATCAATCCCCGCACAAACATCGTGTTTCTGACCGCCTATCCCGACTACTCTCTTGACGCATGGAAGACCGAAGCCAGCGGATTCATTCTAAAGCCCCTGACCGCGGAGGACGTAAAGGAACAGCTCAAAAAGCTGCGCTATCCCTTTCAGTCAGGGGGTGCGGAGTATTGAGCAGCTGGGTCTTTTATTTCTTTTACTTTCTGATCGGTGCGTCGCTGATGCTATGTGTGCAGGGACTGTGGTTCACAGCTGTCATGCCCGGTATTGACCGCTGGAGCCTGCGCTATTTCCGGATTCTTTTTATCGTTCTTCTGCTCTTGTGCCTGTCCGGCTTCATCGAGACGGTCTTATTCTTTTATCCCGTCCCGATAGGGGCATTTCATTTATTAATGATCCTGGAAACACTGCTGCTCTCTCTGCCGCTGCCCATGATGACGGTTTATCTGCTGCACTGCTGTGGAGAAAACGGGTTCTCGGGCAGACTCCTTTACACAGTGCTTGCTCTGTGGGCAGTATTTTTTGTTATTCTTGTAAGTGCGCCGTTCACCAGCCTTATCTACGTTATCACGCCTGAAAGGCAGTATAGCCGCGGACCCTGGTACCCGATTCTGCTGGTGCCGGCGACAGCAATTGCCCTGCTCAATCTCGCAGGCGCGATACGTCGCCGGAAACGGCTTTCACGCAAAGAATATCAAAGCCTCCTTATTGCTGTTCTGCCGATAACCGGTGCGCTGCTCCTGCAGATGTTCGTAGAAGTCTATCCCATCGTTGATCTCAGCATAGTTCTTTCCTCCCTGGTCATGTACAGCCTCGTCCTGTCCGATCAGATCGAGCAGGATCTGCACCGGCAGCGGGAGATCGCCCGGCAGCAGCAGGAGATCGCCCATCAGCGTGCCAGCATCATGGTGCTTCAGATGCGGCCGCACTTCATTTACAACACCATGACCAGTATTTATTGCCTGTGTAAACAGGATCCTGATCTGGCCAGGCGGGTCACATTGGATTTTACGACCTATCTGCGCAAAAACTTTTCAGCTATTGCCAGCGCCGTGCCTATCCCCTTTTCTTCGGAATTGGAGCATACCCGCGCCTATCTCGCCGTAGAGCAGGCCCAGTATGAGGACAGCCTGTTTGTAGAATATGACACACCGCATATCTGGTTTCGCGTGCCTCCTCTGACCCTGCAGCCCATCGCGGAGAATGCCGTCAAGCACGGCAGGGATCCCTATGCAGGTCCCTTTCACATCTGCATACGGACGCGAAAAACGGATTCCGGCAGCGAGATCGTCGTTGCGGACAACGGCCGGGGGTTTCATCCCCCCGATACAGAAGAGCCGCATATCGCGCTGAAAAACATTCAGCAGAGACTTGAGATTATGTGCGGCGGTCACCTGACGATCACGTCCGGCGACGGCGGAGGAACCGTAGTGACAATAACGGTCCCGGACGGCACCGTGGAATAAACAAATATACCCCATGCCGCAGCGCGTAAGCGCGAAGGTTGCTCGTAAGACAAGACAATTGATGTGGTTTTCCGGACAGCCCTCCCGGGGTGTACGGCGGTAAAGCAAAATATGCGGCTTGTGCGGCTGCATCCTGCATTCATGAAGGCGCGCAAGAGCGCTCAAACTGTACAGTTAGAAAATATGGAGGACGGATATTATGGCGGTAAGCGGCAGAACATTTTTCTTTCTATGGGAAGTCAACCTGATGCAATGGCTTCAGGCTCACATCGGCGGCGCGGGGATTGCGATCATATCCCGCTTTTCCTTGTTTGGAGAAGAACTCCCACTCATCCTGATTGTGGGCTTTGTGTACTGGAACTATGACAAGAAGCTTGGCAGAACGATAGGATTGACTTCCATCATGGGCATAATCTGGAATACCATGTTAAAAAACATCGTTTTGCGCCGCAGACCCTACTTCGACCACGAGGGCATCAAGATCCTGCGCGTAGTGGATCCGGAGGCGGACATCTACGATATTGCGGCTCAGGGCTATTCCTTCCCCAGCGGTCATTCGACAAATTCAGTCACCGTATTCGGATCGCTGGCGGCCAATCTTCGCAAACGGTGGGTGACGGTGATCGCAATTGTGATACCGCTGCTAACGGGCATTTCACGATTTGTGCTTGGCGCACACTATCCCACGGACGTGCTGGTCGGATGGCTTCTGGGCCTGATAAGTGTGCTGCTCGTTCAGGAGCTGCAAAATCGGATAAAGAACACGGTCACGCTGTACGGAATCCTGCTGGTCATCACTGTACCCGGCTTTTTCTATTGCAGGAGTGCGGATTATTTCACATCTGCAGGCCTGTTGATCGGCTTCATGGGCGGCACGCTTCTGGACGATTATTTTGTGCACTTTGAGAATACACGCAGACCCCTCTTCATGGTCACTCGTATGGCCGGGGGATTGGTGCTTTATTTCGTGTTGAACACTGTGCTGAAGATGCCCTTCTCAAAAGAATTTCTTTCCAGCGGCACCGCTGCCGCTATGATGGTGCGGTGTGCGCGGTATGCGATCGTTACCTTTGTTGCTTTTGGTATCTATCCTGTACTGTTCAGGCTTGAAACATCTGAACGGGGGGAAAAATCTTCACACGTATAATATTTGACATTCCGGAAACTCTTCTTGTATTTCAGAGAAATGGATGTGAAAATATTAAATAAAGCGTTTTGCGCATTGGGTGTCTGACATGGTTCAGAGGCATCTTTTCCGGCGGACCATTCGTGTACATTATCAAAAATGGAGGGAGAAATGATTATGTGGGACAGGAAAGAATTAAAGATGAGGGGGAAGGTTGCCTTTAAGGCCAACTACTGGAGATGCGTGCTGGTTGGCATTCTTCGTCAGAAATACTGAGGAACCTGCCAGCGTGAATGAGGTGAAGGCGGGATTTTTCCCATACGGTCGAAATGTCAAGGCGATGTTTTTGCGTGACCTGTTCATCGTCCTTTGGGATATGCTGTTCCTGATTCCCGGTATAATTAAGCGCTATTCCTACAGGATGGTGCCCTACATCCTTGCGGACGATCCCTCGATCGGAGCCCTGGATGCGATCAGTCTCTCCCGCAGGATGATGAATGGCCATAAGTGGAAGGCTTTTGTATTGGATCTGTCCTTCATCGGCTGGGATCTGCTTACTATGTTAACACTGGGGCTGGTTGGCGTGTTCTATGCGAACCCCTACCAGTTCTGCACCGGCGCTGAGCTCTACCGTGTGCTTAAAAATCAGTAAGTATTCAATAAGTCATTGGTTTATCCTGTTTATGAAGTAATAAACGAATAGAGCAGAAAAGGTGGCAGCTGGACATTGCGGGTCATAATCTTATGGTCCGGGACAGGAGAAAAACATGAAAAGACTTCTGAAGCAATCTATCTGCCTTCTGGCGATCCTGTGCCTTTTTGCAGGTCTTGTTCCTGTGCAGGCACAAGCCTATGAAAAAAAAGGGGACTACAAAATCCATTCCATGAGCGAGGACAAATGGGTTACATCCCCTGGCGACACCGATTATCACCATGTCTATAAGATTAAAATTCCTTCAGATGGTTATATCAAGGTTAAAGTGAACTGGGATAAAGTCCCACGTGATAAACGGCGCCGCTCTACCAGCGTAGACCTGTACACTACCTACAAGACCTGCGAAGACAACTCACAAAACTATGAGATCGCAAACTTTATTCAAGGCGAAGCGTACGTTGCGCTTAAAAAGGGAACCTATTACTTTAACACCTATACCAGTTTGTTAAAATTCAAATATGTACACCATAGCGTCAGCCACGGACATAATTACTGCATGGAGAAGGCAAAAAACCTGACTTCCGGCAAAAACAGAAGAGAAGTATTCGCCTATGGCTATGAGTTCGCAAAATGGTACAAAATCACCCTGTCAAAACCTCAGAAGATCAAAGCCTATTGCGAAAGGATGGAGAGTACTGGCAGGTTCAGCAGGATCTTCGGCCCCGACATCAGTCTTATGATCATTAACAAAAACGGCGTAGCGGTCAAGACCACACGTCTGGATCGTTTTACCCAGATTACCGGAACATTACCTAAGGGCACTTATTATATTTGTGTACAGCGTGATCGCCCGGCGGACAAGGATGAGTATTACGGCAGCCGTCTGATCTCCCTGACTGTTTCCAAGAAGTAAACTGAAAAATACTAACTTTAAAGGCCCATACTTTTTGTGCTGTTATTCTGCTTCATGAACAATTTTTCTTCAACCGATGTATTGAGGCACAGATAAGATCCCATATGCCTTGACAGATTCAGTCAAACAGATCATACCCCCGGAAGATCATTCTGATCGTGCCGGGGGTATGTTTATGGAACAGAGAGGGCGGTTCCCCGTTCCGTTTTTGAACCCTGAATGAGGAAAATATAAGTGGTTTTGACATTCTGGAAAATCTTCTTGCACAGCGGAAAAATAGATGTAAAAATAAAAAAGGGCGCTTATGCGCTAAGGGAGTCCGTTATGGATGTCTGGAAAAAAATACCGTCTTGTAAGAGGAGGGAAGAGTATGCTGATAAAACCTTATATTAAACGTTCAGATATGATTCCGTGCGCATTATGCAAAGATGCACCCTGCAGCAGTGCCTGTCCGGTCATGGATCCTGCCAGGGCGCTTCTGAGAATCTGGTTTGATGATCAGGACATTGCAGCAATGGAACTTCCTGACAAAAATTTCTGCGAAAAATGTGAAGCACAGTGTGAGAGGGCGTGTGTATACAGTGGAAGTGTACCGATAAAACGTCTGATGACTGATCTTTATGAGAGAGTCCGTCCTCATGCAGAGATACCAATTCCTGATAATGAGGAAAGACTGAAATGCGATCTGTGCGGCGTACCGCTTGAAAATCCGTATCTTTTATCTTCATCGGTGGTCGCATCTACTTATGACATGTGTGCAAGAGCCTTTGAAGCAGGCTGGGCAGGAGCAAGCTTTAAAACCATCAGTACGCTTGACATACACGAAGCTTCTCCGAGATTTTCTGCATTAAAAGGGGTCAACGGAAGCATAGCAGGCTTTAAAAATATTGAGCAGCTTTCAGACCATAGTGTTGCTGAGAATATGGAGATATTCAGAAGGCTCAAACAGAAATATCCTTCAAAATTTATTCTGGCATCGATTATGGGTCAGGATGAGGCTGAATGGGAATCACTCGCAAAGCTCTGCGAGGAAAACGGCGCGGATGCAGTGGAGCTTAATTTTTCATGCCCCAATATGCAGGAAAGCGGACTTGGTTCTGATATAGGTCAGGTGCCTGAACTGGTGGAAAGATTTACCAGAGCCGCAAAAAGAAGTACCTCCATTCCGGTTCTTGCAAAGCTCACGCCTAATGTTGCAGCGATGAGTCCTGCCGCAGAGGCGGCTCTCAGGGGCGGTGCAGACGGGATATCAGCGATCAATACAATAAAAAGCATTGTGGAAGTAAGTCCCTACACATATGTATCAGCTCCGGCCGTAAAGGGAAAATCGGCAGTCGGAGGATACAGCGGGAAAGCCGTAAAGCCCATAGCGCTCAGGTTTATTGCTGAGATTGGGCAGAATCCCGCGCTTAAGGATATGCATATCAGTGGAATGGGCGGAATTGAGACATGGAGAGATGCCCTTGAGTTTATCCTTATGGGCGCCGGTTCAATACAGATCACTACTGCTGTAATGCAGTACGGATACAGGATAATTGACGATCTGAAAGCAGGACTGAATTATTATCTTGCACAAATGGGAATTAAATCTGTAAAAGATATCATCGGTGCGGGATTGGATACGGTGAGCGACACTACGGATGTGTTGGACAGGAACACAGTCCTTTTCCCCGCTTTTGATCTTTCCAGGTGTAATGGATGCGGAAGATGTGTCATTTCCTGTAATGATGGAGGACATCAGGCCATCAGGTTTGATGACCGGAAGCCAAAACTTGATGGAAGCAAATGTGTGGGCTGTCATCTGTGCAGGCTTGTATGTCCGGAGGATGCCATTGCTGCAGCTAAGAAACGCATAAGAACATAGAAGAGAAGCCGAAAATTTCCAGGTGAGCGCTCTCCTGGGAAAAAATGCTGTGCACGCCCTATCCAGAGCGTGCACAGTAAGAAATCCCGGTCCCCCGCGTTACAGGTTCCTGTTGTCATTGGCGGAGGCGGTGCTGCCATTTAATCTTATATAAGACCTGGTTACATTTTTAAGATCAGCTGCTCTTTTTTCCGAAAAGCAGACCTGTAAACCCGTTTATAATATTACTGACTGTTTTGCTGCCAGTGCCAAAACCTTCTCTGAAAACAAGATCCATTTCATAATAGAAAGCCTCCAGAGCCTTCTTTGTAAACTCTTTCTTAAGAAATGCCTCATCTTTATTCCTGTAAATACCGTCGTTCTTAAATTCTTCATATGCGCTAAAAAGATGTTTGTGCCAGTCAGCCCCCAGCAGTTTGGCGCTGTATTCATTATCGAATTTACTGATACTCTCACAGGTATCCTGAGGAATGTCCAGGAAATAATACTTGTACAGGCTGATGGTTTCTTCGTGATAATTTTTTAACTGAGCAATATAATCATCATTCAGAGCGTCTATGTCAGCAAAGTATCTCTCATAAAGACGCATGTACCTGAGATAAAGGCTGCGAAGGATCGTTTGTATTTCTTCCTTTTTCACATTCTCTTCGTTCAAAAGCTGATCAATTCTTTCTTTGCTTAACTCAATCATTGTTTTATCCTCTCCTTATCTGTCATGTCACTGTGTCAATACTTATACTCCATGCCGCACGTTAGTGCGGCATCCCGGGGAGAAAGCCCGGAACGGGTTTCTCCGATGGGATCAGGCAATTTCTGCCGGAAGCACAGGCTCATACCGGTTCCCCATACATTCATGACTGCACCCCCATGGATAATAATTATACTATATTAATGCATTAGTTTCGCTGCTTTTCAAGTGGAGTTTCCAGAATGTCAAGCCTGATTTTTCCCGTTCCCTTGTTATATTTCCGCCGCTGGTTTATCATGGTCATGGCTTATGGCGCCTCGGTGATTACGCAGATATCTATAAGTATTTGCGGACTGTCCGGAGTATGCCTCTGCTGCAGTTGAAAAACGCATAAGAGCATAGGAGAAGTTTAAATGTTTTGCCCGATGGCAAAACATTTAAACCGCATTTGTGCCGCTTGCGCGGCCCAAATTGCCTGATCGCATCGGAGAAACCCGCAACGTGAAATGCTTTGCATTTCATGTACGCGGCTTTCTCCTCGGGATGCCGCACTGGCGTGCGGCATAGGAGGAATTATGAAAAAATCGGATAAGCGCCGGAAAAGAAATACTATAGTTCTTGCATTGGCAATGGCTTTCTTTGTATTTTCGGGCTGCAGCAGTAATAAGGATTCGTCTGACCCGCTCCCGGCTGCAAGTGTTTCCATCAAGGAGGACGCCGCAATCAGTTATCTGGGGCCGGAAGGAACATACACGGAGGAAGCGGCCGAATTCTTTTTCAAATCCAGTGGAAGCTTTCTGCCCAGGAAGACGGTTGATGAGGCGATAGAAGATGCTGCTTCGGGAGCGTCGGACTATGCCGTGATCCCCCAGGAAAATACCATAGGAGGAGCAGTTACAAATTATGTTGACGCGCTTTTGAAACGCAATGATGTATACGTAGTCGGAGAAGTTATTATCCCGATCAATCAGACGCTTATGGGCATTCCCGGGGCAAAGATAGAAGATATCAAGACTGTGTATTCACACGCACAGGGAATCAAACAGTCCGAAAAATGGCGAAAAGAGCATATGCCGGATGCTGCTGTCATGGAGATGGACAGCACCGCTGCCGCCGCAGCTTATGTTGCCGGACAGCAGGACAAGTCGATGGCTGCGGTAGCTGCACCGGGAGCAGCCGGGCTGTACGGGCTTGAAGTGCTTGCAGATAATGTGCAGATTACAGATGCCAACAAAACGCGGTTTTATGTGCTGTCAAAGGAGAGTGTGCCCGGCGGTACAAACGCTGTTTTTGCCGTCACATGCGAAGCGGGAAGGATAGACGATATCATAGTCAAGATACATGATTCGGGGCTTGAGCTTGTCACGATCCACGACCGCCCTGAGGGGAGCCGCCTGGGAAAATATAACTATATCATAGAGGTGGAGGCTTCAGGAGGAATCACGGATGATCAGATAAAAACTATAAGCGGAATCGACGATATTAGATTTCTTGGAAGCTTCAGCACTGTCTCAAAATAGATTCGATTGCTCCTCTGCCGGAAATCTATATTGATATGGTCGCGGCACTGTGTGAAAATACATCCAGTTATAAGTCAGAAATATCTGATTTTGGACATGAATATTCGGTATGATGGATATGTTGACAAATGTATGCAAACAATAAAAAGAGGGGGGTGGGGCATGGCCAGAAATATTCTTTTGACATCTTTGAGCACAGCTGATGATAACCTGCCGGTTCGGTATTTTTACATTCAAGATGGATTCCGACATTATTACTGTGATGCAGTTCTGGACGCAGAGGCCGGCATAAAGGCCATGCTGGCCAAGTATGACATAGATGAGATCATCGTCATCGGCGGAACTGACACCTATGACAAGGAAGACGATTTAAAGCCAGTCCCTCTTACAAACGGAAGAGCCCTGTATTCAGAGGATATGTCGTCTCTTTCCACCTATGGTCTGCTTCAATATTGGATCGCCCAGTATACTGACGAGCTGATACGTGACAGGAAGGAAGAAGACGGGCGTCTGCCCGGGGAAGTACGGGAGAAGCTGATCCGCTTTATCAGGGATTTCCAGGAAGGAAATGCCGGCTTGAAGAGAAGGAATTGTGGGCTGCCAGCATGATGAAGATGCAAAAGTCCATTGTTGAAGATAATGAGGAAGTCAATCTGTATGTTTTGCTGAACAGCGATGATGCAGCGGATACCTATATCGTTATCAATACACTGGATATCCTGGTCACCATGCCGGGAAGCGGCGCCCATCTGAAGAAGCTTTATACGGTCCCCAGCCACCATGGAAAGATGGCCGGGATCATACGTGATGATACCGCCGGCTTTGGCGTAACGGAGCTCTTCCATGCGATAAGTTCCTTTGTGAATTACGGCAGGGCAGACATGATTGCGGACATCTGGAAAAAAGCCAATGTCCACAACGAGAGTATTGACGGAATGGTTAACGCCATGCGCCGTGTGGATGTGGGGCTTTCCATGTGCAACATACCGGAGGTGGAGAGCGGCATCCTTCGCCTCAGAGGGCTTTTCAAAGGAGAAAAGTTATGGCGGGATTCCGGCTATTATGGAGTCCTGTTCAGCGTGATCGCCGAAAGGATCAGGAAGGACTATGGCACGCTTCTGGAGGGTGACGGAGAGATCCCTTTTATCGATCTGGTGAAATGGGCTTACCGGCATCAGTTTTACCAGCAGACCCTGACCCTGATCGAGGCCAAGGCACCGGAGAATCTGGTGAGATCCGGGATATTCTATTACTGCGGCGATGAGAATTGCGTGGACCAGGTCGCCCGGCTTTTCGCCCAGAAGCGGCTGGAGCTCAAGCCCTATGAATACTACAAGATAGAGGATATTGACCACTATTTCATAAAAACCTATGACCGTCAAAGAACCAGGGGAATGGGAGAGCGGGGCGAGGACCCGCAGCACGTGTATGCCGCACTCAGGACACGATCAGTCGAGAATAACGATCCTTCACTGATCACAGGATTAACTGCCTGCGGCAGCATGGAGACGCTGCAAAACCTTCTGTACGCCTATTACCATATCGGCGATGTGCGAAATAAGATCAGCCATGCCGATGAAGAGGCAATGAAAGACAAACGCCTGATGGTATCGGAAAGTGACGAAATATCCGCTCTGGTCTGGATGAAGGACAGCATAGATTTCTTCATCGACAGCTATGAAAAAGCCATGGCGCAGGTACAGGACAAAAAGCCTCATGTGGTCACCATTACCGGCGACTATGTCAGGATGACCGCGGAGGGAATGAAGGTGAAAAAATATTCCTGACAGAATGAAACAGGGAGCGGTTCATTTGCCCATTTAAAGGCGGTCCATTTGCCCATTGAAAGGCTTGACTTAGTGTAAGTCAAAAATTATGATAATTTATGGGCTGGGAGATCGTTCCCTGGTCCGCTGTAGTTTGTCCCCGTGTCCGGCGAGTTGTGTTAAATCCGAATTTATCAGAAAGCTGTTATTGAAGGAAAGGTGTCGACTTGGTAAAGAATAGTCTTATTTCTGAATTTTCCGAATTGTTCTTAGTAGTTTTTGTGTGCATATGCGTCTGGATTTTGATCCAGATTAACCATGTGATTTTTCAGAGGATCAGAAAAACGCGCAAGGGCATTGAGGTGATTTTTTTCGAGCGCGTTTTGTCGGTGCTGATCGCAGTAGTCGGAAGCATAATTATCCTCTCTTTTTTTGTTGAGATCAAATCCGTGTGGAAGACCATTCTGGGTGGAACTGCCCTCGCCAGTGCTGTTCTGGCGTTTGCGGCGCAGGACGTTCTCAAGGATGTGATGGGAGGGCTGATGATCAGTATCTATAAGCCCTTTGAGATCGGCAACCGGATCGAGCTGGAGGACGGACAGGCAGGAATCGTCATAGACATTACCATGCGCCATGTCGTGCTGCGGCTCAGGGATACTCAGGTGACGATCATTCCCAACAGCCGGCTGAACACGATGAAGATCAGAAATTACAGCTACCATTCCCCGTATCGCGGTGAGGAATTTGTTTTTAATATTTCCTATGAAAGCGATGTGGAGAAAGCACGGCGGGTGATCCAGCAGGCAGTGATCGAATCGAAATATACTGTGCCCGGCAAGGAAAAACCTAACGGGATGGAATATGCTCAGGTCTATTTCATGGCCTTTGAGGAAAGCAGCCTGAGGCTGGTAACGACAGTCTATTTTCCCCAGAATGTGCCTACTGAGATCATGATCACCGATATCAATCTCAGGGTCAACGAGGGATTCAAAAAATACGGGATCGAGATCCCTTATTCGTTCGTCAATGTGGTTGAGAGACCGTGGGTGGATCCCGGTGAGCCCGAGGAAGGGGAAAATCTGGAAGAGTTCCGCAGAAATGTTCCCGGCCTGCCTCTGATGGCAGTCTCGAGCAAAGGGGAAGGCATGAAGGAGGCGGTTGATGCGACGGCGAAGCTCGGCGAGGACTGCGGTCTGAACCGGAAGGATGTCCTGCGTCTTCGTCTGCTTTCGGAGGAACTCTTCGGCATGATGCGAAACCTCGTCGGAGAAGTGGAAGGAAGCTACTGGGTCTGGCAGGATAAAAGGAATTTTGCCATCCATCTGAAGGCCTCTGTGTCTATGAACCTGGATCTGCGCAGAAGATTTCTCTCGGTCTCGTCTTCAGGCCGGAATGAAGCCGCACACGGTTTCATGGGCAGGGTAAAGGAACTGATCAATGTCATGACGCTGTCGGCGGAAGCCGATGCAGGCAGCCGGAATCCGGGCATCATAGGCAAGGGCTTTTATCACATGGTCGGCGGAGAAACAGAAGTCAGTAAATATACCTGGTCTATGCAAAAATATAAATCTGAGATCGAGAGTAGAAAAACCGACAGCAACGAGGCCGGCGAGGCATGGGATGAGCTGGAGAAGTCCATCGTTGCGAAGATCGCAGATGAAGTAAGGATCAACATTGACGGCTCCACTGTGGAAGTAAAGATTTATAAGAAATTCTGACGGGATGCTGCTTTTTTACAGCCTGGCCAGAAGCAATGTTTTTATTGGCTTTAATGGGGGCTGTCGCGTTAATAAGCGCCAGCCCCCCTGTTTTAAAACCCATAGCAATGAGAGGAGGTTATTATGAGAAAAAAAAGTATCTGCCGTAGGATCATCTGTGCTTGTGCAGCGTTTTTTCTGTTGATTGCACTGGCAGCTGCCGGTCAGAGCAGCATGCCTGTGTTTGCGGAGGAAAAGGCGGATGATCTGGAGAAGTCGTATGTCTATCGCCTTGAGAACGGACAGTTGAAATACTGGCTGGATCTGAGGGGAGATGATCTGCAGCTGCACTGTATGTTCCAGTCTGAAAGCCCCGAATATTATGAAACGATCTACACGCTGGATATTTCGTCGGCGGAAGCCTTCGGGAAAACAGTTCTTGTAAAAAAACTCACAGACGGCACAGGTATGGATATTTCCAAGTGGTTTGCATTCCTGTCTGTGACCTTTGTCAATAATAAGGCGATCATGTCTGTAGTCAGGGATGAAAGAACTCTGGCGGGAGGTACGGGAAATAACCTTCTCACCGGAAGCTATGAAATGAATCCGGAAGTCCCCGAGGGAGCTGTCGGGAGCACAGGCGCGCAGGGTGCATTAAAAGCGGTGAAGGAACTGCTCGCGGAAGGGAATAGCTCTGCTGCTGCGGACAGTTCAAAAACCTATACGCCCGAGGAACTTTGCAAAATGGCGCAGGAGTATTACAACCGCAAGAATAATTACTATCCTCCGGTTGCCGACTATGAGAAGATCGAGGAAGGCAGATACAGGCTCCATCTGTATGAAATCGTCGATGACGGAGGCGGAATCACACATACGGCGACCTCTGCCTGGTATACCGTCGATGCCCACGGCAGGGGGACCGATGATATTTACGGAAATGAAATCGATCTGACAAAATGATTGCTTCCGGTTTTTTCTGTCTGGCGTCCGGAAGCTTCACCTGTCTTTTTCTCGACCACTTCGCCGGTGGCGGTTTATAAAATCCTGGTTCACCGATATGGGTAACAGGGAGTTTGCGGCTTATAAGATTGGAAACGGCGAGATCGCCGGATTTGATTTTTCATGAAAATGGACCAGGGGACGGTTTTTCAGTCCGGCAGGCTGGCGGCCAATATGCGCAAACGGTGGGTGACGGTGATCGCAATTGTGATACCCATGCTCACGGGCATTTCACGATATGTCATTGGTTTATCCCGTTTATGAAGTAATAAACGAATATAGCAGATAAAGTAGCGGCTGGACAATTGCGGATCATAATCTTATGGTCCGGGACAGGAGAAAAGCATGAAAAGACTTCTTAAACAATCAATCTGCCTTCTGGCGATCCTGTGCCTTTTTGCAGGTATTGTTCCTGTGCAGGCACAAGCCTATGAAAAAAAGGGAATATACAAAATCCATTCCATGAGAGAGGACAAATGGATTACATCCCCTAAAGACGACAGCGATGATTATTACCATGTGTATAAATTCAAAATTTACTCTGACGGCTATATAAAGGTTAAAGTGAATATTGATAAAGTTACCGGCAGACACGTCAACAGGTCTTGTGCGAGGCTGTTCACTACCTACAAGATTGGTGAAGATAACGCACCCGACTTTTATATTGCAAGTTTCTATGAAGGTGAAAACTACATTGCAATTAAAAAGGGAACCTATTACTTTTACCCCAATGCCGCCTTATTAAAATTCAAATATGAACACCATAGCGTCAGCCACGGACATAATTACTGCATGGAGAAGGCACAAAAACTGACTTCCGGTAAAAACAGAAGAGAAGTATTCGCCTATGGCTATGAGTTCGCAAAATGGTATAAAATCACCCTGTCAAAACCTCAGAAGATCGAAGCCTATGCCGAAAGGATGGAGAGTACTTCCAGATACGGCAGGATCTACGGCCCCGACATCAGTCTTATGATCGTTAACAAAAACGGCGTACCGGTCAAGACCACTAATCTGGATTATTATACCCAGATCACCGGAATATTACCTAAGGGCACTTACTATATTTGTGTACAGCGTGATCGTCCCGCGGAAAAGGAAGAGTATTACGGCAGCCGTCTGATCTCCCTGACCGTTAAAAGAAAGTAAATGCTGAAGTAAACTGAAAACACTATCTTTAAAGGCCGATACTTATTTGCTATTATTCTGCTTCATAAACATTTTTTATTCAGCCGGTGTATCGAGGCACAGATAAAATCCCATATGCCTTGACAGATTCAGTCAAAAAGACCATACCCCCGGAAGATCATTCTGATCGTGCCGGGGGTATGTTTATGGAACGGATAGGGCGGTTCATCCCGAACGGAAAAATGCGGTATCCGACCGACCGGGGAACCGTCCCCTGTTTCAAGCTTTTGGTTTGATGATGTGCTTGACACCGATAATAAGATTCCATATAATACAGAAAACTCTTTTCTCTGCAAAACATTCCGATTTTGAAATGCGTATTACAGAAAGACTGAGCAGGCGATGGTTTTTTAAAAAAACCGTGGAGCCGGGTTGCCGTTGTGCGACAACAGATTGTGATTATCACCTTCTGTGGGACAGGTAGTATGTTCCGCAGAAGGTGTTTTTTGTTTCGGAATGTTCAGGGAAAAGAAGAGAAATATGTATATTATTCTGAGGTGTTTTAAATGAACGAAAAGAAAATTGTGCGGCAGGTCACGGCTGTTGGGATCGCGGGGAATATCCTGCTCGTCATTTTTAAGCTGTACGCCGGGATCGTGGGCAGATCGGAAGCCATGGTCTCCGACGCAATCCACTCGCTTTCCGATGTATTTGCCACGTTTGTGGCATTTATTGGCGTTCGCTTTTCCAAAAAAGCTCCTGATACCACGCATCCATACGGGCATGACAGATTTGAGAGCCTTGCCTCATTGATCCTGGGGCTTATACTGTGCGGTACTGGGATCGGCATCGGCGCAAACGGAATCAAAACCATACTTGCCGGCAATTACGACCAGCTCGCCGCACCGGGGGGCATTGCCATTGTCGCTGCCATCGTATCAATTGCCGTAAAAGAGGCGATGTTCTGGTATACCAGGTATTATGCTAAAAAAATCAGTTCCTCCGCCTTTTTGGCAGATGCCTGGCACCACCGGTCCGATGCGATTTCCTCTGTCGGATCCCTGATCGGAATCGCGTTTGCGAAAAAGGGATTCCCGGTGATGGACTCGGTCGCCTGCGTAATAATCTGTCTTCTGATTCTGAAGGTGGGCTTTGATATTTTAAAAGACGCGATAAACAAAATGCTCGACACTTCCTGCGGGGAGGACTGGAATCAGCAAATGACAAACTTCATTCTTGGCCTGCCGGGGGTGGAAGGGGTAGACATGCTGCGGTCCAGGAAATTCGGCGATATGATTTATCTCGATGTTGAGATCTCTGTTAACGGAGATCAGAGCCTGCGTGATGCGCATCAGATCGCGGAAAATGTTCACAATACCGTTGAACGGGAATACCCGAAAATCAAACATATCATGATCCATGAAAATCCATCAACAGATTGAAACAGTGTGAAACAGGGGACGGTTCCCCGGTCCGTTTTTAGCCATGGGGTGGAACAAGGGGGTGGAACAAGGGGACGGTTCCCCGGTCCGTTTTTGGACCGGGGAACCGTCCCCTGTGTTTCACTTGGACCGGGGAACCGTCCCCTGTGTTCCACTACTCGTTAATAGACGGTATCTCCTGAATTTTCTGTTGTTGCTTCAGAGTCGGAAGCTTTGCTTCCGGTTTTTTCTGTCTGGCGTTGGGAAGCTTCGCCTGTTTTCTTCTCAACCACTTCGCCGGTGAGGGCATTGATCCTGTAGGAGTACCTTGTGCCGTCATAGGTGAAACGCACCTTGTAGACTACAGTGCCGTCTTCAAGCTGTGAAGCGAAAGCCATGATCCTGCCGGCCTTGTCAGCGGTCACGCCGGCATCCTCAAGGGCCTTTGTCTTTGCGGCGTCCTTTCCGATAGCTCCTTCGGGCTCTGCGGCTTCCTGCATGTGACCTTTTTTGCCTGTTTTTTGTCCTGATCCTTCTGTTACTGCCGAACTGTTCTTGTCGGCGATGTCGCCGGTGAGGGCATTGATCGTGTAGGAGTACCTTGTGCTGTCACAGGTGAAGCGCACCTTGTAGACTACTGTGCCGTCTTCAAGCTGTGAAACGAAAGCCATGACCTTTCCGGCCTTGTCAGCGGTCACGCCGGCGTCTTCAAGAGCCTTTGTCTTTGCGGCGTCCTTTCCGACTGCGCCCTCGGGCTCTGCGACTTCCTGTATGGCTCCCTTTTTACCGTGGCAGCCGCCTTTTCCACCTCTTGTTCCCTGCTTTTGCTGCGTTCCCTGACCTTTCTGTCCGGCCTGAGTTCCGTTCTCTTCCTGAACCTGTTGGTCATTCTGGTTTCCGCTTTCTTTCTGAGCTTCCTGCCCGGCCTGGCTTTTGCTTTCCTCCTGAATCTCCTCCTGTTCTGTCTGGGATTCCGTAGTAGTGGTTTCACTGACAGTATCTGTGTCTGCAGCAAAGACAGGTGCTGCAAGAGTGGAGACGGATATGGCTGATGCCAGTGCGAATGCCATGATTTTTCTGTAATTCATATGATTGCTCCTTTCTATTTTGATGTACGAGAGTCACGTTCAACCGGATTGTTTCTGCGATATACATAATGGACGGGAGTTTCCGGCATCCGGTGGATTCCCGCTGCAGCCCCTTTTTCCGGGTGCATGTTGATGATAGCAGTAATGCACAGAGGAAATCTCCGTCAGAATGTAGCGGAATTTACGAAAAACTCACGAAAACGATTTGGAAGTTACAGGATTTTTTGACGCGGGTGTGGGATGCCCGTCTTAGGCCTGGCGGTATCATTGCATTTCGCAATAGCCGCTGTTAAAATGAAATGCAGACGCAAAAAAATAAGCATAAGGTGGAAAAATGGAAAATGAAAGAAAGCGCATTTATGTCGCGGATGATGATGACAATATCCGCCAGATCGTCAGGACTTTTCTTGTGAGCGACGGATATGAGGTAGAGGATTTTCCGACAGGTGATCTGCTGCTGGAACGTTTTGAACAGGTTCCCTGTGATCTGGCCATCCTCGATGTGATGATGCCGGGTTCGGACGGGTTTGCTGTCTGTTCCAGGCTCCGTGAGATAAGTACTGTGCCCATTATCATGCTGACAGCCCGGGATTCAGAGAATGATTACGCGATGGGGCTTGGCCTTGGGGGAGATGATTATATCACGAAGCCGTTTTCGGCAATGGGGCTTCTCATGAGGGTGCGGGCTATTTTCAGGCGTATTGATTTCGAGAGTAGAAAACATGCAGCGCCGGAACCGGCCCGGGAAGCCGTCGAGATCGGTTCTTTGAGGCTGGACGAGGGCCGCAGGCATATTCTGCGGGGCGGTACGCCGCTGACACTCACCCCTACGGAATATGAGGTTTTAAAATATCTGATGCTTCGCACGGGTTCTGCAGTCTCCCGGGAGGAACTGTTAAACAGTGTCTGGGGCTTCGAAACGGCTGTTCAGACCCGGGCAACCGATGATACCGTCCGACGGCTTCGGCAGAAGCTGGAAGGAAGCGGTGTCAGCATCTCAACAGTCTGGGGATACGGCTTCCGTCTGGAAAAATCAAATTGAGAGCTGGCCGGAAGTCAGCATTTCGTCTGGTAAAATCGAATTGAGAGAGGTTGTAAACCTGTTTTCGGCTGGAAAAACATGGAAGAAAGCCGCCCGAAAAACCGGTTGTCGGCATAATATGTGAAAGACCCGGGTAAGAAAAATGAAAAAGCAATGGCACATCCGGACCCGCGCGCTCGTGACGCTCATCAGCCTGACGGTCTCTATTCTTTTGGCTGTAGCGCTTACCTTTAATATTTCAGTGCGGGAGTATATTCGAAGGCGGGTCGCGGCGCAGCTCTCATCAATTTCGGGGAGTGCCTCGGAGGAGCGGCGGAACGGCCGACATAAGCAGAAAGGATCAAAGTTTCCTCAGGGCAGGCCCGACCGGATCACCGGCACTATGGGCAGTGTTGTTCTTTTGGAGGAAGACGGGACTCTGGCCTCGGTTCTGAACGGAAATTCGGAGATTGCCGGGGAAATTGAGGATTATTTTTCAGAGGGAGGTATCGACAGGGAAATCAGCTACAGGACGATTTCCCTTGAAAGCGGGAAATTCGCGGTCTCTGTCGCAGAGGATCCTGCGCAGGAAGGCTGCTATCTCGTTTCTTATGTCGATGTCACCTCGCTCCTGGCGCTCACCGCCCAGATCAACATGGTGCTTCTCATCATCATTTTTGCCGCGATCCTGCTCTCTGTTTTTCTGAGCCGGCGTTTTGCCCGTTCTTTAGCGGGACCTGTTCAGGAGCTCTCTGATTTCGCCCGTGAGATCGGAGAGGGAAAATTCGAGGCGCGGGAACTGAGTTTTGGCGATGTCGAGTTCGGGGAGCTTGCGCGATCGATGAACCGGATGGCATCCGAGCTGCAGGAGGAAAAGCACCGGCAGGAGATTTTTTTTCAGAACGTCTCACACGAGCTGCGTACGCCGCTGACCTCTATAAGAGGGAATGCGGAGGGGATCCTGTACGGAGTCATGGAGCCTCAGTCAGCGGCAGGAGTTATTCTGTCCGAGTCAGACAGGCTTGGCGGCATGGTTGAGGATATCCTTTATCTTTCCCGCATGGGAAAGGCCGCGCCGGAAGGAGAGGCGCAGCCGCTGGATCTGAGGGAGATCATTTCACAGTGCGCATCGGATCTGCGCACCGAGGCGGAAAACCGGGGCGTAAAATACAGCTTTGATTTTGCAGAGGATCCCGTGCTTTTCCCGATCCGGGACCAGGATGCCAGGAGACTTTTTGGCAATCTGATTTCCAATGCCGTCCGCTACGCCGCGAGCGAGATCCGTCTGACCTGTCGTACAGACGGCGGAGAGGTTGTCGCTGTCGTCGCTGACGACGGGGAGGGCATTTCTCCGGAGGATATGCCTCACATTTTTGAAAGGTTTTACAGGGGCAGGGGAGGAAAGCACGGAATCGGCCTCTCCATTGCCTCATCAATCGTAAATGCCTACCGCGGCTCACTTAAAGCACGCAGCGAAAAAGGAGCGGAGTTTGAGGTGAGATTTAGAAGTTCTTGAAAGGGGGACATATGGGACATTTATTTTTTATCAGGCATGGAGAATCAAAATGGAATGTCGAGGACAAAATCTGTGGCGCAACAGATGTCCCGCTCACTGAAAAAGGGCATGAGCAGGCGATTCTGACAGGAAAAAGGTTTGTGGAACTGGGTTATACGGCGGATGAAATACTGTGCTCTCCCCTGCAGCGGGCGGCGGATACCGCGCGGCATATTTCGGAGATCACCGGGATTCCTGTCAGGATCGAGCCCCGGCTTATTGAGCAGAATTTCGGGATCTGGGAGGGGACAAGCCCCCGCGGCAGTGCAGAGTTTCTTGAGGCAAAGCAGTGCTTTATCAATTCCTTTGGGACAGGAGAGTCTATGTTCCGGGTCGCCCAGAGGGTCTACAACCTGCTGGACGAGCTGAAAACAGATGATAAGACTTACATTCTGGTGGCGCATAACGGAATTGTGCGGTTCATTAAATCCTGGTTCACCGATATGGACAACAGGGAGTTTGCGGCGTATAAGGTCGGAAACTGCGAGATCGCCAGATTTGATTTTTCCTGAAACAGGGGACGGTTCCTTGTTTCACTTGCCTGACAAATGGACCGGGGGACGGTTCATTGTTCCACTTGTCCTACACGAGAATATACCCGATTGGGTGTAAATTCGAGTGAAGATAAATATATTACACCCGATATGGTATAAAATATAACAATTGCATTGAAAATACACCCGAAAGGGTGTATATTTTTGTTATGAGCACGATTGGAAAGTTTATTAAACAGGAAAGAAGAAAAGCAGGGCTGACACAGGAAGAGTTTGCTGTGCGATCCGGACTTGGCCTTCGTTTTGTCAGAGAACTGGAACAGGGAAAGGAGACAGTTCGGTTGGATAAGGTCAATCAGGCGCTGAGGATGTTCGGAATGCAGGCGGTCCCGGGGAAGCTGCAGAATCAGGAGCAGTAGAATGTGAAAGAGGGGCACATGGAAGACAATTACAGAAAAGCGTCCGTTCTGATCCGTGGTATTTATGCGGGGGTGATCAAAGAGACGGACGAGGGGTACTCTTTTATTTATGATCCCGAGTATTGTGACCGGGAAGGTGCCGTTGCAGCCAGTCTGACGCTTCCTCTGAGGAGGGAACCTTATTTCAGTAAAGTACTGTTCCCTTTTTTTGATGGTTTGATTCCGGAAGGATGGCTCCTTCATATGACGCAGGAGATTTGGAGACTGGATAGAAGAGACCGGTTTGGGATATTGCTCGCGGCATGCCGGGATTGCATCGGAGATGTAAGTATTGTCAGAGAGGGCTGAGGATACGCTGTCTGTACTGTGAAAAAAATATTGTCAGAAAGAGCTGAGGATGGGCTGTCTGCGCTGTGGAAAAAATTAATTAGAGAGGACTGAGGATGCGCTGTTTGTGCTGTGGAAAAGAAATCAAAGAGAAGGCTTCGGAAGTGGAGAAGAACACGCAATGGCATTCCAGGTGCGTAAAGGCTTTCTTTGGCACAAAATCACTGCCCGTATTGGATCTCACCGATCAGGAGCTTATCCATCTCGCTGAGAAAATGGTACATCGCGGGATAACAGTAGCCGGTGTACAAAAGAAAATATCTCTTCATTTGTCCAGAGAGGAGGACAGCAGGCTGACTCTTGTTGATTATCCTTCCGGATATATTTTGAAGCCGCAGACAAAAGAGTTTGCGAATCTTCCGGAGTATGAGGATTTAGTCATGAGAATGGCTCAGTCGGCCGGTATCAGGACAGTTCCTCATGCCCTGATGGAGACCGGAGGGGGCTTTGCCTATATAACAGCGAGAATCGACAGGGAGACTGACAAAGACGGGATACAGATGTTTGCGATGGAAGACTTCTGTCAGCTGTCCGGAAGGCTGACGGAGGACAAATATAAAGGATCTTACGAGAGATGCACGGACATTTTAAAGAAATATTCTGCCCATGTGGGCCTGGATCTTTCAGAGTTTTTTCTTCGAATACTTTTTTCGTTTGTTTCTGGAAATTCTGATATGCATTTAAAAAATTTTTCACTTCGTGAAATTAACCCGGGAGGCAGAGATTTTGTTCTCTCTGATGCGTATGATTTGCTGCCGGTAAATATAGTCCTGCCTGCCGATAAAGATGAGATGGCGCTGACATTGAATGGAAAAAAAAGAAATCTCAGGCGCAAGGACTTTCTGGTGTTTGCAGAACACTGTGACTTGACGCACAAAACAGCGGAAAAAATGATTTCCAGGCTTCTTAGCAGGGAACTTCAGTTTCGAAAGCAGGTCAGAGAATCTTTTCTTCCGGAAAGCAAAAAAGAAGAGATGGAGAATTTTGTTGTCAGCAGAATGCAGAGACTAAGCGGCAGCGGACCAGGGGACGGTTCCCGGGTCTACTAAAAATTAAACAGGCCAGGTGGAGTGGTTTTTAAGTCCGGCAGGCAGGTTCCCAGGTGTGTGAAAACTGCACAGGTGCCGGACCCGGAGCGGACCGAGGAACCGTCCCCTTGTTCAGGAAAGGAGCATTTTTTGAAGAAATCTCAGGAAAGAATTCAGGAGCATAAGGCCGTTCATTTATTGTTGCTGATCCCGGTTATCCTGGCAGCTCTTGCTGCAATCGCGTTTTTTGTATATGTCTCCAGCTATTACAGGGCGGATGCTGCTGCAGAAAAAGCGCTGGTGTCTGATGAGACAACTGTTGTTTCAGGAACAGAATACGGATGGTTTTTTGACGGGCCTTCGGAAGATACTGCCCTGGTTTTTTATCCGGGCGGGAAAGTAGAGGAGAAGGCTTATGCTCCCCTGCTTCACAGGATTGCTGCTGAGGGGATGGATGTCTGTCTGGTGAAGATGCCTTTTCGGCTTGCGGTTCTGGACAAAGATGCTGCGAAGAAGGTCATGGACCTCTACAGTTATTCCAAATGGTATGTCGGGGGGCATTCTCTTGGCGGTGTTATGGCGGCATCGTATGCAGCCGGGCATGAAGACGGGCTTGAAGGAATTATCCTTTTTGCCGCTTATCCGACAAAGAAGATTCCTCCGGATATGACGGAAATACTGATCGTCGGCTCCGAGGATAAGGTGATCCGCTGGGATAAGATCGAGGAGAGCAGGCAATATGCTCCTGGGAGTTTTACGGAGCATATAATTGAAGGCGGAAATCATGCGCAGTTCGGCTCTTATGGGGAGCAAAAAGGCGACGGGACCGCTTTGGTCAGTGCGGATATCCAGGTTGAGGAATCTGTCCGGATCATATCAGAGACTCTGTTAAGGTAAGGGGTCTTAATCGTATATGCTATACTGATGGAAGCTTCATGGGAAAGGAGATTTGATATGCAGAATGAAGTCAGTCAGACACAGGAAAAGCTGATCATTACAATGAAAGGCCGTATCGACGCGTCAAATGTATCTGAGTTTGAGCGTTCGTTATTTGAAACAATTGACGCGAACCCGGGCTGCACGCCGGTCATGGAAGCCGGGGAACTTGAATATATTTCGAGTGCGGGGCTTCGTGTGCTTATGAAGCTTCGCAAAAAAGCCGGAAAACCCATCGATGTCCAAAATGTATCCCCGGCAGTTTACGAAATTTTAGAAACAACGGGATTCACGGAGCTTTTAAATGTGCGAAAGAGGCTCAGGGAGATATCAGTCGAAGGCTGTGAGCAGATCGGAGCCGGTGTAAGCAGCAGGGTGTATCGAATCGATGACGATACCATTGTCAAGGTTTTTTCTTCCCGGGATCGGACTGGAGCGTATTGAAGAGGAGCGGGAAAGGGCCAAAACAGCCTTTGTGAACGGGATCCCGACTGCGATCACATTTGATGTAGTAAAGTGCGGCGACTGCTTCGGTACCGTATACGAGCTGATCGACGCCGTACAGCTTTCTAAATATCTGCGCGACAATCCGCAGTAGGGCCCCGCCTTACGGAAAAAATATGCGCGTATGATCAAAGACATGCATGGTGTGACCCTTTCCGGAGACTTTCCAAATAAAAAAGACCAGTTCCGCAATTGGATCTCCGGGCTTGGAAAATATTACTCTCAGGATGAAATCAACTCCCTGTTTCGTCTGATCGATGTGATCCCTGACCGGGACACCATCGTGCATGGTGATGCACATGTCGGTAATGTTATGGTTCAGGACGGGGAGCTGATCCTGATCGACATGGCAGATATGGGACGCGGACATCCGATCTTTGATTTTGCTGCACTTTATTATCACTATCAGCTGGTCCCTGGTACTCCGGGGAGGAGCTTCGGGCTGCAGACGGTACTCGGCTTTTTGCCAGAGACAAATGATTTTACAGATGAGCTGTGGAAGGATCTGGTCATGGAGTATTTCCAGCCCAAAAACGAGGAGGAGTTTGCGGCAATCAGCGGGATCGAGCGGGATCGCCAGGATCGCCGCCGGTCTGCAAAGCATTGTTAATGCGGCAAATCAGCCGCAGCTGGAAGAACGTTACAAGCTTCTGGCAATTAACGGAACGAAGATGCATTATCTGCCGAGGATAGAAGGGCATATACAGGCAATGAAAAATGTGGATGCCTTTTTTGCGAGATGAGGCGCAGCGTAATATTTTCAGGCTGGCCTGCCCGGCACTTATCCTTCGTCAGACTTCAGGCAGAGAGAAACCGGCCTGGACTGTGCTGATCCTTCGGCAGACTTCAGATAGAGAGAAAAGTGATCAAAAACGGATCTTCGTGTCCTTCAGAGCTGCTTCCGCTTCCTTCCAGGCTGCTTTCGCCTCCGCACAGGAGGAGAGGAAGGCGTCCTTCAGGGCGCGGATGAAGAGGTTCAGATCTTTTTCTCTCTCATACTTTGCCGGCACTGTAACGGTCATGAGGTAGAAGTCCCTGGCTGTCTTTGCCAGTTTCTCGTCTTCGCCTGACTGCATGGTCCCAAAGAGCTTTTTGGCATAATTTGGACCTGTGCAGGTCGAGAGATAGCGAAGTGCTGTGTTGTAGTATTCCCAGTATGCGGAAGCCCGTCTGGTTTCATCCCATTCATCTGCCTTTTCAAGGCCAAGGCTGCGGATGATACCACGGATCTCCCTCTCGCCCACGGCTCTGAAATAGTACATTGGGCG
>DEPS01000197.1 GCA_002358875.1 Lachnospiraceae bacterium UBA3386 | reverse complement strand
GACTGTAAAGCCGGGGCCGTGGATGTGACCGTCACAAAGTCCATTTCACGCTTTGCCCGCAACACGTCGGAGTGCCTGGAAATGGTAAGAGAACTGACCGGCCTTGGAATCCGGCTGATCTTCGAGAAAGAGAACATCGACACGGAAACGATGGAGTCGGAGTTCCTGCTGACACTCCTTGCCGCTTTCGCTGAATCCGAATCCGCCTCCATTTCCACCAACCAGAAGTGGAGCATTAGACGCCGCTTTCAGGCCGGTACCTACAAGGGCGGCAAGGTTCCCTACGGATACAGAAGAACGAAAAAAGGTTACATCATCCATCCTGCGGAAGCCGCCACGGTACGCAGGATTTTTAATGCGTTAGCTGAAGGCAAAGGCACTGTGGTCATCGCAAGGGAGCTGAACGAGGACAAGATCCCGACCTGGACGGAGAGCTATCGAGAGGAAGAGGGAAAAGGCCGTTGGCGGAGCAACAGCATCATCGCCATTGCCCGGAACGAGTTCTACACCGGCGACAGCCTCTACCAGAAGACCTTCATGGACGAGGGGTACAAAAAGCGCGTGAACACAGGTCAGCTCTATCAATACCTGAACGAAGCCGACCATCCCGCGATCATCGACCATGAGATGTTTAAGAAAGCGAACGATGCGATCATGGAGCATGGGCAGAAGCACGGACGGCAGGAGACGACGAAGCGGTATGTGTTCTCAGGCAGGCTCATCTGCGGTCTTTGCGGAGGGCACATGAGGCGAGGGAAGGATGCGAGGGCATATTACGCCTGTGGAAACCACCTTCATAAGAGAACCGTGAGGGTGGATGGCACGGAGACCACTTGCCCCATGCTCCCGGTGTTCGAGCAGGATGTGAAGAACGCCTTCGCCACGGTGCTGAACAGGCTGGCGGTAGACCCTTCCATCCTCGCAATCCACGATGATGGAGCGGAACGTGAGAAGCTGGAAGCACAGCTTCAATCCGTAAAACGCCGTCAGTCCCTGCTCCACGACCGCGCCCTGGCGGACAGGTACACGGCGCAGCTGCGGGAGAAGAAGGCGGCACTGGACAGTGAGGAGAAAACCATCCTCGACGCCCTGGCAAAGCTGGAGAAGAATCCGGTCGATGACCTGCAAAAGGCGGTGAGGAAACGGGGTGTGAAGGAGACCTTCGAGACTGCTGACGAAGCCCTGTTCACCGCCTTTGTAGACCACGCCGTCCTCTGGTCGAAGGAAAAGGCGCAGTTCCATTTCACCTGCGGCCTTGTGGTTGAGGAGGATATGAGGGTACGAAAGGTCGGAAGGTCATACGCGCCTTTGCCGGTACGGACGGAGTTTGACGACACGCAGAAAGGAGCCTACACATGGCAGTAAGAGTAATCAGAGCAAGAAACACAGACCCCGTGGTCACCGTAGCGCCGTCTCTCATACGCGCAGCGGCCTACTGCCGCGTCTCCACAGACTCGGAGAAACAGGAGTCCTCCTACGAGGCGCAGGTGAACCACTACACATCCTTCATCCAGTCGCACCCCGGCTGGGAGCTGGCGGGCATTTTCGCGGACGAAGGGCTCTCCGGAACCCAGGCGAAGACCCGACCGCAGTTCAACGCGCTCATTGCCGCCTGTGAGGAAGGCACAGTCAACCTTGTGATCACAAAGTCCATTTCCCGCTTCGCTCGCAACACGCTGGACGCGCTGAACTACATCCGGAAGCTGAAAGCCCTGAACATCCCCATCATCTTTGAAAAAGAATCTGTGAACACGCTGGAAGCCTCCGGGGAGCTGATGGTCACGATCCTCGCGTCCATCGCACAGCAGGAGTCAGCGTCCATCAGCCAGAATGTCCGCATGGGCATCAACTTCGGTTTCCAGGAAGGCAGAGGGCGCGTCAACTTCTCATCCTTCCTCGGCTACAGGCGGGGCGACAAGCCGGGAACCTACGAGATCGTCCCCGCCGAGGCGGAGATCGTCCGCCGCATCTACCGGCAGTACCTTGAAGGCTTCAGCCCGAAGATGATCGCGGACGGGCTGATGGAGGACGGCGTCTGCACCCCTTCCGGCGGGGAACACTGGTACCCTTCTGCGGTGGCGAGCATTTTGGAAAATGAGAAATACGCCGGGGACCTCCTGATGCAGAAATGGTACGTGGAGGACTACCTGACGCACAAGTGCGTGAAAAACAGCGGAGAGAAACCGCAGTATTTTGTGGAAGACGATCATGAGTGCTGCCCTTATGTCAATACTTTTGAACCCCCTCAGAAAGCCCGTAAATTGGGCATTTCTGGGGGTTTTAGCTTTGCACACCCCTACTCAGAGCACCTGATCTGACAGAGAAAAACGGCTGAAATGGCTGCTTTCCGGCCCTGGAAATGCACCCCCTCTGGCGTTCCCCCGTGAGAACATAATAAAGGAAGAAACGGCTCCCTGCTGGCATGAAATCGTGCTGGCCGGGGGCCTTTTTTTGTTTTGTCCATTCTGCCCGATCCGCTTTGTGTAAATGGTAGAACATCAGATTTATCGCCCACGGCCCTTTACTTTCTGCCCCAAAAGAGTGATGTATAGGACACCGCCAAGGAGCGGATGCAGACCGCCCAGAGGAGCGGAATAAAAACACGGGAGGA
>DEPS01000098.1:21816-34079 GCA_002358875.1 Lachnospiraceae bacterium UBA3386 | reverse complement strand
AGATTCATCTCAAAAGCGATAATGAAAGAAATATCATTCTTCATCCGCATATACACTGCATCTCCGATGGTATTGAACTGAATCTCATCAGGATCTGTATAATTCGTTCCGCCAACCGCATTGTACAGCGACAAGGTCCACTGCCTGTTCTCCGGATTTCCGAAAATAAACTTGAAAAGACGATCTTTATAGTCTTTTCTCGTATCTTTCAGCTCCTTTTCCTCCACCAAAACCTTGTATTCTTTAACCTGCTTAGTCAGGGTAGAAATTATTTTTTCGAGCTCACCGATCCGGCGAAGGAGGATTTCATTGTTTTCCGTCATAATACCGTCTCCCTTCTTTTGCACTGACAATTCTGCTGCCTGTATGACATCTTTTTTGCCGGGCAGCGTGCATGAATACGTCTATACAGATTATATGTCGCACTTCGTTATCTTGTCGAGACATTTTTTCTGTAAATATTCCAAAATCTTGTCAGGTAAATCAGGGAGATTTTTCCCAAAATTAAAAGGAGACTGTTTTTCTCTCTTGTTCCCCTACTAAATAACAGGTTATTGTTTCTTTTCTCTCTACTTACACAGGCTGTTCATGGCCGCTTTAACAAAGCGTGCTTTTAAAACCAGGGACGTTCCCTCAGTCCGGCATATCAGCCGACTACAGCCTGAACAACCGATGCAAAAGCGGACCCGGGAATCTTTCTCTGGTCCATTCCAGATGAATCTGTTTCCACTTTTTACTGTGCCCGCCCATCCCTTCGATCTGGAGGGGTGGGTTAATGGAAGGACTTCCAACTTCACTGCCTTTCCATACCTGCCGCCTATTTCAACCTCTGTACGTGTTCCATATCCATACAGGTCACAGTACTCCTTCAGGGAAGAAAACGACCTGATCGTCTGTCCGATTTTGAAGGCCGTTCTCTTTCCTCTTCAAATTCGTCCTCTTCTTCCTCTTCTTCGCTTAGTAAGAACTGCGTCATGATTATTTCCTCAGGGTCAATCCTGCCATTATTGTTCCAGTCGATCAAGATTAAATCCCTCCAAAAAAGACCTGGTTTGTCTTTCCATGTTCTTCACAGCATCATCTGCTGAAAAACTGTTTCGGGCACTCCCGCCTGTGCCGTGGCATCCTTCCTCGGTCAGTGGTGTCAGACCCCGAGGCAGCGGTATATCCGCCCGCAGACACTGTCAGCAGTAGATTAAAACGTCAGACAGTCCTAGTTTCTTAGATTTTTTCAAGGTATTTTTCCCGGCTCTCTTCCGGGACTTTCAACGCATCCATCGCCTGTTGGGCAGTAAGGCTCATGGTTTCCATGAGGTTCTTAATATTCTCAACCAGATTGTCTTCTGCTCCCTTTCTCTTCTGCTCATTCCCATAAGTCACCCAGTCCATGCGCTCATATCTATCCAGAATCACCATGTTCTGCACCTCCTTTTCCTGTACCATGTCATGGACTTCTTTTCTGATGATTGCAAGTTCCTCATCCTTCTCGGACTCCTCCGCCACCTTCTTATCATTTATATCTGCAATTGCGGCCAGCCAGGACTGGAGCCTGTCCGGCCTGCCATCATCCGCTTCCGCGTTCCTTAAAGGTAAACGGTACCAAGGTTTTTACAGGTTTTTCATCAGATCACAGAATTTATCAAACTGTACTGCCCCCGCCAAGTTCAGTTCCTTGCTCTGGAACACCATGTAATACCGGAACCTGCTCCCGGCCATGTTCTGCCATGTCCGTCCGAGTTCCAGCTTATACCTGGTTTCGGCATTCTCCAAATGGTCGCCCTTTGTTTCAATCAGGATTATTTTGCCGCTCTGCGTCTCTACAATGAAGTCGGGATAATGCTTTACGTACCCGTTGATACAAAAGCCATGGCGGGATATATTCCGATGCCACCAACGAACATTTGGCATAGCGGTCAAGGCCATCACAACATCATATTCAAATCCGTTGACTTCCTCCTCTGCCTGATACAGGCTTTTGCCAAATGTACTTGTAGAATGAAGCGGGGAAATCATATCAGGCAGCTTGTAGTAAGGCTCTGTGACAATCCGCCCGATCTCAATCCAATTCTGGAAAGTTTTCAGATAATGCGCGTCCAGTAAGGCCTCGATATACTTCTTGATCCGGAATGCAAATCCTTGCGGGGCCTGCTCCAGTGCTGCCAAAGTCTCCCGATCCATGTCATCTACAATGCGGTCGATATAACTGCGAAGCTCCCCGTCATCGACCATGTCCATCTTGTTCAGGGTACGATGAATGATATCCTTGCAGGTCCGTACCTTCCGTTCGGGGGAGAAACGGGAAAATTGCTCCTTAAAATACCGCTGGTCTGTTTCCGACATCTTAAAAACCTTCGGTGCGCTCCCTTCCACATCACTGATATCAACCATAGCCATCTCGTCATCTGCCCGGTCGAAATCAATGTCATAGCCTTTCCCTTTCAGTGTAAAACCCTCCGCAAGGTGCTCCTTCTGCAACAGGACAGTATGACCCTCTGCAAAGATACTGTCCGGAACCCGCATGAAGAACTGAGGGATAACCAGTTCTTTAGCTTCCTGTCGATATTCAGAGTTAATATGGAAGTACGCCAGCTTGTCCTGAATCTCCACGGGGATTTCGCTTATCGGTCCTCTTTGTCCATTCTGCTGCAGGGCAGCGTCAAAGGATGCGCCTTCTTTTTCTGCGATGGCTATCATCGCGGACGCTCCGGTTACGGCCTTCTGCCGGCCGGAATCTGCAGTGTTTTCCAATGACCGCTCCTGTAATGTTCTGGATAACAGCTGCGGGTCAAAGGAGAGAAATTCCTCCTGAAACGATTCCTCTGCAGGTGACTGTATTTCTTCAGGTGACTGTATATCGGATTCAATATAGGAAGGTGTCCCCTCCCTGAGTGCAGGAATCTGATCATATTCCGGGATCTGATAAGCAGGCTTTTCCGCCTCAGCGGCCACCCTGCAGTCTTTACCGGAAAAGCCAGCACTGTTCAGACCGCGTACAATGCCATCCAGCGTTTCTTTAAAATCTCTGGAAGAAGTAAGCACATAGGACATGTTCAGGGCCGCTTTCCCCATTTTCCGGGTATTCGGCTGCCGCAGTATCCTGCCAAGGATCTGCTCTACATCTATCTGGCTGGTTTTATTGGCAAGCGATGCCAGAATATAGGCAAACGGACAGTCCCATCCTTCCTTCAGCGCATTGACTGTGATGATGTACCGGATCTGACATCCCCGGTCAAGCAGGTCTATCCCCTTTAACTCATTGACATCCGCCGTCTTGATTGCAATTTCCCCTGAAGGGATCCCCGCCTCCACCAATTTGCCCCGCAGCTTCTCAAAAGTGGTGCTGTCTTCTTTCCCCTTCGGCTGAGCCTGGAAAAGGACGATTGGACGGATATAGGAGCCGCCGGCTTTCTCCTCCAGGAGCGCCTGCCGCTCCAGATGGCTGCGGAGATCAACCGCATCCGCAATGACCTCCTGCTGTGAGGAACGATTGTATACGACAACCGGCAGCTTCACCATGTTTTCCAGCTTCAGCTGTGCCGCATCCACAAAGGAGATGATATTGCTTTCCCTGGTCGGAGTCGCCGTCAGGTCAAGCACAAAACATGGATTGAAATCCTTCAGCATCTTTCTGCTGAGCGTACTTCTCGCATGGTGGCTCTCGTCCACGACCACAAACGGGGAGAGTTGGTTGATAATCTGCAAAAGGGCGGTTTCATCTGTTTCCTCTATCGGATATGCCGGAGTTCCAAGCGCTTTCGCCATAGGTGCAAGAGAACTGTTCTCCCGGCGCGCTTTCAGCGCTTCCTTTCTGCCGCGGAAAGAATCGTAGGAGAGCACCATGACTGACAGCTGCTCCGTAACCGTCGTGATGTTAAAGTTCTGGCCGACAAGAAGCTCCTGCTTTGTGTAGATTTCCACACGCCCTCCGAAATCCTTATCCAATTTCTGACGGTACGGATGCCCCGGATTTCGGAGTGCTGCAAGCGTCTGCGCCAAAATAGCATCCGACGGCACCAGCCATACCACAGCCTTTATCTTTGTCTGCGGAAGGGCGTCAAAAACCGGCTTTATCGCATTGCAGGCTAAGAAGGTCTTGCCTCCGCCGGTCGGGACCTTAAAGCAAAGATCCGGAACGCCGGGAAGAATGTTCTGATAGGCCGGAACACCGCCGAAGCCGACCGGCACATTTTTTTCTTCCCATAGTCTCCGATATGCTGTTCCTATATTGCCGGTCTCGTTCAGGAACTCAAGGTAACGGATCAAATCGGAGATCACTTTCTTTTGATAGTTCTTTAATTCCATCTTGATCCGCCCCCCTTATAGTTTCGTAATATCGCGCGGAATCTTCTTGAAAGCAATGCCGTACCGCATAAGCTCAGCATCACTCAAAGCGCAGCGATCCGCGTAAATAATATAGCTTTCCGCTTTCTCCTTTATCGTTGACAGGAACTCATAGTTAAGAATCGTCATCCGATCCGGCTCATAGAAGAAATAGTAGCCCGTGTTGTTTAACGTCCCCAGCAGATATTCATGATTTGGAGCGGTCTCCGGCAGAGGCTGTCTGGTTTCCGTATACCAGACATATTCACGGATCTTATCCTTGCCGACGGCTTCATTCAGGTGTTCCGCATCCAGCATCAGCGGTTCTCCCAGCTCATAGTAGCTGAAATTGCCGCCGGTGCCTGGAATAGCTTTCTTTCCATCCCCGTAGCCGTTGATCACGCGTTTTACTCTCTCGGCGGTGATCCTATCAGCATAGTCCATCATTTCGATCAGGATAAAACGACGCTGACCACCATCCATTTGGTTAGCCTTCAAAACTGAATGTGCGGTTGTCCCAGATCCTGCAAATGAATCTAAGATAATAGAATCCTCATCAGCAGATATTTGAAGTATTCGATCTACCAATTTGGAAGGTTTGGGAGTGGTAAAAATGGAATCTCCTCCCTTATCTGCAAATATCGCTCTTATTTCTAATTTCGCATCCGCGTTTTGCCCTGCATCTTTATACGACCAAAATGTTGTCGGAACCACGCCCTGTTTTGCCTCAGATAGGAACTTCTTTATCCTTGGAACACTGTTACCATCCTGTCCCCACCAGACACGATTGTCCCGATCTAATTCCAAAAAGGATTCTTCAGATACCCGCCAGTAAGTTCCAGTTGGCGGAGTAAATTTTCTTCCAGTCGGAGAGGTAATGACATATTGACCGCTTCCATTATAATTTCTGGCCTGCACGGCATTTGTAGTCCATAGCCCACGGGGATCATTATCTGGATTTGTATATGTATTATCTAACTCCTCTGTCCTTGGAAACAGTTTTCTATGGAAAAAGTCCTTGTTCTTGGCATACACAACAATGTAATCATGCATACCTGAAAAAAATTTTGCCGAATTTTTGATGGTGTATATTTTCTGCCAAATAATGGTATCGACAAAATTTCTCTCTCCAAAAATCTCATTACAAATAAATCGAAGACTTGATACTTCATCATCTCCGATGCTAATAAAGATCGCTCCCTCAGTTGCCAAAAGCTTTTGTAAAAGCTTTAAGCGTGGATACATCATGCACAGCCACTTGTCGTGTCTGGATAAATCTTCACCTTCTTTACCTACAACTTCTCCCAACCATTTTTTTATCTTTGGGTCGTTCACGTTGTCGTTGTAAATCCATCCCTCATTTCCGGTGTTGTAGGGAGGGTCGATGTATATGCACTTCACCTGTCCTTCATAACGGGGAAGTAGAGCCTTCAACGCTTCCAGATTGTCTCCATGGATAATCATGTTGCCGCTGCCATTATCCTCTTCATGCCGGCCGCGCTCATCATAACTGTATTTTCTTTCTAAAATCCGTAAAGGGACTTCCTGGTGATGATTAATCACCTTGTCCTTTCCGATCCATTCCAATGTCGGCATGCGAGTCATCCTCCTCGGAATTTATTTCTATTTTATGTAATTCCGGTTTTTATGCGCTGATCATCCACGTTGGTAAACGGTACCAGGGTACGGACAGTTTTCTTCTGTCTCCACCACGCTACTCAAGAATTATCATCCCAACGCCGTCTTCCTGTCCGGTTACCTCACTTGGTATCCATGCGACAGACACGATGCCTATCGTAAGATCATCTATCTTGTCTTTAAGCTCTGCATCCTCTTTAAAAAGCTCTAACAAGGCTTCCCTGCACTCCTCGTTCTGCCAGCCGGGTATCTTCTGCTTTAACTCAACCGGACAGCGATATGTGAGAAGCTCGTCAGTGTGGTCGCCGGGATCTCGCTCAAGTTTTTCCACGCCAGGATCCTCCATTGCCTGCAGCATAATAGCCGCATACGCTGCGCGGATATTCGCGACATCCGTGGCCTCGCGGGCTTTCTCCAGCTGATTAGTAAAAACAGGGATCGAAACCGCCACGAGCACAGCTATGATAGCTATTACAATGAGAAGCTCCGCTAAAGTGAAGCCGGATTTTGAGTTTTTCTTATTCAACTGATTTTCCTCCTTTGCGCTGCTCGTTTGTATTATTGCGGCGGGGCTGCCGTAGGACCAGGGGACGGTTCCTCATTCCGGTATATCAACCGATGACGGCTTTACCAACATCACGAAAGCGAGCCAAGGAACTGTCCCCTGTTTCCACGTTGGTACCGTGTACTTTTACATGGCGTGTAAACCGACATACCGCGCCGCCGCAGAATGCGGCGAATCACACTTGTCTCCTTTGTATTACCCATTTGTATTATTACGGTGGGATGGTTCTCCGCGCCAATAGTTTCGTCAGACATCACCTTTCTCCAAGCATCAGCGATACGATACGTTTCGAGCACCTGGCACGCTATACCCAGTTTGCCAAAGACAAGATGATCTGGTGCGCCAATAATATCGTCAGGCATCTTGCGCCGATAACATCGTCAGGCATCTCGGCCTTCTCCACGCGCAAGCGATATGATAGTTCCCTTTGCTGAGGAAAAAATCGTATTTAGGGCGAAATCCCCAATAAAGGGTCGCAAGGTTAATAATCGCAGCTCAAAAAAACTCCGGGAACCATGGTAACGCATTTCCCCTCATGTCATTCTCCACGCCTCGATATTCCTTTTCAACCTTTTATATCGAATATCCGCATACTCCTGCATAAATAATCCATCATACGGAACTCTGGTAAGTCCCCACAGTGTCCAAAGATAATCCACATAGATTTTTGCCGCAATAAAGTGCTTTTTTTCCTTGGTCGATACTTCTCTTTCAAAATATGTGCTTAGTAACAGGTCATCGTTTTCTGGAGCATATTCCGCCTCAATGGAAAGGCAGGATAAATCCCACATCGGTTCGTTCATTCCGGAATACTCCCAGTCAATCAGATACAGTCTGCCATTGCCGTCCAGTACCCAGTTCCCTATCAGTGAATCGTTGTGGCATGGAACCTTCCTGATCTCATTTTGAGAATCCATGATGGTTTTAATATCCATCACTTTCTTGCGTATATCTTCATAATCATCATAAAAAACTGTCGTTGCTTTTCGAATGATCCGCTCGTACAGATCTGCCATCTCAAATACTTCAAAGCGCACACCTGTATCTACGCCGCACGTATGAAGCCGACGAAATATTTCTGCAGCTTGTCTCAGATTTTCTTCTCTCCGCATTACTATTCCATTCATAGGCTGGGGATTGTGTATAAAGCGCATTACCTTCCTACCGACATCATCGAAATAAATTAACGGAGAATCTATGCCCAATTTGCATGCAAGCTCTGTGCTCTTACGTTCATCCAAGCGATTGATCATGTCCTCGGTTCCTTCTCCAGGAAGGCGCAGAAGGTATTCCTGTCCGTCCGGTCTTGTGACCTTGTAGGAATGGTTCGTCATGCCGCCCAGCCGCTCAAGAGATACATATTCCCCGTCCTGAAATACACGGAAAAGCAACCTGATCAGCTTCGGGATATCTTCTTCCTCTACACTCCTGATTAACTCCGCCAATTGTCTCGTTTCCTTTCTTCCATTGTCCCATGTTCATACAGGTACTGATAACTGCGACCATCGCAGTCAAAGTAAAATCCTCTGGCTTCTGTTCCTTCCCCCATTATGGGCTTGATGTTGACGATTTCGCTCTCAGATACTGACAGCCTCTCCGCAATCAATCTCATGATTTCTGACCGTGAAAATGACTTATAACTCTCATCGAAGTCACGCAGTGCATCCAGCGAATCAAATTCGAAAACCGTGCACGGAGGATATTTTTTCACCCTCATTTTCAACACATCCAGATGCTCCAAAAAAATCGTCTCCCACAGCTTGTCTTTAGATTCCTGCCATTCCATTTCTATGATATGCAGAAACTTCCTGCTGAAATCCTCCGACCAGAAGGCATGATCAGTCATGTACCATGCATTTTCCCCTTTGATTGACACGGCATCAATATATTCTTCCTCATTGGTGTGCAGACACCACTCATTCGTAATACCGTCCGCAAACTCCGCAGCATACCAAGAGTCCTCCGCATCTGCTTTGAATGGGTTTTTTACAAAATATAAATCAGAGGCAAGTACCAGACTATCCCCCAGAACTTCTCTTGCAGCCCATATGGAGCTATGATTATTCCTGTTTAGATACTCCGGGTTATGAATCAGATGAATTCCAGACCAATTACTCAGATACTTAAACTGTTCGGCTTTGTATCCTGTGATAATGTAAATCTCTTGAATACCAACGGACTGAAGTTGTCTCATCATTCTCTCGATCAGTACTTCACCCTTGACCACAGTAAGTGCTTTATGTTTTTCATAAGAAAGCGGCGCGAAACGGCTGGATGCGCCTGCTGCGATAATGATGGCATTTTTAATTTTCATGTCAGTTGATCTTTTGCTTTACTGTCCTCTTCGTTCTTGATTTGCGGTGGTCAGCTGTTCATATTTTCTAATCAGATAATCAACAGTACGTTTAGCACCATCTCCACGATACATCCATGTCTCATCCCGTACTTCATGGCGGCTTTTTTCATAACTCTCGTCTTCCATAGCAGTATCGATCAACGATTTTATGTCTGTAAGATTCTCGTCCGACAAGATTGGGCCAATTCGCGGAACAGCTGTCGCTGTCCAGACGGATGTATCCAGCCAGCAGGCATCATAAATGTTCTTGTCAAAGTCAGTGTAAGCACAAATAACCGGCTTGTCAAAAACCAGAGCAAAATCAAAAATAACGCCTGAAAAATCAGAAATCATGACATCGGATCGGTTCAGAACATCAAAGTTGTCCATATCATTGTTCCATTCCAAATTAGGATACTCCTGCATCAGTCTTTCAATCATATCCTTCTCTGATTTCAAAGACTGAGGATGTGGTCTGATAATGATATGATAACCTGTTAGAAGCAGCTGATCTATCAGTTTGTTTCCAAATCGATTAAATATCGAATTACTGCCCCAGGACGGTGCCAAAAGAACAGTGCGCTTCTTCCTTTTTTCTGGCTTTTGTTCCTGCTTAAACTCTCTGAGTTTCTTCTCCTTTTCATCCAAATAGGGAATCCCGACAATTGTACACTCCTTTTCCGGCTCATTACGCAGCTTCTCCAAAGCACGGCAGTCATCAATTTGATATTGTCCTGAGAGCAGCAATGCATCATAGAAGTCTACTCCAAACATCCGATAAGTAGTCAGTTCGCTGGGTGCATGGGTCATGTGGACATAATATTTCACATCTTTTGACCGTTTCCACTGATAAACATCCAGGCCAGGGGTCGTGGACAAAAGGATTTCTGCTCGCAGAAAGTTGAGCTTTGCAAAAGCCTTGTTGCCTTCGCCGATAAATTGCGCGTGAAGGTGCGGATAAGAAGCAGAAAAAGCGGGATCGTCTGACGAGGATGTTAGATAGACCGTATCGAACCCCCTAGCGTCCAGCTCTCGACAAACAGGCTCGAACACCGGCCAGTAGTGCTTTCCCTCAGAATAAATAACCAGTGGAATATCCTTGTCGTTTTTTTCCACTTTTCCCGGCGTAAGATACTTTATCCTCATGTATAGTTTTCTTACTCCAAACCAGACAACAGAAAGAAGCCCTATAACGAGGGAAAACAGCATGCTGCCCGTGCCGGGGTCAATGTAGAGCATCATTTTCCGACCTCGCTTTCATCAATCCTTTTCCAGTTTTTCATGTCAAAAATATTGTCATGGACAGACCACCATTGTACGTTATCATCCACAAATGTTGTTCCATTGTTTTTGTCAATCGACCAGTTTTCAGAAATCAGAACGCAGAGATTGCCATTTCTTTTCATTTCATCATTTATAGCATTTCCAGTAAAAGGATTCACGGGATTTTCAATGATGTCCCGGAAAGCCAAAGTCGGCACATCCGCATTGGTCATAAAAGACAGGTCTGTAGAAAACGGCTGGTTTCCGTCAAAATCCTTGACCATCAGAAGCGGCCAGACAAACTCCACATCCAACCCATCAGGATGAATCATGTCCTTGAACTGTCCCAGATTGCGTCCATGATCCGAGACAATAATAATTCTAGTATTGTCATAGACATCCTCTTCCTTCAAGTAATCAAGCCAATCAGCAATTTCAAGATACACTGCCATGTTGACACAATAATGATTCCAGTCTCCCTGATTGTTGAACGTCATAGTCCTATCATCAAGTGTACGGTCTTCATATTTAAAAGACTTACTGACCTTCTCTCCATCGACCAGGTAATCCGGAGGGGACAGGGATACAGGTTCGTGCGTCGTGCTGTTCTGAAGCATCAGGAAACTACCGGAGTCATCGTCCGACACTGATGTCAGGGAGGGAAGCGCATCAAGGACTGCATACTGATCTATGAACTCGTATGAGTAATAACTGTAACTCATCTCATCATTTACCAGATAACGGCCATTATTATACATAATCCCTTTCATGAATAACGGCACACTTCGAAACAGGCTGTAAAAAATAAAATTATGTTTTTGTCTTTCTCCGATATTGCTTCTTAAAGAAGCGTTATACCTCGCCGTAAACCGGCCTGAGAGGTTATAGGCGTTTACCTCAGGGTATTCCCTATATATGGACAAATCCGGAACTTGTTTATACCCCGCATAGGGCGGATCGCACACTGTGACACGGAAGTCATTCTGTGTAAACAACACAGGCATAAGTTTTAAGGCTTCGTCATGTTTATCTCTCAGTTTTTCTGTATCACGCTTGTTTATCTCCGCGGGTGTGTATTCGTATCCTCCAAAGAGTCCCGGGGTTCCAGAATTTGTGTATGCCCCAAAAGAGATTGTATTGGGGTAGTATACAAACCCTTGATAAGATTCCATCAATTCCGGTTTTTCATCAAAGATATATGGCGCATATCCTCCAATTGCGCGATCCAGCATGAATACAATGACATTCCTTCCATTTCTACTAAAAGTCAGTGTTTTTTCTGAGAGGCCATCGGCAGACTGAACGAAGTTCTGATCGTCCAGACTCCTATATATCATCATGATATTTTTTATGCCAAGGATAATCAGTGCTGCCGCCACGACAGCTGCTATCCGCATCATTAAGTTCGGATGGCGGATAAAAACATAAAGAAAGAAAACTGCGATTCCGGCACAAACAAAGATGTTCAAAATTATTCTGAGAATGCCGAACTGTAGACTGCCGTCAAACACAAGGTCGGAATATAATACACCGACATTCGGATCAAACAAGAACTGGTTGACAAGAGCTATTCCAAGCAGAATCCACAACCCGGCTGCAAGATTTCTTCTCCTTTTTCCATCTCGAGCCATAATAATGACTGTCATCCAGATAACAAAGAATCCGAAATAGACTGATGCCGGATACCACAGAAGCTCTGACCGGAAGGCGGCGGTTTCTTTATTAATAAACTCGCTTACAGAGGAAACTAAGACAGACGACGGTATGAACACTCCCATCAAGGAAGCAAAGCAGATTCCTGTCAGAAAAACCTGTGGGAACAGCCTTCGCTCATTTGCTGATTCAAGAAAAACAGAAAACCTGTTTACAAAACCTGGCATCTCAGTATGATATAACTCTATAATCATTCTAATAATTACTGCAAAAGAATAGAACAAAATACACTCAGACATAAAAATGTCGAGACCTGTTCCAATTTTGCCCATGATCATTCCTGCTGCAATAAGGAAAACCATCGAAACCGCAGCAACCGTGCTATAGATTCTTATATTCTTTATCTCATGTGTGAAATAAATGTTTTTACATAGCGAAAAGCACTGGTTCGCGATCCAATAAATCACAAGCCCGGAAGGACTTTTATAT
>DEPS01000098.1:10960-21792 GCA_002358875.1 Lachnospiraceae bacterium UBA3386 | reverse complement strand
CTTTTATATAGTAAAGCGAGAAATAGTAATGCTGTACCATAAATTTGTATCTTCTGTCTTAGCGTTCCTCCTTTTGTGTATATGTATCCTGAAATACAGTTAATCAACGTCATCAGGATTGGGAGAATATTGATGGTAACACCGCTTGCTTGGATCAGCCCATCCGGACGCAACAAATTTGGAATCGGTCCAAAAGATGCGCCTTCTAACAGGGGAATCGAAGAAATATAGCGATACGCGGCAATAAAAAATGGAATCTGCAGGATAAGGGGTCCAGCCTCTTTTATGACATTCAGAGGATTATAATGTTCAATTCTGTAATAAGCCGACTGCATCATGAACCGTTCATCGCCGAAAAAATTCTTCCGGATATGATCAAGCCACGGTTTCATTTTTCTTACTTTTTCCTGTTCCTCCTTCTGTAATAAATCAGCCTTCCGATACAGTGGAAGCACAAGGATATTAATCAGCAGGCTCAATGCGACAATGGAAAATACCGGTTCCTCGATGAGTCCATAGAGGATTGAAAACAAAATATCGTAAATAACCACCAAAGGCTGAATCAAGATATCGTAAAGAATGTTCATTGGTTGTCTCCCAAAGATTTCCGTCAATATGAAAGAAATCATCATTCCCCCGTCTTTTCTTCCGTTAAAGGATTTTCGACAGTCTCTTCTTTCCCTGTATCCATTTGTACACTTTCAACCATTCTTTTGCTTCTGTGTCGTTTGTCAAGCAAAAGATACAATGGCAGCAAAAAGATACAAACTACAAAAATCATGATTCCTGTTTTCAGTCCAGTCGGAACAAACCGCATTTCATAAGTATGTTCTCCTGGCTCGACATCCGCCGCCATAAAAACACCCAACACCTGCTTGATCTCTGTCTTCGTTCCGTCAATTGTCAGAGTCCATCCTTCATCATAAGGAATGGTAAACATAAGCTCCTGACCGGATTCCGCTGCAAAGCTTCCGCGCAGGTGGCTGTCTTTGATCTTCTCTATCTCTGAGGGTCTGCTCTGGATGGTCTGGCTCATTTTCGATAGGACATCTGCGTCGGCATAGGCCGCACGAAAGCGTCCTGCGACCTCCTCTAACAGGTATTCCGTAGCAAATCCATTTGTAACCGGCAAATAACCTGTGATCGTGTCCCCTTTATGGTGATAGCCTTCGTAATTCAATGACGGCAGTATGGATCCATCATCCTCCGTCATCCCGGACCGGTTGTATGTGTACACTGCGCCATCCCTGGATGCCGTCCATGTAAACATAATGTAGTTCATCTGCTCCGGACGCTCCTTGAGCGTTCCCTCTGTCGGCTCATCAGCGGACTTCGTTTTTGATGCAGATAAACTTTTATCGGTATTTTCTACAATAGTTTTTGCGCTATTGTCAATTTCTTCTTTCTTGACAGACGCATCTCTTGAATCAGTGATTGCCTTCGCATCCGCAGAACTCATCTCTGCTGGGTCAATCGTATTGTAAGATAAGAAGGAAATATCTTTCTCCTCAATAAACAAATCTTCTTCAATCCCGGTCATGGCTGACCATGCATTGTTAAGATTTTCAAAAACATCAGTGAGTTCTGTTTCCACCTCATCAATCTTCCGATTGGCAACAAAAGAAACCGGAAGAGCATCCGCATTTTTGTACAAGGCCCATTCCCCGATGCTCACCAGCTTTTCGTATTGTTTTTCCTCTGTCAGATTTTCTTTCGAGATAAGATATTTTAAACCAAGCAGTGTATCCGTTGCAGCCGTGATCCCCTTACCATAATAATTCCGCATATTATAGCGATGGACACCGAGCTTACTGAGCGCATTCCTTACGAAATCACGATCATCCGAGCCACCATGGCCGACACCGTAATATCCGTAGAGCATGGGATCGTTTCCTAAAGTTCCGGAACGTTGTTCACCGATCTCCATTCGATAAAAACTGTCATCCGTGTTGTGAACAGCATCCACCAGAACACTGACAGGAACCACAACGTCCTGATACTCTGATTCCGTCTTTCCCCATTCCATTATGTTCTTTGTACAAAACTCATAATTGATGAAAAGGTTTAGACATACAAGGACGAGTATCACTGATTCAAAAATCCTTTTTGGATTCTTCACGGGGTCAGTTCTATGCATCCAATAAGCCGCAAACATTACCGCCAGAATCGCGAAATCTATCAAAACAGCTGTGCCCGTGACATACTCAAACTGTCGGGAAAAAACGACAAGCACAACAACGACAAGTATGATTGCAGCCTTTTTCAGATTCTCTTTCGGTTCTTCCGTGATATACTGCCACTCTTTTGCAGCTGCCATAAGCAGCAGAAACGAAAAGACGAAGGAATCGCGGTAATTAAACCAGTTCGTCACTGTTCCGCCATGCATGGCGATGTTAAAGACTGACACATAGAAGGAGAGGAGATATGTAATAAGGAGAATTGCTGTAATTACCTTCTGTCGCGTTGAAATTTTCTTATTCAAAAAAAACAGAACTGTGAGCACAACCGGAAGAATCCCCACAAAAATATTGGGAAGGCCATTGCTTAGCTCTGATGTTGTATTCGCCCCTGTAAACAGCTTGGAAAACATATCCAGAAACGGCATATTTTCCCGCATCGTAATGGCATAGGCAATCGACTGGTCAAGCCTTCCGCCTCGAAGGGAAAGAACGGCCGGCAGCCACACAACAGAGGAGAGCAGTCCTGCCAGAAGAGATGAAATTACATACTTAAGAGCGATAGTTTTTTTATTGGTGAATGTCTCCCTGTCCGCTATGAAAAACACCGCGAAGATCAAAAAAGAAGCTACACACAGCATGAAGCCAAAATAGAAGTTTGCCAAAAGAGAGTAGGAAAGAGAGAGAATATATATGACAGGACTTCTGTCTTCCAGGATTCGTTTCAGTCCAAGAACCATCAGTGGCAACGTTGCCACGCCGGTAAAGAAGTTCATCTGGAATACATTTGCAACAAGAAAGCCGTTAAGCGCGTAAGATGTAGAAAATAACAGATTACTGGTTTTATGACCGTAAATATCACTCAACAGAATGTACATGGTAAGCCCGCACAGGCAGAAATTCAGTACGGATACATAAGTATAAACCTGTACATAGTTCGAAATGTCTGCAAACGCAAATAATACGAAAAAAGGGTTCAGGAGAAACCACCCCCAAGAACCCATCATATTCCCACCAAGACCTTTTTCCAATGAAAAAAGAATATTTTCCTGTCCCTTCAGTACCCGATTTACGTAACCCAAATAGTTTACATACAGACCGTTTCCATCAGAAATCAACAACGTATTATTTCCAAAGGGGGTCACTTTCAATCCTGCCATAGCAGTCATTATCAAACCTGCTGGAATCAGAAAAGACAATATGTAATAGATAATCGACGGTCTATTTTTCAGTTTCATAAACATTTTCTCTTCTATTTTTACACAGTATTCATATTTAAAGGACGCTATCTGTTTTAGAAGATAGCGTCCTTCTGGTTGCCATTCCATGTGTTTGCATTTTCCCGGAATCGATCAATACTTTGACTGGATAAAAAATAACTATTACTCAATCATGCTCAGGCTCGACAATTCACATGTTTTACTCCTGAACATCTTGTGAACGCGAGACCAGAGTCAAAAATAATATTACGGTGTAACAGTAATAGAACCAGCACTATCGACAGAAACAGTCCAAGAACTGTTAGTAATGGGAGTAATTGACATAGGGCTCGTCACACCATCTTTCATAACTTCAAGACTACCAGCACTGTTCTGCCAACCAGCAACTTTCTGCTGTGCAGAAACAGTAGCGGTTGTCGCAGATCCTTGATCCAACCACTGTGTCACGACAGCAGCATATGCTGAGCGAAGATTAGCCAGGTCAGTCGCCTCTCTGGATTTCTCCAGCTGGGTCGTGAACACGGGGATCGCGATGGCGACGAGGACGGCCGCCTGACGATACGGCAAATGGAGAATGGGAAGGTTCCGAGCAGGGTTTTGACTTGGCACAGGTATTGGAAATTTGGCACACCCCTCTGGGCTTCCTTCGAGCAAAAAATCCCCCAGGGAAAGCGCCACGCCCTCCCTGGGAGAATCAGCCTTGTCTATTTACGCGGCGAGCTGCTTGGCAACGGTACCAACTATACGCCGACCACCTGGGGTGAAAATCACCACGGCGGTCATGCCTGCGACAACGATCCAGCCCCAGTTCTCCTTCCACCAATTCGTGGCCTTTCCGACGTTGTCAGTCTGGGTTTCCTGCATCCGAATCACTCGCCCAGTGTTGTTTTCCTCGTGCTGGTCATAGTCGGCGTTCTCACGATGGATGAGGTTGATCTTCTCTTCCAGCCCTGTATTCCCGTCAGCGAGAATGGCCTGCACGGTCTGCTCGTGGATATCCTTCCCGCTCATGGCCTGAACCTGCTGCACCAGCTTCTCGGTGTCGGTCGCGTTTTTCTGCGTGCTGTCGAGCGAATCCGCCAGAGTTTCGCTGATCTCGTTTACATTAATATTTTCCATATTGACCCTCCATTGTCACTCGTTCTCTTCCGGCTCTGCGGCCTCTTTCAAAATAAGCATGATCCTGTTGATGTGGAAGATGGCATCTTCGTCCGACCGCTCCAGCAGCCGTGCAAAATCTGCTATCGCTTCAAGACGCTCCGCCATCGATATGCCGCCCGGTTTTCTTTTTGAATCCTGTCCGTCCTCCTCGATCAGCGTGTAGGTGAGGAGCCGGTTTCCAACCAGGTACTGCTGATATTTCCCTCCGCAGCTTTTGAGCAGATAGCTGGATAAACCACGCAGCCGTTTGCCGTAGGAGAAGGAATCGACCAGCTCATCGGGTATTCTCACATCCAAATATACTCTGTCATCGTCCGTGGGCATCGGGTACTGAAGAATCACATCGTATCTCGCGTTGAGGTTTAAGCTGGCGCTTTCTGTTGCGCGGCGAATATCCTGTATGTGATCGATCGCCCGAATGTCTGGACTGGCGAACTCTATGATGACCCTTTTCGTTACTGCCATATAAACCACCCCCTTAAAAAGTCGGCAGTAATACTCTTAACGCTTACAGTATATACTATCAGCAAGGGCTTTGTCAAGAAGAAATTTTACTGTTTACACCGACAGTATCAAACAGAGCCGACAGTATCATCCTGCCGACTCCGTTTGCCAAATCCCATCTTCCTACAGTTTCACATTCTTCTCCGTGCCGTCCAGGAAGCGGACGGTCAGCTCCGATGGACCCTTGACCGTGATTTCTTCCAGCATCATGCGGGTGATCTCAGGCACCTCGGTGTCCAGCGGTCCTTCCTCCGTCATAGCCAGCAACATACGCGCCCGGTAACGCTGAAGGGCGTCGCCCTCGGTCGCCTGCCGGTTCCACTCCGGCAGGTGCTCCTCTCTGTGCTCCACGATGCCGTTCCATGCGATGACCACCGCCGAGCGGAGCGTCTCCTCGCGCACGATTTCGGCATCGCAGGTGTGGCCCTTTTTCTTCTCTGCGTTCTCGCATTTCCAGAAGACGGCGCGATTGCCCTTCCAGTACTTCCGGATGAACTTCCCACCGCAGGCCGCGCAGAAGACGCGGGAATAGAAGCGATCGTCTGTGCTACTGCCCGAGGTGCGGATGCCGTGCCGCTGACGAAACGCCTCCCTCCGCGCAAGCTCCAGCTGCACCGCATCCCAGTCCTCCCTTGGGATGATACCCTTGTGATTGTCTTTGATGAAGTACTGTTCCAGATCGCCGTTGTTTTCCGCCTGCGCCTTGGTCAGGAAGTCGGAGGTGTAGGTCTTCTGCATGAGCAAATCACCGACGTGCTTCTCGTTCTGGAGCATCCGCTCAATGGTGCAGGGATGCCAGTTGGCCTTGCCATGCACCCCAGGCACGCCCTCGGCGTTCAGCCTCCGGCTGATTTCGGAAGGCGTCCATCCCTCCAGAAAATCACGGTAGACCCGACGCACCGTGGCGGCCTGCTCCTCATTGATGACCAGATTCCCGTCGGCGTCCTTGTCAAAGCCGAGCAGCGCCTCAGTGTTCAAATGCGGGATGCCGCGCTGGAACTTGGAGCGGATGCCCCAGGCGGTGTTCTCTGAAATATTCCTGGATTCTTCCTGGGCAAGGCTGCTTAAAATCGTGAACATCAGTTCCCCGGATGCCTCCATCGTGTTGATCGATTCTTTTTCGAAGATGATGGGAATACCGAGGTTCTTCAGCTTCCTGCTGTAGTTGAGCGAATCCTGCGTGTTGCGGGCAAAGCGGCTGATCGACTTCGTGATCACCAAATCCACCCTGCCTTCGTCGCAGGCGGCGATCATGCCCATGAAGCCGTCGCGCTTCTTCGTGCCGGTTCCGGAAATGCCGTCATCCGCGAAGATGCCAGCCAGTTCCCAGTCGGGCTTGCCCTCGATGAGCTTGGTGTAGTAATCCACCTGGTTTTTGAAGGAGCCCTCCTGCTCTTCATGGTCGGTGCTGACGCGGCAGTATGCCGCCACCCTGGTCTTCCGCCCTCCGCCCGACGCGACGTTACTTCCGCCTGTCGGGTTTGCGGGAATAACCGTAACCTTCCGTGCCATTCACTTTCTCCTTTCCAATGTAGAAATCGCCCGCCAGCCCAGCCAGCGGTTTAAGCTTCTCGTCCGGCACCCGGACGCCCTTGCAGAACTTCTTTCCCTGTCGGCTCAGGCCGTCGCAAAGCCAGGTTACCTTCCCAGCGTTGGAAACGATCCTGCGCAGGCGGGAACCGCAGTACTTGCAGAAGACGCGGTTCATGTACGGGTAGTTCTCTTCTGTAAGCTCCGGCGCCAGCCCCGCCGCCGAGCGGTTCTTCTTCCCGTGAGTCTTTTTCCATTCCGCTTCCGGCTCGTGCGCGTGGCCTGTGATTTTTCCCTTTTCGATGGTGGCGGAGACGTAATGCCCGCCGTCCGCCAGAGGCAGCCAGGATTGCACCTCGTCATCGGTGACGGCGACTCCGGCGCAAAAATCCTGTGAGAACCGCGCCTTGCCGCTGCACTCCCACAGGACCCTTCCTGCCCGCACTGCCCGCTGGAGCCTGTGCCCGCACTCAGCGCAGAACAGCTGATGGCGGTACGGGTAGTTTTCGTCATTCAGATCCATCGGCCGGCTCGCCGTGGGAGCGACCTTATGCGTGGCGGCATCGAGCGTTGTCTGCGCCTTCTCCCACAGCTCCGTGGTCACGATGGGGATGTGGTCTTCCTCAATGTAAAGCATGGGCTTTTCGCCGCCATTCTTCACCAGTTTCCTGTCCTCGTTGACGTAGTACCGCTGGGCGATGAAGTCGCCTTTATAGGCGGGGTTGCGCAGGAGACGGGTGACGCTGGCTCGGTGAAAGGCGCAACCGTTGTGGTTGGTGATGCCCTCGGCGTTCAGGTAATTGGTGATCTGTCCCGCCGTGTACCCGTCCGCCGCCATCTCGTACATTTCCAGCACCAGCGGCGCGTACTCATCCGGGTAAAATTCGCCGTCCTCGCCCTTGCTGTAGCCCATGCTGCGCTGGAGCTGCCGGGGTGGCCTGCCTTCATCGTACTTTCGCTTAAGTGCCATCAGGGTATGCATTCTTGCCCCTTCGCTCTCCGCCTGCCCGAAAGCCGCGAACAGCGTCATGAGTAACTCGCCCTCCTGTGACATCGTGTCGATGCCCTGCAGTTCAAAGTACACGCCGATGCCCAGTTCCTTCAGCCGCCTGGTGGAATCCAGCACCGTCCGGGTGTTGCGGGCAAAGCGGGTGATGGCCTTTGTGATGACCTGCCGGAAGCGCCCCGCCTCTGCGTCATCCATCATGCGCTGGAATCCGGGGCGGGTGTCCTTAAAGCCGGAGATGCCGAAGTCGTAATAAATCTCGACCAACTCATAACGCGGATCGTCGCCGATGGCCTCGGTGTAATGCTCGATCTGGTTTTCCAGGGAATCGCCCTGACGTTCCGCTTTAGTGGAGACTCGGCAGTAGACCGCGACGGGAATTATTTCTGCCCCATCCCTTGACCGCTGTGGTATAATGGTTACGTTCTTTTCCATGCCGTCCTCCCTCAGAGTAGAATGAACTCAGGCTCTGGCGTTGCTGCCCTGCGGCTCCGAGCGGCGTAGAATGCCGCCTTCTGCTCTTCTGTGCGAAAGGCGGAATCGCCGGGCAGATCCTTCAGAAGCTCGGCCCGCGCCGCCGCGTAGTCAGCGCCCTTCATGCCCAGGGCGTTCAGCCAGACCCGAAAGGTGTACCTGTCGTTCCCGCCGCCGGTCTCTTTCGCCTTAATCCACTGGCGTGTGACGGCAGCGTGAATGATGCGACCGGCGAGAGCCCGGTAGGTGTCGGTGTCAGGAAACCCTGTAAAGGCAATCCGCCCTCCGGCAAGGCGCAGGCCACGCATGGCTTTCTCCCCGCCGCAGCGGTGAAGAATGCCCATGAAGGCCATCATGGTGTCCGGTTTCTCGGCGTTCAGCGTCCGCACCAGCTCCGCGCCCATGTGGATGGCGTTCGGCCTGCCGATGGCTTTGTTGAGCAGCTTCTCCCTTGCGGCGAGGCAGTTCACGATGTTCACCATTGTCCTGCCCGTAAAGCCGTCCGTCGGGAAGGCGATGCCCTCCACGCGCTCATTGGCAATGTCGATCAGGCCATCCTCGGCAAGTCTCCCGATCAGGGCAGTGTCGGCCTTTTCATCCGGCACTTCCATGCTCCCGTCACGGAGTACGGTGTAGGCTCCGATTCTGTAGCGGAACGTCGGCGCCCCGCTGTACGCGGCGGCGGTTCCCGTTTCCCGTTCCAGGGCGGCGATTAGCGGCTGCCTGTCTGTGAGAAGTCCCTTATATTTCACTGCCAAAACCTCCCTTCGTAGTGCCATGTTCGCTCTGAATCCGCACTAAAGCAAGTTAATTAGGAGCCGTAAAACCACCAGGAACCACCAAGGATTCGGCCTCGGATTTGTTCAGATCGCACCCGTAAAAGTGGAGCCTGTAATGCTCCCGGCAACAATACTTCCGGTCGTTTTTTCCGTAAATCTGAAAGGTCTTCCCGCAGTACGCGCAGGTGCGCAGAAACAGCTTGTCTTCCTTCCGCCTCTGCTCCGGGCGGTGCAACCGCCAATACTGTCTGCGGCAATAGTCCGAACAGAACCGGCGCGGCCTGCCTGACCCGCTACGCTGTTCCATCGTACCACCGCAGTAGGAGCAGGCGTTTCCTGCCTGCATCATGGCTTCAATAGAATCATCCTCCGCGGCAACGATGATCTTCCTGCTGATATTTCTCACCACGTCCTTGGTCAGCCCGGTAATGGCCGCCGTCTTTCTGAGGCTCATGCCCTTCTCCCTGAGCAGGCGGGCCTGCTCCCTGGCAATCTCATCTCTGTCGATCATCTTTCATCCCTCCTGCCTTCCTACGCGCAGTTTTGCGCTTGGAGTGCAATCGAAGGGCAAAATTCCTCAGAAAAAAAGAGCCGCCCGCAGGAATCCCCACGGACGGCGTAGAATATGTCCTTAGATACGGGTGGCGTAGTCGAGCGAAATCCAGCCTTCGCCCGTCTTCAGCCTGCCCCAGCCGGAGGCAGAGCCAACGCCCTCCGCCACCTCAGCGATGACGAACGTGCCCTTGCCGGTGAAATGGCCGGTACGGGCAAAGTCCGTGCCGGGTCCCTTGCGGATATTCAGATTGGTGATGCTCACCTTCACCTTGAAGGAACCGCCGACGGCGGGCTCAGGCGCGGTATTGCCAGCATACTTGTCATAGTACTTCTGGCCGTAAGCGGCGCGCTTCTTCTGCGCGGCATCGCCCTGATCGGCGGGCCGTTCAAACTTCGTCACCACCACATCGGAAGCGGCACGGACGGAAGTCACGCTCTTCAGCGCGAACAGCACGGAGGAATACTCCGCCAGCTCTTTGCAGAGGAAACCGAGCTGCGCTGTAAGGTCGCCCACAGATACACCGCGCTCCTGTACATAGGCCAGCAGCGCTGCCTTACGAGAGTGGTACGTCCACTGCGCCAGCCCATAGCCGTAGCCGTCGCGCACGAAGTTATCGTAGGCCCCGGCGTCCATCGCAGCGGTGAACTCGTCATCGGTCATGCCGAGCGCCTTGTTGCCGTTGTTCTGGAGGTTCTTCGGGTTCAGAGCGGATTCGGCGTACAGATTGCCCATCAGCCCCGCCACGCCGTAGGCATTGCCGATGAAGCCCATGAGGGTATCCCAGATGGTCTTCTCCGTGTCGGAGGCGGGCTCCGCCGGAGTGGTCGGTGTGACCACGGGCGTGGGCGCGGTCTCTGTCACAGCATCATAGGCGGGGCGGCCATATCCGAGGATGCGGCTGTTGGTCAGCGCGTAGCTGCGCCTCGCCACCTGGTTGCTGGTGTTGCCCTCGATGGTATGCACCTTCGATGCGGTGACCTTCTCCACAATGCCGGTGTGCGTGGCGTTGTCGAGCGAAGTGCCGAAAAAGATCTGGTCGCCGGGTTTGGGGCCGCTGGTGTGGAACTGGCCCTTCTTCTTATAGAAGCGCAGCGAGTATGTGCATCCCGCGCCCGTGCTGCGCTCCGGCTGGCAGAGCAGCCGCAGGGCGTTCTCATAGCCGTATGCGGTCAGGAAGCACCAGTCCACAAACATATCACACCAGGCGAATCCGTTCTTCTTCCCGTTGTACCAGCTGGGGTACTTCTTGTCGAAGTCGCGGGCGTACTTGGTGTAGTTCGCGGAGCCGGCGTTGGCGGTCTTGTCGTCGAGCTGGCTGTTGCTGGCCTTCTCCTTGTAGCCGATCTCCGCCACCGCGACGGCGAGGACCTTGGAGACATCGCACGCGGTCACGATAGGTGCCGGGAGCGCGGCATACGCTTTTTC
>DEPS01000098.1:0-10854 GCA_002358875.1 Lachnospiraceae bacterium UBA3386 | reverse complement strand
GCGGTCTGGAAAGCGGTCAGCCCGGCGAGCGTATTCTTGCCGAAATCGCCGTCCGCTCCATCAGGGCCGCAGGAAAAGCCGCAGGCGATCAGCATGGTCTGCATAGTTCTGACAGCTTCACCTTTGCTGCCCTTCTTCAGGATATCAGTTGTAGGCATAATCATTCTCCTCTCAAAAATGTGAAAAGCGCCTCCGCAGAGACGCTTTCTGGTCGCAGTGGTGTTATTTGTTCTCGTCTTTCTCCGCCCTGTCGTGGAGCTGCTCAAGCACAGCCTTCAGCTTCTCCGGGATAGGCAGCCCCAGGTGCGCGGCATTCTCCACCAGGGAAACGCCCTCGTTGGAGATGTAGAAAAAGATCACCGCCGTGCGCAGGACGCTCCCCGTGCCGATGACCTGCGTGTCCAGGATATGCCCGATGCCCACCAGCGCGAAGATCAGCACCTTGCGGAAGATGCCCTTGAAGCCCACCGCAGAGGACAGCTTGTGATCCACGATGGCGCACATGATGCCGGTGATGTAGTCCAGCGTCACAAACGCCAGCAGCGCATACAGCAGGCCGTCGCAGCCGCCCAGGAACCAGCCCAGCCAGCCGCCGATGGCGGTAAAAATGAGTTGAATGACGTTCCAGAATTCCTTCATGGTATATGTCCCTCCTTAGAATAATCAAACCCCGCCGATCAGGTCAGAGAGGTCAAAGACGTAGGTTTTCAGATTCGCGGTCCCGGCGTTATCCTTCGTGACGGTGATAAAGCCGTCCGCTGCCGGTTTGAAGGTGGTGTAGGCGTATGGCACGGGATTATTCTGGTTGACGAGGCTCCTTCCCGTCACGTTCTCCGTCGCCGTAGACGTATCCACTTCCGAGAACATGGCCCGGAAGCGGCTGCCGACCGTTTCACCCAGGGCAAGGATATACACATGCCCCGCAAAGACGGCATAGACGTCCGTATAGCAGACTGTATCGCTGCCCACCGTCCAGGTGCCGTTTGCGACATATCCGCCCGTCATGTCATAGACATGAGGTGCGCATACGGGTGTCGGCACAGCGGCGGTGACCAGCGAATAGCCGTCCGCATCGTCATCGGCAGCGGCATAGGCTCCGTTCGCGGTGATAATCTTTTCTATCAGTACGGGTTCCGGCGCGGGGCTGCCTCTTGGCATCATGGAGAGCTTCCCGGCAAGCCGCTGGCGGAGTGAGAGCCGCCCTTTCAAGATTCCGTCCATCAGTCCACCTCCTCGGTCACGGTCAGCCGTCCCCGGTCAATGAAGGTATCGACAGTGCCGTCCTCCATCGTGATCTGGATATCATAGACATACGGCGTGCCGCCAGCCTTGAGGAGCTTTGTCTCCTCCGATTCCAGGCGCAGGTTCAGTGTGGCGTTGGGGATGACCTTTGTGAGCAAAGGCTCCCGGTCGCTGTATCTCTGCTTCAGCGCAAAGCGGATCACGTCACCCGCTTTCGGGCGGTACGCACTGCCGTCCAGACAGGTGATTTCCAGCAGGGCGTCCAGTGTGTCGCCCTTTGTGATCGTGATGCTGCTGCCGTTGATATTAACCACTGTCGTTACCCCCTTCCTCCGGTTCAGGTTCAGGTTCCATGCGCTCTTCCAGGACGCGGATGCGGTCCTCCAGCCCTTCGGCGTATTCCGACAGCTGTTCATACCGCTGCTCGGATGCCCGAGCCATCGCGCTCATCTCCGCCTTGGAATAGTACGGCCGCTCAAAGCTGTCCGACTGCCCGGCGAGCGCCAGCGTGATGACATTGCTCTCTTTGGAGAAGAGCTGCCCTTCGGAGCCATAGCCGACCGCATAGCATTTATATTCCCCGGAGACATGTGGCGCGGGCACGGTCAGTTCCAGGTCGTAGGTCACATACTCCTCGGTGTAGATGTCGTAGTCCATCACGATGCGGAAGCACTCGTATTCCGGCTTGTCCGGCGGCGTGATGGTGAAAGTGACTGAGCCGTCCAGATTCACCTCTGCGGCCAGCGTCGGCGCGGTCTGCCGCTTGTCCTTCCGATTGACGGGCGCAACGATGCGCGTGATCTTCCGGTGCATCATCTTGTAGAAGGCGATTGCCCCCAGCGAAGGAAACGCCTTCACGCCGAGCCGCTCAATACGGTTGCCGCAAATGCGCTGCCCCGGCTCCGCCCACTCCAGTTCAGGGTAATCGTGGTACGTCCAGACCTCCGCGTCTTTGTCATACACACCGATGGCGTGCGTGCTTTTGTCGCCCTGAGAGTGGTTCAGTTCCTGGATGTAATACTGCACAAGCTCCCCATCACTGGACTCATGGATGATGGAGAGCTGGGAGACCACCTTCGGCGCCGGGTTCCCGGCACAGGCGGTCAGATCGATGGTGTTTTCTATCGTCAGTGCCATAAGCGCCTCCGTCATACCGAGAAGGTGGGATTCACGTCCAGAATGAAATTCTCGTTTTTCATCGGCCGGTCGATCTGCGCGTTCATGGTGATGACCGCGCCTTCCGCCGGCGCCTCCGTAAAGCGGATCGGCGCACCGTTCCGGTACAGGTAGCAGACCACGTTGTTCGACTGGTTGGAATAAAACCGCGCCGTCCTCAGCCTTTCGGCGCAGGCAGAAACATCGATGGAAAGCCGCCAGTATTTCGCCGTGACGGTATCTTCGAACACAAAGTCATGTGCCGTCATAGTGGTGTTGGTGTCGGTCACCGTGTAGACCCCGGCTTCCGTCCAGTCCGTGCCGTTTTCAGAGTAGGACAGCTTCACCACGGCATAGCGCCACGAGGTGTTGGCCGTGCTGCAAATGCCCGCGAGGTGGAAGCCGTCCGCGTCCATGCCGATCTGCGGGTCTTCGTCAAGCTCCCATTCCAGAGGATGCTCCTGATCCCACACGAGGTACATCCTGCCGTAATTATTGCTCCCGTTCGTGACCTTGTTGATACCGCCCTTCAGCGGGTGCTGGCCGGTATTGGACTGCGCGCTTGCCAGCCTGACGACATCGTTTTTGAGGGTACAGAAATTGCTGGGCATCAGGGAGAGCAGGCGGCTCAGATTGTTGCGGTGGTCGCAGGTGTAATCCACGCCCCGGACCTGCAAAACGCCGTCCACATAAATCTGCTCGGAATCGCGCACCCACAGGTTCAGCGGCGGTGTGAACTCCGTGGTCTGCCCGTCGCCGGTGCCGACGCGCATATCCGACAGCGTGGTGTTGGGGAATATCTCCGCGTTGGGGAATTTCCATACACCAATCGGCACGCCGGGCTTGTAGGATTCCGAGCTGGGCTTTGACGCGAAGCTGGCGATCAGGCCGATGGCGTTCACATACTCCTGCGTCACCTGATTGGTATTGCCAAAGCGCCCTCCGCTGCAGGTCAGCACTCCGGTGTTGACGTCATAGGAATGCGTCAGCTCCACCCTCGACCCGATGACCGAGCCGCCGGTCATGATGTCCGGGTGCGAGCGCAACATGGCGACGCTCATGCCGTTGATGGACGGAAGGTAGGGCCAGCCGCCGGAGGATGAGCCCTCGCCCAGCAGATAGTAATACCACTGCGTCCATTCAAAACCGCCGCTGGCGCTCAGCTGGATCTGCATGTGGATGTCCACGAAAAGCACTTCGTTCTCGGTCTTGGTGATCGTCATGGGGTTGCCCTCGGCGTCCTTGATCAGTGCGTGGGTGCCCATGCCAAGGCCGGGATTGCCGGTGCAGATGTATATCCCCACCTCGGAGACCGTGCCGACATATTCCGATGAGGCGTTTATCCGCGCCGTACAGCGAGCATTCCATACTCCCGCTTCATCCAGCTGGGGCGTCTCCACGGAGATGATGTTGCTGTAGTTCCAGCCGAAGGTCCACAGCGGGTGCGTCAGCGCGGTATCCGATTCGGAGGGCTCCGCGCTTCCGTCCCCAAACCAGACGGAGTGGAGCCGGAGCCCCTGCGTTCCCGTGACCATCCGTTTCAGAATGGTCGTGGCGATATTGTGGAAACGGGCGAGAATGACTTTCTCCCCGCCTACATATTTATAAATGGTATAAGTGTTCTTCATTCCAAAGGCCTGTCTTTTCATGCAGCTCCTCCTTAAATGGGCGACGTGCCCGTCTGCGTATATACGATTCCGCCCGCCAGCGCGGCAAACGCAACAGTCTCTGTTTCCGGCTCATACAGAGTGCTTCCGACCGGCGAATAAACGATGCCGCCCGCAACGGCGGCAAGCGCGACCGTTTCCTTTACCGCTGCCCTGATCTCGCCAATGGGGATGTACGAAATTGCTCCTCCGGCATAGGCTATGCTGACTTCGTCTTCCAGCGCCATGCGGCGGTAGACCGTGTTATCGATGGTCGCCGTGTACGCCGGGCAGACAATCGTTCCCCAGTCCCCGATGCGGCATTGCAGATCGTTGCTGTGCGCGGGATTGACGTAGACATAGGAGATCAGCGCAGACGGCTCATTCTTGAGCAGTACCGTGATTATTGCGGAGCCGCCCTGGTTTTCAAAGCTGATGGAGTCCACATCGGAATACTCCAGCCCGCCGCCGACCGTGACCACATCCCGCATGCCACTGTCGTAGCAGACCAGTTCCCGGTCAAGGGTGATCACAATGGCCAGCGGCTCCTGCTCCACGAAATGGTCAAAGCCGACGGACAGGTCGGTATCCGCCGGGCAGTACAGAAACTGCAAATTCTCCTTGTAGTTGTAGTATGCCTTCTCCCTGGGAACGGCCTGCGCCACATAGGTGCGCGCGGTATACAGCCACAGGTTTCGACTGGCATTGGAAAGCTCAAAGCCCAGCCGGTAGTCGTTCAGCCGGTGAACCCTGAAACAGTCCACTTCCTCATCAATGAGCAGCTCCGCGTCCAGCCAGCGTTTGGCGTCCTGGTCGGGATCATAAACATACTGCCGGTAGTACGGTTTCCCGCCTTTAATGTAGGCGGCGACAAGCCCCTGGTCATGGTCGGGATACAGATTGGAGCTGTATCCCCGGCAGGCTGAAACAGCGGTCACGCCAGTGTCCAGCTCCACGCGGCTCTCCTCGACCTCGCCGCGCTGGGCAAGAAGCACGTTCTCCGGCGTCACCCAGAAGTACCAGGGCTGGTCTTCTGTTTCGATGGTGAAGTTGTCCCCGCCGGAACGCAGCGCCCACGTGCCGTCAAACTCGATAGCCGCGTCTATGGCCTCGCCCGCCGTGTATACGCCCGTCCACTTGGGATTGGATGAATACGATTCGGAATAGTCCCGGCGGCTTACCAGCATCTTACCGTCCTCGATACCCACCACCCATATCTGGTCGGGCCCATTGGATTCCAGAAGCTGGCGCATAGTGATGTCACGCACATCCATCGTCACATCGTCTACGGCTTCCGCAAAGTTGCCTGCGTCGATGGTGAAGAAAACGCCGCGGGTATCCACGGTCAGTTCCCCGGAGAGAACCTTTGCCGTCACATATACAGCATGGATGCCGACGCCCCTGTTCAGATAGGCGTGCGGGATGCCGATGCTGCCCTCGCCCTCCGGGATGTCCATCTCCAGCGGGGAGTAAAGTTCTTCCACGTTCTGGTCGTAAAAGCGCAGCGTCAGGTGGGTGGACTCGCTGGCATAGTAGGTCATCAGGAAATGCCCCTCCACATCCGCGCTTTGCGAGATGTAATAGGTCAGCATCCCCATCGTCTGCTCGTCCTGCCCCACGGTAATCGGCCCGGTGTTGAAATCGTAAATCAGCCGGTTGATGGAGCTGGTGATGGACGAAACGGTCGCCATCAGCCCGGCGAGGTTCTTGTCGCTCTTGCTGTTTGCCGACGCCAGCGCCGGGTCCGTGCCCACGCCTGTCGCCGTATACTTCCCGTGAAAACGGAAGGTATATTTTGTCATGCAGGATATCTTAGTGCCGTCAGCTATGCCGTCCTCAAAGCGCAGCACGTCCATCAGGTCATAGGCGGGATTGCCGATCATGTCCACAGTAAACGGCACATAGCGTATCCGCGCCAGTGCCGACAGGATTTCGCGGCAAAGATCCTCCACCGTGCTGTCCAGCGGCGTCTGCAAAAAGGGATTCGAGCCGAGGTTGTAGGTCAGTCCGTCGTCCACCTCGGCGCTGTAGTACACGGTCTGTTGCTCCGCCATATCAACGACGGAAAGCCCGGTGTACCTGGTTTCGTAATCGTCAAAGGCGCCCCCCGTGAGCCTGTGCTCATTGTCGATGACATCCGCCACTTCCTGCCCAAAGGCGCGCAGGACGATCCTGCCCTGCCTGTCGGCGAACACATTGCAGGCGCAGGTCTGCGCAACCCATGAGACCAGGTCGCGCCAGTTGCCGATATCGTTATCGGCATACAACTGGAGGCGCCGGGTGCCGTTGGCAAAGGACTCAAAATCCCGGACGCGGTTGCCCAGCTCCAGGCCGCAGGAGTTACAGGCGAGCGTCAGCAGCTCAAAGGGCGTGCCGACGAGGACGCTGGTGGAAAAGCTGCGGTCCAGCTTTGACATATTGTCGTAGGCGGTGATCTCCACTCCCACGGCGCCCCAGCTGGCCTTCGATATGGTGAACACGCCCAGCGGTATGTATTCATAGGCGCCGGTATCCAGCCGAAGGCCGAAGTACGGCGCGATCTCTGAATTCATCAGGGTGTAGCGCGACAGGTTCAGGGTTTTCAGCAGCGTCGCTTTCAGCTCACTGGTGTATACCTGCCCGATCTGCACGTTGGAGGCGTCCGAGCACTGGCCGGTGATGGAAAAGGAACCGGCGAGAATATGCGCATCCGTAAAGGGCTCACCGTTCACCGTGCCCCTGATCCTGTGCCGCTGAACCGGGCGCATCATGGCTTCCCTGAATTTATGCGATACAGCGTACATTACAATTCCTCCATCTCGACAGACAGCGTGTACAGTCCGCCCCTGGAAAGCTGTGCGCGGGCGTTTCGCACATGCTTCTCGCTCTTGATGGTGAACTGGCATTCGCGCGCGGTGAGGTTGTTCCGCTCCGGGAAATAGGCGTGGACCGTCACGGTGTCCATGCCCGCCCAGGCGCGGAAAAGCTCCGCCCATTCGCCGGAGAGCGTCCATGTGCCCTTGACCGTCAGCTTCGATTCCCTGCGGACGGAGACCTGCGTGGTGCCGGCCTCCGTCTCGTACTCGGTCTTCAGCTTCTCGCTGGAAAATTCCAGGTCGCCGTCCGGCCGGGGCAGAGCAATGTTATTCACTTTCAGTTCGTTAAACATCATCTGCCTCCTGACCGGTAATTCGCCCTCTGTGCGGCGGTTACCACGATCTCGTCAATGCGGTCCTGCCCGATGTACACGGGAATGGTGATATCCCCGCCGGCCTCCCCGCCGGAAAGGGCGTCCAGGATGCCCTGCATCAGGCCGGTGTTGTCCGTGCCTCCATTCGCCCCGGCCATTGCGGGCGCGCCGGCGAGCATCGGGCTCAGCGTCATGCCGGCGGCTACATCATTCATCGCCGCGGAGACCAGTCCCTTGCTCTGTTCGATGCCCCGGGCCAGTCCCTTCATGAAGTCCGGCATCCAGCTTTCATAGTCCGTCAGCGGCCCTTCGTCAGGAACGGAGAAATGCAGATGGGAGCGGATGGTGTCCGCCACGCTGCGCACTGCGCTGGCAACCGCGCCGATAGCCGAGCGGATACCGTTGACAATGCCCATGATCAGGTCGCGGCCCCAGGAATACGCCTGCCCGATCAACCCCTTGATGAAGCTGACCGCCTGGTTGAAGCCGGAGCGAATTGTGCTGACAATTTGGCTGAGTACGCCGCCGATGGCCGATTTCATATTGTTCCAGATGGACACCACGGAAGATTTCAGGGTGTTCATGATGCTGGTGACCGTGCTTTTGATGTTGTTCCATACCGAGGACACGGCGCTGTGGATCGCGTTCAGCACGGAGGTAATGGTGCTTTTTATGGCGTTCCACACATTGGTGATGACCTTGCGGATGACGTTCAGCGCGTTCTGGATGGTCGTGGTGATGGCCGTCCAGGTCTGCTGGAAAAAGTCGCGGATTCCTTCAAGAATCGGCGTCAGGAAAGCGACGATGGCAGACCAGATTTCCTGAATTTTCGCACTGATGGCGTCCAGAGCCATGCCGATGAGAATCTGGATTGCCTGCCAGATGGTCTCAAACAGATAGCGTAGCGCCTCCAGCAGCGGGGCGAAAAACTCATAAATTGCCGTCCATGCCGTGGTGATCGCCGTGGAAATCGCCTCGGTTACGGTTGTGACGATTGTGCGGATGCCCTCCCAAATGCCGGAGAAAAACTCACTGATCGCCGTCCATGCGGTCTGCGCGGCTGTGGAAATCGCCGTCCACGCTTCCGTCAGGAATGTGCCGATTGTCTCCACCACTGTGGTGACAGCGGTTTTTATGTTCTCCCATAAGTTAAGCCAAAAGTTCCTGAATGATTCAGAGTGGTTCCACAGATACACAAAAGCGGCGACCAGCGCGGCGATGGCTGCGATGATCAGGATGATGGGGTTCGCCATAAGCACAGCCCACAGGGAAGAAAGAGCCCCTTTCACCACACCGATGGCGGAAGCAATCTTCGGCCCCCATGACATCACCGTGCTGACGGCCCCGGCGATCTTCGGCGCCCAGGTCATGATGGTGCCGACGGCGCTCATCACCTTGCCGACCACGATCAGCACAGGCCCTATGGCCGCCACCAGCAGCGCGATGGTCGTAATGAGCCGCTTGGTGCCGTCCGACAGCCCGTTGAGCCAGTCGGCGACCCTCTGCAAAGCAGAGACAAAACTGCGTATCGTCGGCATCAGGATTTCACCAAAGGAAATGGCAAGCTCCTGTAGCTGAGACTTCAAAATGGTCAGCTGTCCTTCCAGGTTGTCCTGCATGGTTTCCGCCATGCGCTGGGACGTGCCGTCACAGTTTTCGATGGCGGAGGACAGCTTGTTGATATCCGCTTCCCCGGCGTTCATCAGCGCAAGGAAACCGGACATGGCGTTCTTGCCCACCAGCGCCTCCGCGGCGGCGGCTTGCTCCGATTCGGAAAGCTGGGAGAAGGCAACGCGGCAGTCTGCAAGGATGTCGGAAAGCTCTCTCATGGAGCCGTCCGCGTTGGTGGTCTGGATCGTGACCGTACCTATGGCGTCGCCGCAGATTTTCACTTCCCCGGCGAGGTTATTCATGATGGTACGCAGAGACGTACCGGCCTGACTTCCTTTGATGCCGGCGTTTGCCATCAGGCCAATGGCCTCTGCGGTATCCTCCACGGAAAAGCCCAGGGCGCCTGCGATAGGTGCGGCGTATTTGAACGTCTCGCCCATCATGGACACGTTCGTGTTGGCATTGGAAGAAGCCGCCGCCAGCACGTCGGCGAAATGCCCGGAGTCAGCGGCGGAAAGCCCGAATGCTGTCAGCGCATCCGTCACGATGTCGGAGGTGGTGGCGAGGTTCTCGCCGGATGCGGCGGCAAGGTTCATGATGCCCTCGATGCCGCCCAGCATATCCTCGGTCTTCCAGCCGGCCATCGCCATGTATTCCATAGCGGCAGCTGCCTCGGACGCGGAGAACTTAGTTTTACTGCCCATCTCGCGGGCCTTGTCACGCAGGGCGTCCAGGTCATCCCCGGTCGCGCCGGAGATAGCCGCCACCTTGCTCATGCCGGAATCAAAATCGGCGGCCGTCTTCACGGCGGCGGTGCCAAGCCCTACGACAGCCACGGTCGCAGGAAGCATCTTCTCACCCACGCCGGAGACCTTGCTGCCCATGTCCTTCAGCTGCTCGCCCTTGGCGGCAATCTCCTGGACGGCGGTGGCGGACTGCTTTGCCTGTTCCTCCAGCTTGCGCAGCTCCTCCGTGGTTTCGATGATCTCCCGCTGAAGGGCGTCATACTGCGCCTGTGTTATGTCGCCGTTGGCAAGCGCGACATTGGCCTGTTCTCCGGCTGTTTTCAGCGTGTCCAGCTTGGTGCGGGTCTCGCCGATGGCGTCGCTGAGGAGCCGCTGTTTCTGGGAAAGAAGCTCCGTATTCGTGGGGTCCAGCTTCAACAGCTTGTCCACGTCCTTCAGCTGGGCTTGTGTGTCCTTGATCTCCTTATTGACATTTTGCAGGGCTTTGGACAAGCCTGTGGTATCGCCGTCAATGGTGACGGTCAGGCCCTTTATGGATCGGCCGCCGGCCATGTGAACCCCTCCTTCCTCGCGGTATCAAAATCATTAACATTTACAGGATTGAAAAATCCGGGTTTTTGTGATAACCTTGCTTTATAAAGCAAGGCTCATTTAAAAGCTGATGCGAGCACTCCTTAATCGTGAGAGTGCGGCGCCCGTAGGACCTAACTGAATCGAACGGCGCCTATTCTGTGTAACTGAAGCGATTGCACTTTAGGGACATCGAATTTGACAGGATCACCTGTCGGATTCGATGTCCCTTTTTTAATGATGAAAGGAGCGGAACCCCCATGAAAAAGAAAACCATTATCCTCGTAGACGGCGAGAACATCAGCGCGAAGAACGCGGAGCGCATTGTCGCCATCGGCGACCGGCTCGGCAATGTCGCGGAGCGCAAGGTCTACCACCACCAGAAAGACCCCATCACGCGCCAGTGGACGGAGATATCCAGGAGTGGCGATTACAAGGACATCCGGCTCTATGGAGCACCCGCAAAGGACAAGGTTGACCAGAAAATGCAGAAAGACGCCAGGGCATATCTGAATAAGCCAGACGTGGGCATGGTCTGCGTGGTCACCTCTGACGGCGGCTTCCGCTGCCTTGCGGAGGATGCCGCCTCCGCTGGGAAGAAGCTGTGCTTCATTGGCGGTAAACAGGCGTCCCGCAGGCTGCGTAAAGCCGGTGCGCAGTTTATGAAACTGCGCTGATCAGAAGCGGTCCATTTATGCTCAGAAAAAAGGAATGA
>DEPS01000070.1 GCA_002358875.1 Lachnospiraceae bacterium UBA3386 | reverse complement strand
AGATCAGATTGCTGTAGCTGATTGTACTATATCTGCTGCAATTTGTAAACCTTCCCTGTTTTTAAGGAAGGGCTTGTTTTGTGTACCCAAAAGGTGCCGCCAAGGGATCAGTCGCATTCATACTTTGCGACAACCCCCGGGGTTACGCCAAGCCTTTGGGCAATCGCTCTTTTGGAAAGCGTTGTTTCCGTCAGATACTGGTGAAGCTTTTCCCTGTACAGAAATCCGCGGTCTGTTATACAGGGATGCCGTATATATTCTTCGAAAGTCTGCGCCGGATCACTTCTACGGTAACGAAAACCACAGTCCGGGCATTCAAACCATGCCCAGATCTCATGGCCCATTGTACTGAGGCGGACTCTTTTCGCGGTGTCCTGCAGATATCTCCCACAGAGCCTGTTGATACATGGACCGTATTCAGCACCATACGGAATCTCGGGCTTCAGCTCCTCTTTCAGAAAAGCTTCAGCGGATCCCGCGAAGAATTCCATGAGAAGCACATGGTGGAGCGGTTTCAGGTTAAAACCGATGCTTTCCTGCATGTAGCGAAGCCAATAAAGAGGATCTTCCGCGTAATAAAACAGGTCTTTCAGCAGTTCATCACCGAAATAGCTTCGGAAATCATGCCTTACGGCATCCCTGTCACAGATCCCGTAGAAGTTCGCATAACCCCGTTGCTGCAGAAACAGTCGGTATTTCCGGCTGACCTTCGGTTGTCCTCCAAGCTCCCGCCCATGCTCCAACAGCCACTGTGAGTCTTTTGCGATCCTGAGATATCTGTCCCTTAACTGCAGTTTTGGGTCCTCAGACGGTTCTTCCTTATCCCTGAGCATGTATGACGCCGGATAGATTCCCGTCCGTAGCTCTCCAATGGAAGCAGCACTGTCCCGAATCCGGCAGCCGTGTTCCGGACAATACTGCACGCCAGGAAGCTGTGGCAGGCGGTGCCAGTATGTTTCCCCGTACTTACAGATGTCCTCCCGGACGCATTCCGGGCAGTACCGGAGGTATTGTTCCAATCCAGTGCCGCCGCGCTTCGCAATCATCCTCCGTTCCAGCGGATACATGCCTGATGCAGGAACTCCTTCCTGTATGATCTTCTCCATCTTCCGATAGAGATCGTCAGTGTAGGCGACAGACTGATAAGGATACGAAGTGTGACGGCAGATCAGTTCCCTGCAGGTCAGACCGCATGCAGGATCGACCCAGTAATCCATCCGTTCCAGCTTTCGCGGCAGGAGCACTGTAGATGCGAGCAGGGACTGGTCACATCCAAAAAACTTCATGCATGCTTCTTTTGCAGAACTGAAGCCGCTTCTTACATAATAACGGGCGAAGATACTGTAAAAACACTCATCCCGATACGGGGAGGGAAAGAAATGGAGCCTTTCCATGCCTACCACTCCGTTTCATCCACAAGTCCTTTCTGCCTGATCATATCATATCCGGCAGCATTTCTTACGTCATCCTCCATCTCCGGGGAAGGTGTTTCCGGGGTTTCCATGACATAAAGCCGGTATGCCTCTTTACACGCCGTTCCGACCGATACCGGGTTCTTATGTCCCGCGATCACCTTCCCTGCAAGCCGTTTTGCCGTTGCCGGCTCCACCTCCATCTCCATCAGCCGGATCACTGTCTGCTCCAAAACCGTCAGCTTCTGCTCCGACGTTTTCTCTTGCACTTCTGGCTTTATAGCCTTGTATGCCGACAGGTAATCCTCAATACTTACCGTCGCGATGTCCTCATACTTCAGTATCTTTTTCCGGTCGCCGCTCCGGAGCGCATCCAGCATCGGCTTCACCAATGCGAGCTTCCTGTCTGCCGCCCGGTGGATATCTGCAGCCGTGAACACTTCCGTCCCTTTGGTGATCGCGTCGATCTGTACTATCGCATACAGCTTTACCGCGATATCAATGATTCCCTGGCTTTCATCATAGAGCGCATCGACCATCTCATCCGTATAAGGGACGCTGGTCCTGGTCCATTGATACCTCCACATGGATTTCACAAAGACCTGCCATGACGCATCGTTCTTCATCCTGTCCCAGATCAGGTCTCCCTGGCCGCTTCCGCGTCTCGCCTGACGGAACTCTCCCTGCAGGATCGACATGGCTTTGATGGTTCCGATCAGAACGACCGGCAGCCCAATGGTATTGACCAGTGTCACGAAAAAGTTCAGCATCTTGTCTGATCCGCCGCCCTTGGCCTCGCTCAGGTGCTGGATCTCGTCGATGACAAGTATGCCGATCTGGAACTGACGGACCAGCTGCGTCATGATGATCAGGAGCATCTCGAGGGAATACTTGCCCCTCGTGTACTGTGCGAAATAATCCGTCCCGGCCGCCAGATCCACCGCGTGAAAAAACTGATAGCAGAGCTGCTTCAGGGAACCGTCATGCGGGCAGTCCAGCTTCAGCCATGCCAGCTGGGTCATGGCAAGCATTTTCCCATGATAGCTGGTGTGAATAATTCTCTGGGGATACATGGCAAGGATCTTTTCAACTGCCGTACTTTTTCCGACCCCGGAGACGCCGATGATCGTAAATCCGGACGCTGCCGTCCTGCTTCCCTGCAGCATCTGATAGGAGCCCCTGTCTTTCATGACCGCGTAGCCATCGGCCATCCCTGTAGCATATGAAGCAAGAAGAGGATTCCGTTCCAGGTATCCCTGGCGGATGCTCCGGGAAATCCTCTGTTCAATATCGATGTGCTGTTCAAGCGGCTGGAAATAACGGAACAGCCTGTGGATGCAGTGCAGCCTGTACTGCGCGTCAAGTTCCCGTTCCCCATTGTTGTATGCCGCTTTCTGCGACAGAAGGTTTATGACCTCCCCGCTGGACCATATATCCGGAAGGGCTTCAATCAGAGGGTTCCCCTGATATTCCGGGATCACCTGTTCCCGGTACTCAGCGTTTACTGTAAAGGGCATCATCTTTGATCTCTTCCTCCACCTGTTCCTGGATCATCCTCATGATGGGGGACAATTCTTCTTCCTGTGAGCTTTCCGGCGGCTTTTTGCCGGCTCTGCCGGATCGTTTCGCCACAAAAGCTTCCTGTTTCCGGATCTCGTCACGTTCGCTTTTCCGGTTTCCCCGGATGTTCCGGACGCGTTCCGCTTTTGATGCCTGCCGGTCCGTCTCTGCCATCTTTTCCGCGGATTCAACGATCGCTTCGATCTGTTTCCCGAGATTGACTTTTGCTTCCGCTTCCTTCACTGTATGCTTTTTCCGGCGCGATTTTTCCTTTTCCTGTTCGTACCAGACTTCTTCCTGCTGTTTCCCGGCATACTTGGACTCCCAGTCAACCAGCTCGCACCGGATCATTTCTTTACTGACGGGATCCTCCACAAGGATCGCACCCATGTCCCTCGGATCATAGGAAATCCTTGCTTTATAGGTTCCTTTGGCCCTGGCCTTTTCAAACCAGAGCCCGGCCAGCGCTTCTTCGCTGGAATAATACAGCCCTTTGTATTTCACACCCCGGTCAGTGATGCTGGCTTTATCAGCCGGCATCAGTGCCTGGCGGAGCACATCCCGCGGGACTGTCCGCAGGCTTCCGGAGCAGTAACGTATCCCGAAGTTCCAAAGCTCCAACGGGATCGCGTTTACACCAAGTTCCATCATCTGTTCATTCTTTTCATAATAATCCATGTAGTGGCTGTTATTATAATAAAGGACACAACGGATGATGATCTGTGTGAACTGCCGGATATCCAGTTTCGCGTCCAGCCGGTAGTCATGCCCGCCGCGTTCGCTCATGTCCGGAAGCACCTTTCCGGGCAGGAACGGCGTCGCATTTGTATTGATGGTATGGAAATGCTGCTCTATGATGCCCTTCATATCCGCCCTGTAAGGAGGCGCGTTTTCGATGCGGATCCCGAGTATCTTTACAAGGTTGTCCGCGAAACGGCTCTCCATTTCCCCCCTGTCCCCGAGGATTGCCGTCGGGACATGATGGCAGGGCCACTCATCTTCAGTTATCGTAATGCCATACGCCGCGCAGTAGGAAACCTTGTCACTGGCAGCATTCTCGATCGCCATCATTGCCCCGGCCCAGGATGGTCCCTCAAGGCCGACATACATTCCTGTAACAATGCGGCTGTAACTGTCTACAACGAAATACATGACAGGCCGGCCGATGATGTCCTTCCGATCAAACTGGGAGACCAGATATATATCCCCGACCGTGGCGTCGATCTGGTACCTTGCGCCCGGACCCATCAGCTGGTAATCCGAGCGGCCGGTGATCGCCCTTCCGGTCAGTTCAAACTTCACATCCCCATCCCTTTTTTGCTTTATGGCTTTCATATCGAATGTCTTTTCAAACCAATAGCGGAACTGGCGAATCGAAGGAATCTCGTCTGGCGGAAGAAGCCTGAACTGTCCCGGCTTCTGAGGGTCCGGCACGGAGTAGCTGTCTGACAGAAGTTTCTCATAGGTTTTTATAAGTGTCGCCTTTTCCTTCTTCAGATAATACTTCTTTACCGCTTTCAGGAAATTCCGGGTATCTTTTTCTTCAAGAACCTTTCCAAAACCACCCTCATGAACTGCCGGCCTTCCCTGCTTCTTACCTCCGGTTTTTCGTTTTCCACCACAATTCCGGTAATCCAGAAGAAATGCGTTTGGCGTTTTTCCTCTCGACCAGTACCTTGTTAAATATCGGTAAAGATTATTGTAAGACGTCCCGAGCTGCTCCGATGGAGTGCGAAGCATCTCCTTCCTGAGCCGGCGGTCATATATATCCGGCTCGTTTTCCAGAATGTCTCCCAAAGCTGCCCAGAGTTCGTCTCTTCGTGCTTTTGAAGCATCGGTAGCGTCAGCTTCATCCATACAGCTGAAAACAGCGTCTTCAACCTTTTCGAATAAGTGGTTTTCCAATTCCTTCCGTAACCAGTCTGGTGAGAACGCTTCCGGCATCTTTTCCGGATTAAGGCTCATCCAGAACCCCTTATTCCTGTCAGGGGCGACCCATAAGATACGATACCTGGTTTTTTTCGTGGTATCCTCCACCACTTCATTGATAAGGATGCTGCTGCTCATGAAACTCCTGCTTTCCCGGCTTTGTCAGATTGATTTCTTCATTCAGATTCAGTGTTATCTTCTTCTCACATATGAGCATCTTGAATACGGATATTCCTGTGCCTTCCCCCAGCTTAAAGTCGTGTTCCAACCGCTGAAGGATCATGACCACCGGCACATCCCCGTTTTCATATAGTTCCATAAAAAATTCTGCACAGTCCGCCCTCTGCCGTTCATCTGTTATTACTTCATACGCGCTCATGCCCGAGCAAAGCCATTCAATATTGCGGACTTTTGTACGGGGGATTTCTTTTTCCGTCACCAGTTTCCAGCTGATGCCCCTGCGCTGCCAGTAACGGCGTTCGATCTCGAGTTTTTCTCTCACACGAGGCTTCTCCAATTCTGAAGTCGGCTTCACTGCCCTGGCAACCATTCCGTCATTCTTCGTAATCAGGAAATCACTGGTCATGACATACGGAAATCCGCTGGATTTATCGTACGGATACCTGATTCCCGCTTCTTCAGCAACTGAAATGGCATCTGCGATATCATCCAGCGGATACTGCTCCCTGATATCAATTGTTATCTCAGACCAATCCAACAAATAAAAGAAACCCAGTTCAAGATTCGACATGAGATGGTGCACCCGGCCGGTTTTTCTGCCTTTTACGCGAGAAACTATCCCCTTGGATGGAAAGTCCTGGATCTGTACCCACGGCTTATAGTTCTCCATGGTTCCCTGTCCACGACCTTCGGCAAGATATCTGCGATATTGGCTTTCATTCCACACCCGTTTATGCTTTGCCATAGGTGCACCGCCTTTTATCTGTCTTGATTGTAATTTAGAGACTTATTATCACACTCATTGTAACTTTTTTCCTTTTTGTTTATATTATCATATTTAATTGTAATTTATCAATCTAATTTGTCATTTTATCAAACTTAATTGTAATCAGACAATTCTTTTTAATGTATTCTTCCGAATGCAAGAAAATGAGCGCGCCAATAAGTGGACTCAATCGAAGTGTACTGAATTGGGTCACCGCAGTGGATCATCATTCCCTCGCCAACATAAATACCTACATGTGTTGCTCCTGGTGCGTTATAGGTATTCTGGAAAAACACCAGGTCACCTGGCCTTGCTTCCCCAGGCGAAACATAGGAGCAGTACCTGCGCAGGCCGTCCGCCGTTGTCCGAGGGACGCTCCAGCCATTCCCGCAACGATTGATCACCCAGCATACAAAGCCCGAGCAGTCAAAGCTGGTGGATGGTGATGATCCTCCCCAGACATATGGATAGCCAAGATAACGCTCTGCCTCTCGCAGCATCCTGGCAAACCGCTCATCTGACAGAGCCTCCGCGGGGACTGTATAGTCGAAGTCCTGGCCCCTTCCCTGATATCCGCCGGTTGCTGTCACGTCAAAAAGGTAATCGCGGTTTCCATTTGTGGCGTTATAGAGCAGGTACATGGGAATCTGCGTATCCGTCAAGTGCCGTCTCGTGACAGAATCAAATCCATTATTCTGCAGGACAATGTTTAAGATCCGTCTTTGCCGTTCTTCCACCACCTGGGTGATGGTCCCGGTCTCTTCATCAATGATTTCCTCTACAACGACCGTTTCTGACTCCGTGCTGACGGAGGTGGTGATGGCATATTGTTCCCCAAAAAGTTCCTGCAGGATACCCGTCTGTTCAATCTGTGGATAAGTGAATTCTCCATACAGGGTAGTCAGAAGGGAGATCAGCTGATATGGATTATGGAAGATTTCATCTATCTGGTATCGGTACTCGTCATAACCCGGATTGTCCTGTTCCATCCGCATGATTTCCGTATTCAGCCCGGCTTCAAGGGCGGAATATGCCGCCTCAGCCAGGTATATGTCCGTATCCGTGCTCGGATAGGTCGATCCTGTAAACGTCGCCCCGATCCCCTGGATAAAGGATGCACAGGACGAAATGGACGCTGCAACAAGCATCGTGATCACGCCTATGGCAACAGCCGTCATGAGGACATGGCTGTTTTCCCCGCCTCCAATCATCCTGCGGATACGCTGCAGCGTCCAAGAGAAAATGCTGCCTGATCCATATGCCTTTTCACCCGCACCTGTAAGGACACCGCCGGTTCTCCTTGCCTTTTTATAGGCGTCCTTGTATCTCTTTCGCTGCCAGAAACGGTTGATCTCCTTCGAGGATTTCTTCTTTTTTCCTGCGGTTCCTTTGTCAATACCAGCTGGACCATCTGATACCAAGTCCTTCTTCCCGGAAGCTGCTGTCATGAGCCTTTGTTTCTCGTTCATTTTTTTTCGAACGGATTTCCTGCCATTCGGGCTTCTGGCAGAAGCCATCCGGACTGCACCTGTGCCAGCTTTTTCTGCCTGGTGAATGGCATCATTGGCTACGCTATCATCAATTTCTTCAGCCTCCTGTCCCGTATCCTCCCTGAGTCTGCGGTAAGCAAACCTGCCAGCCCCATATGCCAGCCTTCCTGCTGCACGCCCCGCCATGGCCATGCCTGCGCCGCGTACCATTCTGGAAGACTCGTCCCCGAACATCAGCTTTGATTTCTGTAATGTGCTGGATAATGCGTCCGTTTCATTTCCTGTGCCGGGAACAGGATTTCCGGTCGAATGACCGCCCGTTCCCTGCCTGACTGCTTCTCCTGATGATGAAAACCCTTGTCCCTGTGCTGCCTGTGCCTGCTGAAACCCCTGCCACACCTGGTCTTTACGAATTTTCCGGTGAAGGTCTTCTGATGAAATCCCTGACAGGCGGCTATCCGGCGGAGTCGAGTTTGTCCCTGCGTATGCCAAATCTCCATTGTGAAGATTTCCTCTTGAATCCGACCTTGTCGAATGGCCATATTGAATATTCTCAGACTGAGCAGACAAAGATGAGGTAGTTGAAAGTCCGATGTAGTTGGCAGGATATCCCGCATTCTCCATGCTTGTGCCAAATCTTCCTGATCCTTCCCCAGTATTGGAGACCTGTTCCCGGTATTTTTCTGCCGCTTTCCGCTGATTCCGTATTTGCTTTTTACTATTGGAATTCTCAGCGTGGTCACGGTCATTAGAAATTTCACTGGATACAGCATTCTCAGCGTGGTTATCACGAATACTTGTATAATCTTCCCGCCTTCGGCCATTCGCATCCTGATCGTCAAAATGAGCTGATTCTCTAACGTCACTCTTTTCTGAATATGGATCACTGCGATAGGGATTGAATGGCTCCTGGCTTCCTGAACCGTCTGTTTCCCGCTCTCTGGGATTCCGGCTTTGATGAGATCTGCCGCTCCCAATATCCCTGCTACTTGATTGTGAACTGGAGGCAAAAGCATCCTGTAACTCCTGAGCTTCCTGTCTGTTGTAATCCATGCTGGAGTAGCCGGCTTCTTTCTCCCTGCCTCGGGATCCTCTGTCTGCCGAATGACTCCTGTACTGCCTTCCAGATGAATGTACATTTGATCCTGAAGTTTCCGGCTCCAGATGAGCATGTTCCTGCGCCCCTGGAATCCTGCCGGAACTTAATCTGCCATCAAAAGTGATCTCCCTTACGCTTCCTTCTGAAGTCCGGGTCTTTTCGCCGGTACGGACATTTTCCTCTACAAGACCTGTCCGCTCCATCTTTGCCACTTTCCGGTCCTTTGCCCGATACCGCTTTCCTGCCATAGGCTCAGTCACCTCCCTTAAAATCCCAATAAAAAAACCGTCTGCATAAAATGCAAAACGGCCTTTTGTCATCCACTATGTTATTCATATGCTAATCTGTTACTTCTACGTACGAAAATCCCGTAATTCCTCCTGAATGACATCTGCCAGCCTACCATTTGAACTTTCCAGACATCCCAAGGGAATATCAATTTTCCTAAGATAATTCCCGCGAACCACCTTAAGGTGGCTTTTTCGTGCGCATAAAAGTTAAACCAGAGTTGCAAACGATAAGCATTTTTTTGTTATAGACGGCGTTACCCTGCCATATCCCCAACGCAAAGACATTCCAAGCCTAATGCGGAGGGATATTTATGGCAAATCTTGGGCACTCCAAACAAAAAAATATACCACACGACGGAACCTACTGTGATGCAGTGCAGGTTGCCCTGTACCTGTATACGTATGGTACTCTGCCACCCAACTACATTAGCAAGGCTACAGCCAAAAGTCTCGGATGGGTTAGGGGCTCACTCGAGCCCTACGCCCCTGGTAAGTGTATTGGCGGGGATACGTACAATAATATAGGTGGGACGTTACCAGCGGACGCCTGGTGCGAGTGTGATATAGACACTCTTGGTGCACCAGCAAGGGGGCAAAAAAGGATTGTATACAATACAGCTTGCACGCGTATATACTACACTGAGGACCACTATCACAGCTTTGTGCAGCTTGTACCAGCACCACCTGAATGCATTTCCAGTTCCTGAATTATGTATCCGATTTTAAATCGGAAACTTTGGTCGTCATAAGTGCATATAGTTTGGTACTCCTGTCGAACCGGTCTTTGAAGGGAATGATGATATTTCCGTAGAAGAGGAGGCCCTCGCCTTCTCCTGAGTTGGTGACGTAAGAGAGCTGATAGGGTGAAATATTCAGCTGTTTCGCAAGGATCTGGCGGTCGCCTGCTGCCTGGTTCAACATGTAAAGAAAATCCGAGTTCTCAAAGATGTTTTCAATCTCCCGGGAGGCCAGGAGGTCTTTCACGTTCTGTGTTATGCCAGTCGGGATCCCGCCCCATTTCCGGAATCTCTTCCAGATCTCTACCGAATAGGCCGCCGTCTGTTCCTCCTTCAAAAGGAGATGAAATTCGTCAATATAATAACGCGTTGATTTATGAGCTTCCCTGTTAATGGTCACGCGGTTCCAGACCTGATCCTGGATGATCAGCATCCCGATCTTTTTCAACTGCTTCCCAAGTTCCTTGATGTCAAAGCAGACGATGCGGTTGTCCAGCTCGACGTTGGTCTGGTGGTTGAATACGCGGAGGGAGCCGTTGACATAGATCTCCAAAGCAGTCGCAATTCGCTGTGCCTGATCCTCCTTCTGAGAACGGAGAGTAGTATACAGATCCCCCAGGGTAGGCATGTTCTCCGGCACCGGATCCAGAAGATACTTCTGATAGACGAACGGCAGGCACCGGTCAATAACTGATTTTTCCTCCGCCTCGATGCCGTTTCGGGAGCCCATGATCAGCTCGCACAGGGAGAGGATAAAATCGGACTTGAAGCCGAGGGGATTGTCATCGTCAGAGTAGTCCAGGTTGATATCCATGGGGTTGATGTAGTCGTGGCTGGTCGGCGAGATATGAATGACCTGCCCTCCCAGGGCATGGACCAGAGGGTAATACTCGCCTTCCGGGTCTCCTATAATAATATCATCTTCCGTGACAAAAAATGCATTCGTGATCTCTCTTTTTGCGGAAAATGATTTGCCGGCGCCGGGCGTGCCCAAGATCAGGCCGTTAGGGTTCTTGAGCATCTTGCGATCCACCATGATCATATTGTTGGACAGGGCATTGAGGCCGTAGTACAGTGACTCACCAGGCATGAACAACTCCTGCGTCGTAAAGGGAACAAAAATTGCCGTAGCGGTCGTTGTCAGGGCCCTTGTGATCGGGACAAGGTTGATCCCCAGCGGCACGCTGCTCATGAGCCCTTCCTCCTGAAGGTAATCAAGCCTGCGCAGGACACAGTTGAATTTCTGCGCGATACCTGCTGTCTGAAATACGGCAATTTCCAGATCCTGCCTCGTCTTAGCTGTATTGAGAAAGATAACAGTTACCAGAAACATTCTCTCATTCCGGGACTGCAGGTCTTCCAGGAGACGGTGTGCATCATTTCCGTAAGTGGACAGGTCGGAAGGAATGATGTCCATGTCATAGCCGGAACGGACCGCTTTTTTCTGCTCCTCAATCTTCATTCTGTTAATGTCGGTGACCTTCCCCTTAACCAGCTTGATGGCCTTCGCCTGATCCAGTGACTGGATATGGATGTTGACGATCAGGCTCTTATCCATGTCCAAAAAATCCGCCAGCATCTTGTCCGTCAGCTCCGGGGCCAGGATCTGCAGATAGGACGCCGCGCCCATGGTCTTCCCCATCATGAATACTTTGCCGCTCTTAAATACAAAGCTGGTCGGGGCCACAAAATCTTTTGTAGAAAGGCCTGTCTGCATCAACTGGCTGTAAGAAAACCTGAAGGGGTTCTCTGTCTCCGGATTGAACGTCTCATAGAGGATCTTCAGCCGTTCCTCGCCATTTAAAGGATAAGCCGTCACCCCCAGCACCTTGAAATTGTTGAGGATATCGGTCTCAATTCTCTCCAGGCGCGGCTTCGCATCCTGATATGTGTTCGCCTCAATGGAAAAGGTAATGTACTTTGAGCGTACGAGACCGTTGTTTCCCTTGGCCAGCTGGGCCTGCAGCATCTGGGCGTACTCGGCGCGGACATCATCAAAGGCATCGTTCTTGGGCTTTATCCGGATCACTTTCTCATACTCCGACATGCTGCTCTTATGGTTGATAAAAGAAAGCTGCACATGGATGCTGCTGTCGAAGTAGTTGAGAAAATCGCACCAGCTCTCGAAGATCGCGCTCTTGTCCTCGTTCTGGGCCAGCTGGTAGTTGATGTCATAGAAACGGATCGTCCGGGAATACGTGTGCTCCTTTACCCGGCAGGTCCCGTCCTTTGCCATCTCCCTGTAGGGGATGGTGTTCTGGGCGGAAATCTTTTTTTCCCTCGCCTTCTTTTCTTCTTTTTCCTTCTTTTTCTGCCTTCTCCGTTCCTTCCTTTCCTCCAGCCTCGCCTTTCTGCCGGCTCCGGCCTTATCCCC
>DEPS01000130.1:6716-32468 GCA_002358875.1 Lachnospiraceae bacterium UBA3386 | reverse complement strand
TATTTATTTCAGAATCCTTACTGCCCGCAGCTGCTCCCTGCTTCAGCCCTGTTCGCCTGCTTCTGTCCTGTTCCTGTTCTTTTGTCCTGTTCTCTGCTTATGCCCTGTTCACGCCCTGCTTTAGCCCTGTTCGCCTGCTTTTGTCCTGTTCACGCCCTGCTTTTATCCTGTTTCCGCCCTTCCACAGGCGTGAATGCACAGCCCTTTATCTACTTGCCTACGGACATATGCCTGTAATTGTTTTTGACCGATCCGTTCCAGGAGGCTTTAAATCCTTCGATCCTGTCCGAGACCACATAATAGCGGAGCCTTGAAAACAGGGGGATCCAGGCGGCGTCCTCCTGTACTATGATCTTTTCCAGCTCCCTGTATTCCTCAAGGCGCGCCGCGGGATCCGCGATCGCCCGCGCGTCCCGCACCCGTTTCATGACCTCTTCCCTGGGATAGCACAGGCTCCGGTAAGAGGTATTGGCCTTATTTCCGAAAAATGTATAAATAAAATTGTCCGGGTCGTTATAGTCCGCCGTCCATGTAGCCGTGTAACAGGCGAGCTTCCCGCTTTTTCGAAGACTCATGAATTCATTCTCATCCAGAATCTCGATCTTTGCCCTTATACCCGCCTTCTCCCACATATTGGATGCCAGCGTAAGGAGGTTGCGCTCCCACTGGGTCGAAGAGGATTTTACACTGACCTTCAGGTCGAAGCCGTCAGGATACCCCGCCTCCTCCAGCAGCTTTTTTGCCTCATCGGGGTCGCAGGGAATCTCCGGAAGATCCGGATTATAGCCGTAAAGTCCGTGGGGAAAAATCCCGTTTTCGACCGACCCCCGCCCGCTGTAGGCGGCGTCCAGGAGAGCTTCCCTGTTCAGGGAAATCTGAAGGGCCTTCCTTACCTTCTGATCCGCCAATGGTCCCATTGATTCATTGAGGGCGATATAGGTGATCCCGATCGGCTGTACCTCCCGAAGATTATCCTGATAAATATCCCCGTGGATAAAGAATTCCGCGAGGTCGCCCAGCTCGTCCAGGTCAAGGACATCCAGCTCTCCCTCCTCAAACATCTGCTTTGCTTCCTCGGCCTCCGTCATAAAAAGCAGTCTCAGCCCCTCACAGGAAGGCTTTCCGCTCCAGCAGTTCTTGTTGGCGATCAGGCTCATTCCTTTTGAAGGTTCCCATTTATCAAGAATAAAGGGACCTGTCCCGACCGTCCACGCGGGCTCCCTGCCAAAACGCTCTCCCGCTTTCTCTGTCGTCTCGGCATCCAGGATGGACGCCCCAGGCATGGACATGCAGGCCAGAAAAGCCTCGAAGGGCTGGGTCAGCGTGATGGAAAAATCCTGATCATTCAGGATCTCAAAGCCCGCCAGGCTGTCTGCCTCACCCTTCTCCAGTTTTTCTGCCCCTTCGATCATCTCCGCGATATCCTGGTTGCAGGAATCGGGATGACTCAGGAGCCTCTCAAGGGTATAGCGCACATCTGACGAGGTCAGAGTCTCTCCGTTACTGAAGGTCACATTCTCCCTCAGATGAAAGGTATAGCAGCGCCTGCCTTCGGAAATGTCCCAGGACTTAGCAAGTGACGGCAGGATATTCACGCCTCCCTCATCATCCTTTTCCATCTCCACCAGGCGGTCAAACACATTCTGGGCTATCGTATAATGGACCGAAGTACACTGAAAATCCACCGTATCCGGCTCATCTTCAATGGAAACCAGATAATCTGAGCTTTTGCTCTCTTTTTCTGAAGTCTTTTTCTCCGCCTCATCCTTTCCAGACGGCAGGGAGTTTTCCCGGCCTGTGCCGGAGCAGGCGGACAGGGCAGCTGCCGTCAGAGCCGCTGCCAGAAAAAGACTCATCCTTTTGAAAAAAATAAAATTCCTTTTCATGAGCCCCCCTTGAATCGTTTTCCTTCTGTTTTCTTCTGTCCTTTGTCTTCTATCCTTATACCCCATGCCGCACGTCAGTGCGGCATCCCGAGGAGAAATCCGCGAAGGCGGTTTCTCCGATGGGATCAGGCAATTTGGGCCGTGTAAGCGGCACAAATGCGGTTTAAATGTTTTGCCATCGGGCAAAACATTTAAACTTCTGTCCTCCGTCTGTTTCTTACCAACTCCCGTCTGTTACGGCAGATTTCGGGCCGGTCATTCCCTGATCGTTATATCTTTGTATTTGTTTTTTACCGAGCCGTTCCAGGAGGACTGAATGCCCTCCACCCTTTCCGATGTCACATAGGTCCGCAGTCTTGAAAACAGCGGAATCCATGCCGCGTCTTCCTGAATGATCTTCTCCTCCAGCTCCCTGTATTCCTTCACACGTGCTTCAGGGTCCGCAATCGTCCTCGCATTCCGAACGCGCGCCATGACCTCCTCATCCGGATAACACAGGCTCCGGAAGGACGTATTTTTACTGTTCCCGAAGAAGGTATAGATGAAATTGTCGGGATCGTTGAAATCCGCCGTCCACATAGCCGTGTAGCAGGTAAGGCTCCCGCTCTTTCTGAGCTTCATAAATTCATTTTCCTCGAGTACAACGATGGGCGCCCTGACGCCGATCTTCTCCCACATGGATGAGACCTGCTTCATCAGAGCCATCTCCCACTGGTTGGAGGAGGATTTCACGCTGATCTCCATGTCAAATCCGTCAGGATATCCCGCCTCGGCGAGCAGCTTCTTCGCCCCGTCCGTGTCATAGGGTATCTCCGGAAGATCCGGATTATATCCGTAAAGCCCGTGAGGAAAGATTCCGTTCTCTACATAGCCCCTCCCGCCATAGACCGTATCCAGCAGCATGGAGCGGTCGAGGGCATACTGCAGTGCCTTTCTGACCCGGACGTCATCAAGCGGCGCTATGGATTCATTGAGTGCGATATAAGTCGTGCCGATCCGGAGAGTTTCATAGATCCTGTCCTTATATGATTCCCCGTGGATGAAAAACTCCTCCGAATTGCTCATCTCGTCCAGATCCAGGATGTCCAGCTCACCGCTCTCGAACATCCTCCTCACTTCCTCCGAATCCTTTATAAACCGCAGATCGAGGCCATCACAATGAGGCTCCCCTTCGAAGCAGTTTTTGTTCGCCACAAGGATCATTCCCTTTCCCGCCTCCCAGTCTCTGAGGATGAATGACCCTGTCCCGATCGTATAAGCGGGATCCTTCCCAAAGCTCCCGCCTGCTGCCTCCGTGGTCTCCTCGTCCAAAATCGACGCGCCCGGCATGGACAGGCAGGCCAGAAAAGCCTCGAAGGGCTGCTCAAGAGTTATGGCAAAATCAAGATCTCCAAGGATCTCAAAACCATCGAGGCGGTCTGCCTTCCCGCTCTCAAGTCTGGAAGCTCCTTCGACCATCGCTATGATATCCTGATTGCAGGACTCCGGATGGGTCAGCAGCCTTGTAAAAGTATAGAGCACATCAGAGGATGTCAGCGGCGATCCATTGCTGAATTTTACGCCCTCCCTCAAATGAAAGGTATAGCGGCGGCCTCCGTCGGACACCTCCCAGGACTCAGCCAGAGAAGGCTTGACCGCCACATTTCCCCCGCTGTCCGACTCCATTTCGACCAGACGGTTGAAGACATTCGTCGCGACCGTGTAGTAAATGGTCGTACACTGGAAATCCACCGTATCCGGCTCGTCTTCCACGGCAACAAGGAAACGGGATGTGTCCGCGGCTCCCCCTTCCTTTTTCTGTTCCCCTCCGCTCTTTCCTCCTCCCGCACTGCATGACGTAAGAAGCGGCAGACAGGAAACGAACACCAGCACCGCCATGAATAATGCAATGCCCCTGCGCCCAATGGTTGTTTTCATAACACATTTCTCCCTTCCATTCCTTGAGCTGCCGTTCTCTATTAATCATAAAAAATCAGCCTGCGTAACAAGGCAGCTTCCCCGTCTGACAGTTCAGCTGTCATGACAGCTCAGGCGACATAACAGCAAGTTTATCCTATTTATTAGTGTATATATCATAACAGACACTGGCCGTAATTTCAAATAAAAGAAGTCGTTCTTATAGAATTATGTGCTATCGATTTATGTAAATTTGAATTGCTTAAGTTTTGGGGTTGAAGTACGTTGAACTTCCCACGGCCGCATCCGTGCAGGGAGAATCCGGCATCGACCGTTTTTGAAAGTTACAATGGCTTTAGGCCCAAAAATACTTTATAATATTACGTACGGTAATTTTTTGTCTGTCTGAAAATGTCTCTCTGATGATAAAGGACTCAAAGCTGCTATGGAACAGAATCTTGATCAGTACATTGCCGATAATCTTCAGTCCGCTGTTTTAGAAAACTGTATCCGGCCCTTCTATCAGCCCGTCATCCGCACGATCTCCCGCAAGCTCTGCGGCTTTGAGGCGCTGGCCCGCTGGATCGATCCCGTGCGCGGCATGATCCGCCCGGACCAGTTTATCCCTGTATTGGAAAAAAACCGCACCGTCCATCTTCTGGACGAATGCATCATCCGCCAGGTCTGCGCCCGTCTGCGCGCCGTCCTGGACGCGGGGGAAATTCCCATCCCTGTCTCCGTCAACCTGTCCCGGCTTGATTTTTTCCTGTGCGATGTATTCGAAATGGTGGACGGTATCGCGACCCATTACCAGATTCCCCATGACTACCTGCGCGTGGAAATCACCGAGAGCACTATGGCTGATGACGAGAAACTGCTGCGCAAGGTCGTGGACCGCTTTCGCAGCGCAGGCTACCAGGTCTGGATGGACGACTTCGGCAGCGGCTATTCATCCCTGAACAGCTTAAAAGACTTTTCCTTCGACGAGCTCAAGCTCGATATGCACTTTTTGAGTTCCTTCAACCTCCGCTCCCGACGCATCCTCACCTCTGTCATCCATATGGCCAAGGAGATCGGCATCCACACTCTCGCCGAGGGCGTGGAAACTGAGGAGCAGTTCAGCTACCTGCGCAATATCGGGTGCGAAAAGGTGCAGGGATATTATTTCGGCCGCCCCATGCCCTATGATGAGATCATGGATCACATTCGCAGGACGGGCATTTCCGCTGAGCTGCCCCAGGACCGGAAATATTATGACGATATCGGAAAGGTCAACCTGCTCAGCGCCGCCCCCTTCATGTCACAGAAGGAACGCGACAGCCTGACAGGCGCAAGCCAGCTCAACAGTATCCCGCTCGCCATCTCGGAGGTCCACAAGGACTATTTCTGCATCCTTTACTACAACACCGCCTTTGAGGAGATGGCCCGCGGAACGGGACTGATCGCGAATATCTTCACACAGGAGCTTCTTGGAAAGCCCCAGCCCTTCACCCGGATCAGCGGCCGCGTCCTCAGCCTGGTCGATTCCCTGCGTTCACGGGATGAAGGTCAGATGTATTTTATCTCCAACGGGGATTACTACGAGGCACAGACCAAATGTATCGCCCGCTCAAAGGATGCCTACAGCGCCCTTTTCCGGATCAGCAACCTCTCCAAGGCCTCCAAGGCTCTGGAGACCGATCTTCTGGACAACGCCCTGCGTCAGGTCTACTCCCTGTTCGAGCGCATTACCCTCATCGATCTGAAAAAAGATGAGATCTCTCCCCTGTACGTAACGACCCGGACGGATCTTGTATCCGGACACTCGAATGTGAGAGCGCTCGGGGAGGAATACGCCCGCAGCTGGATCTTCCCCGACGACAGGAAAAGCTTCCTCACCCATATGGATCTCGACACCCTGGAGGACCGCCTTCAAAAGTCGGGAAGGACCTATCTGTGCCGGAGCTTCCGCAGCCGGATTCACCACGGGGAGTATGCCTGGAAGCAGCACATCCTCCAGCGCCTGGGCGACGGCATCTATCTGCTGCTGATCCACAACCTCTATCCTGAGGAGCTTCCCTTTGGAGATACCGCCTCGGGAGAGCGGATACGCAAAGAGGTCGATCAATTCCTGCCTTCCGGCCTTCTGTGGGAAAACCTGGTCAACTCCGACATGCTGCGCATTTTCTGGAAAGACCGCGACCGCAGGTTCCTGGGGGCCAGCAGGGCCTTTCTGGACTACTACGGTTTCAAATCCGAAGAGGAGATCCTGGGAAAGAGCGACGAGGAGCTGGGCTGGCACATCCGGCCTGACAAGTATATGAACGATGAAGTGCTTGTCATCAACGAAGGCCTCACGACCATCAATGTCCCCGGACACTGCATCCGGGCCGGAGAAAACCGCGACATTCTTGCCAGCAAAAAGCCCATCTACGACGAAAACGGCGAGATCCGGGGGCTTATGGGTTATTTCATCGACACGGATCTGCTCACTGCCAATGACAGCCGCGGAATAGAGACTAAAAGGCGCGACATGATGACGGGCCTTTTGAACGCAAGAGGCCTCCAGGAAGAAGCAAACGCCTTCCGGGACGAGTATTTTCTCCGAAATGCCGACTTCGCCCGTATTAATGTTTCCGTAGAAGACTTTATCTCCCTGATCAGCCAGTACGGTCACGATTTCGGGGACAAAGTTCTTATCGAACTGGGAAAAGCTCTTAAACGCCTCTTCGGCCAGTCCTCCGCTGTCGGGCGCTACTCCGGACACCAGTTTGTCATTTTCCGCCAGGCAAAACCTACGGCAGAGTCGAATTTCCTTCCGGCAGAACCGTGCGGCGCCGGATCGGAAAACTGCTCCCACGCGGACATGGAGAAAATGCACGCCCGTATCAGGGCAGCCGCCGCTGAAATCCGGGAGATAGACGGCACCCCCCTTACCCTCTACCTCTCCATCGGGTGCGCACTCTTCTCTGAATCCGAGGACCTCGAAGAGCAGGCCAAGACCGCGCAGATCCGCCTTCTGGCCGACCACGGCGGCAACGCTCCCTCCGAGCACCGCAGCGCCCGCGCCCAGGAACTCTTCCACCTCTACGAAAACCTGCCCATCCCCTACGTCGTCTATCACACCGTGACCGACGTCAATGAAAAAGTGACCGACGCCGTAGTATTTTACGTCAACCGCCGTTTTTGCGAAATGCTGGGCAAGCCCGCCGGAGAGCTCCTGGGAAAAAGAGTCCGCACCCTCTTCCCCGCCCTCAAGGACGAATGGTTCGACATCGCCCAGCGTGCCGCCCTCCTTAACGAGACCGTCATTGAGCCCCGGTTCACCAATGAAGGAGAAAACATTTTCCACCTCACAGCCAGCCCCGTCATCCGCCGCGGCTACTGCGCCTTCACCTACCAGAAGGCCGGGGAAGTACAGTAATTTCTCCCGGGAGACAGCGCGAACAGGACTCTCCATATACCTTTCCTTCGGGATGGATCAAAGAACAATTCAGGAAAAAAGCACGTGCCCCGGAGTTTCCACTCCTGGGCACGTGCTTATATTTATGCGGTCTTTATTCGTTTTTTTCTCTCTTGTCCGTATTCCGTTCCACAGGATCCCGCCGCGAAATACTTCCTCATCCTCAGGAGCGCACCGTCAGATACTCAGGAAGCTTTTCTCTATCTGGTATTGATCACAAAGACCTCCGGAGCCGGCCAGTCGCCGTAGTGAATGTTGACATACAGGGTACTCCAGGTATATTCCTCCGGAAGTAGAACCGAAGTGTCACAATCCTCTACCGACTTGAGACTGTATTTCCCTCCATAATATTTCATCAGCACAGGATCGTATGCGAGAGCATCATTCCAGCCGTCCGGATCGCCGACAAAATTATTATAGTCCTCCGCGCTGAGATCCAGGGCCTCGATACCTGTACGGATGTCATCTCCGACAGCCCCGAGGTAGTGGTCAGGAGCATTTTCGGATGCGCTCCCTTTTTTCACTTCCGATACGATTCCGAAATAATTACAATTAACGGCAGTTATTCCAGCGGTCATCGCTCCTGCGAAAGCGCCTTTATTTGCCGCCTTTTCGCCATCTTCGCTGATCAGGCCCGTCTCCACCAGTCCGGCTGCATAACATTTTGATATAGTGCCTCCCGATGTGTCTCCCGCCTTCACTTTGCCATCGCCTATAAATCCGCCGGCTTTGCTGCTGCCCGAAACAGAACATGTTGAGTAACTGCTGCTGATGCTTTTTTCCGAGGCCCCTGTATAGCTTCCGACAAGGCCGCCGGCTGTGCCCCCGGTCACATCATAACTACGCCCGGCAGTCTCGACCCACTTCTCGTAAGAGCCCTCCTGTGTGTGTCCGCCCGCATAGCAGCCGGTTATGTCAGTCCCTTCAGCAGTACCAATCAGACCGCCGGCTGTTCCGGAACCGTTTACTACCAGGGAAGCCGCGCTGTATTGAACCTTCCCGCCGGTGATTTTTCCAATCAAACCGCCGGCCAAACCGCCGGCTTCCGGCGCAGTGATCCATCTTTTATCAGTGTTGGAAGTGACTTTCACATTGTCCGTATTTCTTGCAAGCACGTTGGTCACTTCAACTCCGTTCAGCGAACCTGCCAGCGCCCCGGCAGTGGATGTCCCGGTGATATGAAAATCGATCAGTTCAAGATTCCGGACAGAAATGACGGTGCCTTCCGCCGGTGCCACATTTCCAAACAGACCTGCATTCTCTCCCGATGCAGCGATATTCTGGATCCTGTGCCTGTCTCCGTCATATTCAAGAGCGTAATCCGGCTCTATAGGGTAGTACAAAGTGACAGCATTACCATCTAAAGGCTTTATCTTATTTAATGTCCAGTATCCGGAATCATCGGACGACCAGTCCAGATCCTTTCTCTGAACAGCTTTTCCGATATTCAGAGCATTTCCGGAATCATTATCGTCCAGGTGTGAAATTTTTTTGTCCAGGTTCTCCAGATGCCGGAAATTTTCTATATATGCTGTACCAGCCGCTGTCGTTCCGTCAGCAAGCAGGCTGTTAGCTGTCGTTCCGTCAGCAAACAGGCTGTTAGTTGTCGCTTCATTGCTGTACATGATATTTGCCAGAGCGCTTGTGCTGTATGCCACCGCTTTCAGCGTGATATTTTCTCCCGGAATCAGTTCTTCTCCTGTCTTTCCGTCAGAAAAACTCAACCCCTGAAAATGAGAAGCGCCTTCTGTAATATTGTCCAGCTCTATTTCCCATGAATTTTTTGTAGAATCCCGGCCGGCTGAGCTGGTATACACGTCTATATAACGGGAGTGCCTGCTGGTCTCTCCTGTAATAATGAGCCTCAGGGCTGCTCCTGCCTTATCGCTGTTGGGATCCGTGATCGTCACATACAGTCTCTCCGCATTCGTGACCTTTATTGTCGGGATCCCAAGCGTCAGTGAAGGAAGAGATGCCGACTCCGTACCCCCATACCAGCCAAGGACGGAATTTTTTCCTTTATTAGCATATTTTTTCCTTCCTGCTCTATGCTCTTCTCCCTTCAGATTGTTTACGTCTGTGTATTCTTCTTTTGTCAGTTCATGGTTGAACACCTTCGGCGAACCCTTCATCGAGCAGTAAAAGACATCCAGGACAAGGCCGGTATCATACTGGTAGCGGATAATGTAGCTGCCTCCCGCCCGGACGGTCTCATCGATAGAACCAAAAGGAAGCATCAGATCCAGAACAGTACTCTGACTGTCCGTATAAGTCCCTGCGTTGGGAGAATAAACAAAATAATAGACCTCCTGGGCTCCCTCGCTGTAACCGAAGATCCCGTCTTTTTCATCCTGTGTCATACCGTCTTTATTCTCGATACGGCCAAGATATCCCTCTCCCCTTGCAGCGGTCAGGTGGTTTTGTGCCGCAACGAAAATTTCCCTGGCAATGCCGTCCCGTTCGATCTGGGCAAGAGAACGGAGATAGTTCCATACGGCAATAAACGCCACCCCTGCCAGGACGCCGATGATCGCAATGACGATCAGCATCTCTGCCAGGGTCATACCCCTGTTTCCCCCGATATTTTTCCCGGCCCTGTTCCGTTTTTCTCCTGTAGATATTTTTCTCTCCATATGCAAACCTTCTCCGCACGGCAGAAAGCCTTTATTCTTATCATGTCACGCTGCAAAAAATTCCGACTATACAACTTTAGTGCTTTGGCGCCCGCAGCTATGCGAGTCGATAATATTGGCAGCTACTCCGAAATGGTTCTGATCGTCAGTTTTCCTTCTGTACCCCTTTGGACCAGCACCGTGCTTCCACGCATCACTTTAAATTCGCTGAAGGTGATGGTTCCTTTTGCCGGATCGTATACCACCGAATCATACTTTACCTGCAAGTCTCCCGTAGCTGTCTTCTCGGGAATGAGCCGTTCAGGCCCGGGGACAACACCTGTATCCATAGTAAATTCATTACCATCAAAATAATATCGCAGGAGCATAATATTATTGTCCTGAACATACAGGCGCGACATCGCCCTTCTTTCCGCGTTGAAATAGGTGATCGTCGTCCCGGGGACCAACCCTGTCTGATTGTCTGCAAGACTGATGTCTTTTGCGGTTCCCAGCTCGTTTCGCAGTGCCGAGACTGCAGTCGACATAAGAACCTCAGCATTTGACGCAAGGACCACCTTCTCGTAGGCGTTCTTCGCTGCCGGGATACCCGCCGCCACGATCGAAGAGACCATCAGCATGATCAGGACCGCCAGCAGCGTCTCCGCAAGGGTAAAGCCGGTCTTTTTTTTTAATTTTGACTCTTTTTTCATCACGCACACCACCCTGCCCTTGATCTGTCCTCCACGATCGCGCCCGGTTCTTTGGGCACCGCTCCTTTTAAATCTGTCCTTATGCCTTTTTCAGTTTATCTTATTCCGCCTTCTTTTTATAGATTCCCACAGGAGTACTACCGAAATAAGTACGGTAAAAAACAATGTCCAAAGGAGCAATATTTATAGTGTCTGTAAGTTCTTTCTCAATCGTCACTGTCCCTTTGATCCCGACAGACTCCGCGGCAATGACCGCCTCAATATTATCCTGATAGGAATCGATTTTTGTTCTGCTCTTTGTGATCAGTCCGGAAGCTGTAGAGATCGCTCCGGCCAGCATCGTAAGAGCAAGTACGGAAATAAGGAGAGACACGAGCGTTTCCGCAAACGACTCTCCCGAATTGCTGCGCAGCCTGCGAATCAGTTTTTCCCGCAGTGTTTTTATTATGGAGCCCTCTGCCGTGGGACCTCCCCCGGCATATTTTCCCCTGATACTGTCCATTATAACTCCCTCCTGTAAATACCCGGGAGCGATCACTCCACCCTCAGCAGTTTCCACTTGAGCGTAGTAGTAGTCGTCGTGTCTGTGACTGTCTTGAATTTATATTCCTCAGTTCCGCTGTCTGAAATCTCGTATGGTCTCTGGTCCGTGGCTTTAACGCTTTCATTTTTACTGATATCCGCTGCAAAAGTAAGCTTCACCTGATACTTATCAGGCGCTTCCGTGTACCCGGATTCTCCTTCTTTCTTTACGGCGTTGCGCAGGGTAAATGTGACAACGCCAAAATCCGTGATTCCGTTCTCCTGCGGATTTATTGTCTCCGTGACCAGCACAGCAAGCGGCTCACTATCCATGGCCTTCATTATTACAATTACATTCCTGCTTGAATTGCCGGCAATCTGCGACGGATACAAACTCATATATTCGACCGTTACCGGAGATGTCTCAACCATCTTAAATGCCGCTTCCGCAGCAAAAGATGAGTTAATCCCCTGGTTTACCCCGGGCGTCGTGATCCGGGTATCATTAGCTGTATAACTTCCCGCTGACTTGTTAAGACCCGTAGAGGTGATTGTATCCAGCTCCACATTATCGAGGAGGATCCTCGTCATATCTGATGTACGCGCTGTCGATTGTATCGTCACAGCACCTCCGGAATAATGTTTGTCAGCTTCTTCCGTGACGACCCTTTCCACTGTCACGGTTTTATCTTTAAATATGTCTTTGAGCAGCTCTGCTGCCGAGGTCACGGAATAGTATTTCTGGTCCGTCTGCGCCATTCTGGCCATCCGTCCGGAGGCGGCAGTAGCCGCAGACAGGATCACAGAGCTCAGTACTGTGCAGACAAGAAAGAGCAGGAGGGCGAAGGTGATGGACGCGCCTTTTTCCGAGCCGAGCTTTTTCAGTATTTTGTCTTTCACGCGCGCTTTCCTCCTTTCCTGGTTTTCTGCCGTGTCAGGTTTTGCGAGTGTCAATCATCACAGACAATAATCCACTTTCTATTATACTATTTTATCCGGGCTTTATGTAGCGTTTTTTATCGTTTTCATAAATACATAACAAATAAGGCAGAGGGAGAATCACTCACTCTGCCTTTTACGCCTGCACTTTTTTAGTTTTCCACCGTGATCACGCCGTCCAGAACGTAATGGAAGTCAGGAGAAGAGGAACGGGCGTTTTCAGTATATCCTGAAGACAGGTCGATGCGGTCATCGGGATCGTCGGGATCAGTACCGGTATAGCTGCCCTCAAAGACTTTCAGACGGCCTTTCGCGAGGGCTTTTGCCGCCTCGTCCATGGCCTCGCGGGTGCCGGGCGCGGCGACGCGGGTGTTGAGTTCGAACATGCGCACCCAGCCCCGGTCAAATCCGGCGCTCATATCCTGTCCGTGGACGCTGCCGGGGACCGTCTTTTCGATCGCCGAGTTGTCCAGGAGGGCGCCGACGGCGCCGACGATATAGGGACGCCAGTCGATACCGGTGCTGGTGATCGCGCAGGTCGGCGCGTCATAGATCATGCTTTCATTATATCCGATAAAATATATCCTCCGTCCTCTCCCCTCCGCAGCCTCCTCGCAGGCGGCGGCGGGGCCGATCGTACCGGTGTGGTGAGAGAGGAGGACGCAGCCCTCTTCAATGAGGCTGCGGGCGCAGTCCTTTTCCAATATGAAGTTACTCCAGGAATGAGTGTATCGCACGCGCATCACTGCTTCCGGAGCCACGCTGCGGACGCCCAGAAGAAATGCGGTGTATCCGGAAATAACATAAGAACTGGAATACGAGCCCACGTAGCCTACGACGGCTTCCTCAGGAGTGATGACGCCCTTATCGATCAGCTCCCGCAGCTTCATGCCGGCAGCAATGCCGCTCACATAGCGGCCCTGATAGATCTCGCCGTTGAAGGTGTGGTAATTGTCCGGCAGGTCTTCCGTTTTTTCTCCGCCCCATGAGACCTGGCAGAACTGGATCTCCGGATAGGCCGAGGCCATTTCGTAAAAATCACCGCTGTGGCTGTTGGTGAAAATAATGCGGCAGCCCTGGTGGGCCAGCTCACAGATCGGGATCTCCGCCTCTGCTTCAAGGACGTTGCTCTTGGACAGGATCTCCACCTTCTCCCCGTATTTATCCTCAAGAGCTGTCTCAGCGAGGGCAAAGTTATAGGAATAAGGGGCTGTCCCGTCGTTTTCGTAGATAAAGCCCACCTTCAGGGGGCCGGTGAAGCTGTTTCCCCATCGAAGCTGGTAAAAAAAAGTAAAGGCGCAGAGTACAGCAAAGCAGGTCGCGGCTGTGATGAGATTGATTCTTTTCATTCCTGTCCCCCCTGCCCGAGCGCATCTTTGTGTCCTGAGTCATCCGACTCTCCTGTCTGGTAGAGCTTGTGCAGGTCTATGGTGCCGTTTTCGATCAGGCGCAGCAGAATATCCACCATCTTAGGGTCAAACTGGGTCCCCCGTCCCTTTCGCATTTCGTTCAGGACATAATCGAAGTCCATCTGTTTCCTGTAGACGCGGTTGGCCGTCATGGCATCAAAGGCATCGGCGACACCGATGATGCGCCCGTAATAGGGGATCTCCTCCCCCTTGAGGCCTGCGGGATAGCCTTTGCCGTCGTAGCGTTCGTGGTGATAGAGGGCGCCGTCAACGACATTGTTGAGAAGCGTAAAGTCCCTCATGATATCAGCGCCGATAAGAGTATGGGATTTCATGACCTGATACTCTTCGTCCGTGAGGCGGGCCGGCTTGTTGAGGATGACATCGGGGACGCCTATTTTTCCTATGTCATGCATCCGGGCTGCGTTGCGCAGGTTCCTGCACTCCTCCTCCGTCATGCCCAGTTCTTTTCCCATAAGATAGGCGTATTCAGAGACACGGTAGGAGTGCTGGCTGGTCCTCTCGTCCTTGGCGTCCACCGTATTTGCTATGGCGGCGATCGTCTCGTTGCCCATCTCGACCTGCTGCTTGGCTATCTCCAGCTCCTGCTGCTGGATCTCCATCATCCGCCTCATCCGTACGCGCGCGGCGAACCAGGTGATCCAGGCGACGAAAGACAGAAGGATAAACAGCATGTAAAAGCGGAACCAGACGTGGTCATAGATTTCTCTTTCCCTGACCACCGGATAGATCTGTTCCTCCAGGATCTCCGACCTGCTGTTTCCAAACACCGCCAGATGAAACTGGTAATTTCCCCCGGGGAGATTCGTGTAGGTGATGCTGCCCAGACTGCTCTGGGGCATGATGTGCCAGTCCTCGTCAAATCCCTCCAGATAATATCCCACATTGGGCTCCTGAATGGAGTAGTTGATGATCTCAGGGAAGAACTCGATCCTGGAAATACCGGCTCCCACGCTGATCGGGCTGCTGCGGTCCACCCCGTGCATGACTCCGTCAAGACGGACGCCCGAGACCATCATGCGGTAGGAGCGGGTATCGGACTTATATTTTTCAGTGTCAAGAACAAAGACACCCGAATCGGCAGGGAGATAGAGAGCTCCCGCGCCGTCGTCATAATTCCAGGAATTGGCCGTCAGGGCACTGCCAAGACCCTTCTTTGAATCCAGAAGGTCGAAGCTTATGGTTTCCGCTCCGGAGAGGAGCTCTTCACGGCTCACGACATAAATGCCGGAGCTGCCGGTCACAAACAGCGTGTCATTGTCCTTCTGCCAGACATCATAATTATTATAATAAGGAAAATTGTCCAGCCGCCGCACATTCCTGTCTCCGTCCATGCAGCAGAGACTGTTGCTCGTGACGAGGAAAGCTCCGTCCCCCGCCTTGTCGCGGACGATGCGCAGAATGACATCGGAGCTCAGCCCGTCCCTGCGGCGGATGTGGAGAACTTCGCGGGCGGTTTCTGCGGCGCTGCTTGTTTCTGCAGCGCTGCTGACGCTTTCGCCTGTCATGGCCGTGCTGCCATCTTCCTCTGCTGCGGCCGTGCTCCCGTTTTCCGCCGGAGCGCTCTCCCCGGCAGAACTGCCGCCGGTATCCGCCGCAGTGATCACAGCAATTCCGTCTCCGTCGGTGCCGGCCAGGACCGTCCCGTCATCCATCTCTGCGACCGTCAGGATGGTCGTCCCGATTCCCTCTGCCATGTAGGGGAAGGATTCAGTGATCTCGCCGTCCCTTAGGAAGATCAGCCCCTGGTCTCCGCTGGCCGCGATCCTGCCGCCCGAAAGGGGGCGGACCAGCCTGGCCTTATTGCCAAGGACGCTGTTTTCCGCGTCATAGACGCGGATGGATCCGTCGGGCTTCACTGCCCAGAGCCCCTTTGAAAAGGTACAGATCCACAGCGTACTGTCGTCTTCTTTTTCTTCTGCGTAGATGCACCGGATCCGCACGCCTGCCAGCTGCTCGGAAAGGGGAGTTGTAATGGCGGTGCGGCCTTTTTCATCCACAATATCGAGGCCGCTGTCCGTTCCGAAATAATATGACCCCTTCCATTTTTCTACGGCATTGACGACTTTTTTCCCGATCCCCGCAGTTCCGTAAATATCCCTGAAGGGCGACCTGGCCAGGCGCAGAAGCCCCAGGCGAGAAGAAACGAACCAGAAATTTCCCTGGTAGTCTACCAGGATACTGTCGATGGAATTGTTGAAGCTGTTGACATTGATTGAATGAAAACGAAGCCTGGAATCGAGAAAACCGATCCCGTTATCTGCGGAAACCAGAATGTCTCCGTCCGGCAGAGGAAAATAATCGTTGATGTTTACAAGCCCCTCGCACCGGATGACGCCTTTTTCCGCAAAATATCCTTTTGAAATATCGTAAATATAGATCTGGTCGGACGTCGTCCCCACAAGCAGCCTTCCGTCCGGAAGAAATCCGCAGCTCTCGAAGGTCCCGTTGGAATCCGTCCTCCTGAGAGAACTCCGGATCTGCCCCTCCTTCAAAAGAAAAAGACGCCCGTTGGAAGTCACCGCCGCTACGCTCCCCTTCTTGTCCGCATCGATGGAGCGCGCCTGACCCACCTCCGGAAAGGTCCCCTTCTTCTTCAGACCGTCGTTGAGCTCAAGCACCTGCATGCTGCCGGCCGTCCCCACATAATAATAGCCGTCCGAGCCCTGCGTGATGCAGCGCACGGAATTGGACGGCAGCCCCTGGTCCTCGTCAAGCACATTTACGATCTTTTCATTGATCGAAATAGCGAGGCCGTTGTCGTTGGTCCCGATCCACAGGCGCCCCTCCATATCCGCAAAGAGACAGTTGACGTTTCGGACGGACTCGTATTCGTCCATCCAGCGGAATTCGGACCCGTTGCAGCGGTAAAGGCCGGCGTAGGTCCCGATCCAGAGAATACCGTCGTTCGTCTGGGCGATATCATTTGCCTCCCCGCAGGGAATCCCGTTGTTATTGTCAAAGACCGTCTGAACGTAGTCATTATAGGCCGCGTCGAAGCCGGTCTCAGCCGGATCCTTCTCCGAATAAATTGTGCCGGCCGCACCGGCCGGGCGGGCCCCCGGGGCATTTGCCAGATTTGCCGCGGCCGCATCGGCCGGCCGGGCTCCCGGCAGATCCGTCGGACTCGCCTCCCTGACTTTCGTCAGATCCTCCTCAGACGCACATACAGGGCGCACCAAAAGAGCGGGAAGCAGAAGCGCCATGATCATAAGACGCGCGGCCCCGCTTCCGGGCGCTTTCTTTTTGTCGTCGCAGGAAGAGGGGCCCGGTTTTTTGTCGTTTTCCTCCATTCCCAGATGCTTTCCGGAATAGACAGCCGTAGTGTCCGGCTTCCTTCCTGCATCCGGGTTGAGCTTTTTCTCCCTGCGCGCCGCAATTTCCTTCCAGATACGAAGAAGGCCATAGAAAATACCCAGGGTGAGGAATTTGTCCAGAAAATCGACGCAGAACTCCCCTGTAAGGGCGCTCAGCACCAGGGGAAAGCCGACGGAAGAAAGAAAGGCCGACACGCCGTTTCCCCACAGGTTTCCGGTTGATCCGGCGTTATATATAAGGTTCAGAGGAGTGGAAACCAGCACGCAGAAGGCCGTGGCGACAGCCGCCACGGTCAAAGATCCGAGAAGATCCCTGAACATATTCTTTCTCGCGGCAAAGCCGACCGTTACTCCGAGCGCAATGCTCGTCAGAGAGTAAACGCGGGAGGCATGGTTGATTGCCCCGAACATAAAGTTAGACACTGCTCCGACTATAGCGCCGCAGACAGGACCGCCCGCGTAACCTGCGAACACCGTCCCGAAAGAATCCAGCCACACAGGAAGAAAATACTTTTTCCCGACGATCCTCCCGATTCCGTTGGCTGCAAGACATAACAGTACAAACAGGCTGATCTGCCAGGATTTCCACTTTTTCACAACAGCCATTCCTCCCCAACGCGCAGGCGCAGAATTCGCTGCTTTTAAATGTTTTATAGCAGCAGCCCGCTTTTACAGGAACACACTTATCCGCCCCGATCTTTTACAGACCCAGCCTTGCGGCATAGTCATGATATTCTTTGAACCACTCCTCATACTGACCGCTCTTGAGGATCTCATCGATCACGCCGTTGACGAACGCCGCCAGCTCGATCTCCCCGCCGGGAGCAGCGATCCGGTCACCCCTTAGTTCATCCTCAAGCTGGTAGCTGATGTCCTCCAGAATCACCAGGCCGCAGGAAGGATGTTTTTCTATGTAGAGTCTTGCCGTCTCAATGTCCGCCGCCGCTGCATCCACGATCCCCGTTTCGAGCGCCTTGTAGACCTGCTCCATGGAGGAAAGGCGGATGAACTGTCTGTACTGCGTGATATTTTCCAAGGCCAGCAGTTCCTGAAGGGAGCCGGCCTGGGCAGCAATATCCCGGCCTGTAAGGTCCTGTGCGTCCCGGATCTCCCCGGCATCAGCTTTGCGTATCAAAAAGCCTGTCCTGGAATCATCCTGTGAATAATGATATCCCTTTGTGAGCTCCATGGAATTGGCCCGCGCAGGCGTATAGGCCAGGCCGGAAATCGCCAGGTCATAAGTGCCTGCTGCGGTCTCGGAAAGCACCTCCGTGAATTCCAAAGGCACGATCTCGAGCTCCACGCCCATACGCTCTGCGATGAGCCTGGCAAGCTCCATGTCCGCCCCCTGATACTGGTCCTGCCCCTCAAGTGAGGGATCAATGAATTCCTGCGGGGCATAATGGGGTTCCGTCGCAACTCTGAGCTTTCCGGCCTCACGGATCAGCGCAAGACGTCCCCGTATATCCTCCGGGATGCCTCCCGAAACGTCCATGGAGGTCTCCACGAAATTCCAGCGGTTCTTTACATATTCAACAGACTTTTCCGCTTCCTCAGATTTCTGATCGGACCCCTTTCCTGCTGCCTCTGCCTCCGCAGCTTTCCGTTCGGCCCCCTTTTCTGCCGCCTCTGCCTCCGCAGCTTTCCGTTCGGACTCTTTTCCTGCCGCCGCTCTGAAGGTCTGTACAGAAGAGCTTACTAAGGCCTGCGCATAAGCTCTTTCGGAAGCTTCCGGGAGCATAAAAAAAGCTGCAGCCACAAAAAGCGCCGCCGACACTGCTATTACAGTGCGACGGTTCCCCGTGTGATCAGTCCGTGAGCCTTTTCCCCTGAAGGAGTGGATGTCTGATCCTGTCCGTCTGATCTCTTCTCTCTTTTTTCCCTTCATCGCAGTACTGTCTCTCCCTTTTTCCTCTGGAAAGGCTTTTTCATCATCCGATGCCGCTCTGCCATGCAGCTTTTGACCGCCTGATGGCGGTTCAGCACTATTCAATATTGATCACTCAAATACAATGGCTCCGGACATCAAAAAGCCCAAAAAGGCAGTCCCTTCCTGCGAGGACTGCCTTTTTGGATGATTTTTTAATCCCGGAGATTATTTACCGCCGGAAGATCATTTGACTTCTGCCATGCCAAAAGGAAGCTCCTCATTGAAGTTGCGGGCATTTTCCATCGTGACGGCAGCGATCGCCTGCAGTGCTTCTCTGGTGAAGAAGGCCTGATGGGAGGTCAGGATCAGGTTCGGGAACATCATCAGACGCGCGACAATGTCAGTGTCAATCATCTCGTCAGAGCGGTCCATGTAGACATTGGGATCCTCGCCCTCATAAACATCGAGCGCGACAGCGTGGAACTTGTTTGCGCGCAGGCCCTTGATGAGCGCCTCAGCGTCGATGAGGGGACCACGGGAAGTGTTGACCAGCATAACGCCGTCCTTCATCATGCTGATGGCGTTTTCGTCGATCAGGTGGTAGGTGCCCTTTTCGCCCATGATCAGAGGAGCGTGAAGAGAGATCAGGTCAGCCTTGCGGAGAACCTCTTCCTTGCTGGCATAAGTAAGAAGGCCTTCTTCTTCGAGTGCCTTGTTGGGGAAAGCATCCCATCCGAGGACGGTCATGCCGTAGCCCTTGCAGATGCGGGCCATGATCTGTCCGATGCGGCCGGTGCCGAGGATGCCCGCCACCTTGTTGTGAAGGTCGACGCCAAGAAGTCCGCTCAGTGCGAAGTTGTTGTCCTTAACCTTGGCATAGGATTTGTGGATCCTGCGGTTTGCAGCCTGGATAATGGTCATCGCGTGTTCCGCAACAGCGTAAGGGGAGTATGCCGGGACGCGCAGGACCTTGATCCCGAATTCCTTAGCGGCAGCAGAGTCGACATTATTGAAGCCCGCGCAGCGAAGAAGGATGAGTTTTACGCCGCCGTCCGCGAGGATCTCGATGACTTCGCGGGGAGCTTCGTCATTAACAAAGATGCAGACAGCATCATAGCCCTTGGCCAGAGGCGCGGATTCTACAGTCAGTCTGCTGCTCAGATACTTGATATCAACATTGTATGTGCCTTCTCCCTTGTCCCTGGAAAGCTCGCTGAAGAAGATGCGGTCATAATCTTTCGTCCCATAGAAGGCGACGCGCAGGACGTTGGTTTTTTTGTCCTTCGGGGCGATACGGCCAAGAACATCCTGGATCTTCTCAATCGCCAGATCTTCGTCGGGTCCTTCTACCGTAAAAGTGATGACGGAACCCTTCGCGGCATGGAGCGCGAGAATCTGAAGGACATTTTTCCCGGATGCCTCATTTCCGTTGCACTCGAGGGTCACACTGCTCTTGATATCCGTGCAGGCCTGTGCAAGCAGGGCTGCGGGACGGGCATGAATGCCAAGGGGATTTTTGACAGAATACTGAAGACTTTTCATGGGTGTTCCTTTCCTAAAAACAAAAGACTTAACGACCTGCTTCGTGCAGCACTGCCCAGAGCTGTAGGGCGGTTTAAAAAACCAGGACTACGCCCCGGCGCGCGGCTCCTTATGAATCTGAATCATCCCGTAATTGCTGCGGAACTCCCCCGCAAATTATGCACAAAAAGGAGTGTCATTATTCCGCAAAATTACTGCCAATTCATTATTACTATCGTATCATTCCGCATTGCATTAGTCAATGAAAACAATTAACTCAGACAAATAGAGGCTTCTTTTGTGTTACTTGCCAGTTAGAGGCCGGTTTTTCAAACAAACATTCGATTTTCTCAAATGTCCATACAGACGGACATTGAATGCGTTATGGTATGCACAGAAAAGAAACAGGGAGCACATAAAAAGTACAAATTTTTAACCGCTGCATCATAATATATAAAAGAAGGAGGCCGCTATGTCCATGACAATCGGAACCATGCCCATGCCCCCGGGCTTTCGCTACGCGGAGGTTTTAAAAAAAGGACGCCCGCAGCACGGGATCCCGGGACAGACAGACACTTACGACGCGTTTTTCGCAAAGCATCCGCCGATGGAGAACAGCCGACGGGCAAAGATCTTTGCCCCCTTTGACGCGCTGCGCGGCTTCGGCGAGGCGGTCGCCTCAAAGCGTGTCCTCTACGAGGACCGGCACGAGCTGACCGAGTGTGAAAAAGAAAAACTCGACCGCCAACTGGCATTTCTGCAAAAGCTTCAAGCCGGCAGACGGCAGGACGGAAAAGCCCCCGTATCCGTGCGCGTCACGTTTTTTCAGCTGTGCGAAGATACGCAGAGCGAGGATTTTGGAAAAAAAGGGACCTGCCGGACTGTCACAGGGATTCTGAGGAAGGCCGATCCGCTGCATCGCCGGATCGTCCTTGACAGCTGCAGCATCGATGCGGATGACATCGTGCGGATCGATACTCCGGCTCACCTATCCCCCCCACCCCCTTCAAAACCGGTCTGCACACAGATATAATGTCTGAAAAGCTGCTTATCCGCAAAAAGCAGCCGCTCCGGATAAAAGGAAGGTCAGAAATGCAAAAAGCGCCTTCCCGGACAGAAAAAATCCTCCGGACAAAAGGACTGTTATATCGTTTTGTATCGAAAGGGGAATTATGCATATTCCAGACCATTATCTGAGCCCTCAGACCTGCTGCGTCATGACAGCCGCCGTGATCCCGGCCTGGGCTGTTTCCATCAAAAAGATCCAGCTTGAGCTGCCCAGGGAAAAAATCGCCATGATGGGAGTCGGAGCGGCCTTTTCCTTTCTGGGGATGATGTTCAATGTCCCTCTTCCCGGAGGAACGACCGGCCATGCGGTCGGCGGCACGCTGATCGCCCTGCTTTTAGGACCCTATGCAGCCTGCATCAGTGTCAGTGTTGCCCTGCTCCTGCAGGCCCTGCTCTTCGGGGACGGCGGGATCCTCGCCTTCGGGGCCAATTGCTTCAATATGGCATTTGTGCTTCCCTTCGTCGGCTACGCCGCGGCCTGCCTGATCTCTCCGGGCCTGCGGGACCGGGCCGGAGGAAATCCTTCCGCCTTTATTTCGGGCACGTCTTCACGCAGTCTGCGCGGTGCCGGCGGCAGAAACAGCCGCAGCCGGGATCTCATTGCCGCGGCTGTCGGATCCTATCTGGGCATCAATGCCGCCGCTCTGTGCGCCGCCATTGAATTCGGCATCCAGCCCATGCTGTTTCGGGACGCGGCGGGGAACGCTCTCTACTGCCCATATGGCCTGAACATCGCCATCCCGGGCATGATGCTGGGGCACATCACACTGTTTGGAGCCGCGGAAGTGATCTTTACCGTTGCCATCTATGCCTTCGTCTCTTCGACCGCCGGTCAGGAGGCTGCTCCTTATAAAGGCAGAACCGCTGCTTCGACCGCCGCTTCTTCTGCTGCTGCAGGATCTTCAGCTGTATCAAAATCCTCTTTTGCGGAAAAGAATGCAGTCTCAGCTCAGAAGAGAACTTCTTTCCGGACCCGGCTTCTGCTTGGCGCCCTCATCGTCCTGACGCCCCTGGGGCTTTTAGCGGAAGGGACCGCCTGGGGCGAATGGGGGATCGACGAGATCGCCCAGACCGGAGCGGGCTACACCCCCCAGGGCATGCTGAACGGCTTCACCTACAATTCCCTGCTGCCGGACTACTCTCTGGAGGGCCTGCCGGACTGGACCGCCTATATCCTGGCCGCCGTCATCGGGACCGCCCTGCTCATTATCCTTTTCCGGGCCTGGAGCCTTCTCGCAAAGAACGGCAAGGCCGCCGCGCAGGCATAAACTCCGAAAAAAAGGCAGGCATAAAATCCCTGTTACTTAGTTTCTCACGATCCACACTGCCTCTCATTGTCTGCCGTGAAAATTCCGTTAAAAAGCAGAGGTTAAAGTCCTGTAAAAACAGATACAGTAAATATGACGACTAAGATCATGAAGATCCTTGCCCGCATCGCAGACCGTGATGCGGGCGCTGTCTATACGGCGAAAAAAAAGAGCCCTCTGCAGAGGGTCTCTCCTTCTTTGCGCCTTCTGGCCGCCCTCTGGTGCGTCCTTCTGTGCGCGGCCTCCCGCAACGCGGTCTTTCTTCTCATCATCCTGGCGGTACAGCTGCTGCGTCTGGCCTTCCTGCCCGGTCAGAGCCTTCTGCGGGTCCTCGGGGCCATCGTGCCTCCCGTTCTTTTTTCCATTTTCATCATGCTTCCCGCCGTCTTTCTGGGGCATCCCCGGACCATGCTGACCATAGCCTTAAAGATCCTGACATCCATGTCCGTCCTCTCCCTCCTGGGAGAGAGCCTGTCATGGCAGGAGATCACTGCCTCCTTCCAGTCCCTGCATGTCCCGCAGCTTTTTGTCCTGACCCTGGACATGACCGTCCGCTTCCTCGTCGTTCTCGGCCGCCTCTGCCAGAATATGTCCGAGGCTGTCACCCTCCGCACTGTCTCTGACCGCGGAAAGCAGTATGACAGGGCTCGAATGACCGCCGCGGGCGGAATCCTGGGCTCTGTCTTTTTACACGCCGGCGAAATGTCCGTCGAAGTGTCCGAGGCCATGGAATGCCGCTGCTTTGACGGCACCTTCCGCTCCTTCAGGCGGGAAAGACCCGGCCCTGCAGATTTTGTCTATTTCCTGATCCTTCCCGCCCTTACGGCTGTCTTTTTTTACATGAACCGGGGATAAATATAAAAAAGAGGTATAACCACAACCATGATCGTTTTAAATGACATTTCCTACCACTATCCCGACGGTCAGCCGGCCCTCGACGGTCTGAGCCTGCAGATGAAGCCCGGCGAATGCTGCGTCCTGACCGGCCCCAACGGCTGCGGCAAGTCCACCCTTTTCCGCATCCTGAACGGTCTGGCCTTTCCTCAGTCCGGCACCTATCTTCTGGACGGCCAGCCCGTGACAGAGCGTTTTTTAAAGGACCGGAAAAACGCAGCCGCCTTCCACCGCAAGATCGGATATCTCTTCCAGAACAGCGAATCCCAGCTGTTTACCCGCAGCGTCGAGGACGAGATCGCCTTCGGGCTGTGGCAGCTGGGACTTGGGGAAGAGGAGGTCCGCGCGCGCACGGAACACTATCTGCGCATGCTCTCGCTGGAGCCCATGCGCCGCCGCGCCCCCTTTCATCTTAGCGGCGGCGAAAAAAAGCGCTGCGCGCTCGCCGCGGTCCTCGCCATGGAGCCCCAGGCCCTGATCCTGGACGAACCCCTTGGCGGCCTGGACGAGGACGGCCAGAAATGGATCGCGGACTGCATCCGTTCCCTGAAGGGAAAAAACAGGCTGATCCTGATCGCCACCCACAGCAGATCGCTGGCGGACTCTCTCGCCGACCGCAGGCTGAGGATGGATAAGGACCACAGGCTTTTCGAGCTCTAAAAAGCATTTTCGCCAGTCAAAAAACCGGTCCAAATCAGTTAAAGCAAGTGTCAGATACTCTCTGCACACATGCTTTGTTATTTTCTCGCTTCCAATTTCATTGGGAACGTGAAGCTTGCCGACATCGTGCAGAAAGCCTGCAATTTCCATCATCCTGCATTCTTCATCTGTCATACCCGCCAGGCGCGCAAGTTCCCGGGCAGAGGCTGCAACTCCTGCGGAATGCATGGCCGTAAACGGACTGCGGAAGTCGATGATCCGGGCCTCCCCTTCGCAGCGCACAGCTTCAATGTCAGACTGGCATAGCCGGTAATCATCCGCCATTACTACTCTGCTCTTTCATCTTTCTCTTTCTCTGATACATTTTGTCGTCCGCCCGCTCAAGCACTGTATGGGAGCTTTTGTCCAGCGCCGGATCAAAACATGAGCAGCCGGAAGCGATCGTGAGCCTTCCCTGCGCCAGATCGTCATCCATCTGCTTTTCAAATGCGGCAAACAATTCATCGCGTTTCTCGAAGTCCTCACCCTCAAGGATAGCGACGAACTCATCCCCTCCGATACGATAGACCGGGCTGTGCTTGAATCTGGTGCAGATGATCCTGCTCGCTTCTTTAATATACCGGTCGCCGGCTTCATGTCCCCGGGTGTCGTTGACTTCCTTGAGGCCGTTAAGGTCAAACAGGGCCAGGGCGAATTCCGTCACAGTGTGATCATCGATGCGCCGGCCCAGGTCTCCCTCCGCTTCCACAAAGGCATGCTTGCTCTTGACCCCGGTCAGGTCGTCCCGGAAGGCTTTGGCGCTCAGGTCATTAAAATGAGCTTTCAGCGTATCTCTCATCATGCTGAAGGTACTGGTCAGTATTCCCACCTCATCGCTGCTTTCATAATTAAGCTTCGCGTCGTAATCCCCGTCAGCCAGCTGTTTGGCCGCGTTTGTCAGGTTTTCCAGAGGTCTTGTCACACTCTTCATGGAAATCGTCGTAAAAGCGACAAACACCATTATAATCAGCACTCCGGTGATCACAAACACCTTGGTCAGATTATTTGAGTAGATATTGATCTCGGACTCCTCCACCGCGGCAGCCAGCTTCATTCCGTTGGCTATGGTGGTGTAGGTCATCTGCCATTTCTTACCCTTTCTGTCGTAACGGATCAGCTCCTGCAGCGAAGACTGCTGACGCATGTCCTTTACCATGCTGCGAAGCTGAGGGGCAGCCGTATTGAGTTCTGTGCCCATCTCAAATTCAGGGTGATAATAGATGCGGCCGTCTTCATCCGTCAGGGCGAAAAATCCCGTTTCAAAGTTGGTGAACTGCTGAATCTGTGTGACCAGAGTGTCGAATCTGATGTCCATCCCGATGACCCCGATGAAGGTCCCCGCCTTGTATATGGGAACGACGTACGAGATGACCTGTTCATCCAGCTTCGCGCTGTGGTATGGATCGATCCAGCTTGCCCTGCCGTGTTTAAGCGGGATAAAATACCAGCCCACATGGTCTATATCGTCCGGATCATAGGCCGCTATATCGGTCAGTTCCCTCTTCTGGAAATCGAAATTCCCTTTTTTTGAAAAAAAGAAGCCTTTCGCGCATGTCGTGATCTCCGGATTGATCCGGTAATAGCAGGAAGCAATGCCGTTCGTGTGGTTGGCGACACTCTCAAAAGCGCTTTCGAT
>DEPS01000130.1:0-6585 GCA_002358875.1 Lachnospiraceae bacterium UBA3386 | reverse complement strand
TAGCGGGAGATCATGTTGACGGACTGCTCTATGCTGTTCAGATAATCGTTCAGCGAATCTTTTCTGTTTTCACAGATCAGGCTCAGGGTCTGAGCGGACATCTGCCTGCTTTCCGCCCGGATAAAATAGATACCGATAAGCCCAAAGGACAGTATGCTGATCAATATGGCGGCAAGCGTCAGCGCAGTGATTTTTGTCCTGATAGAACGCATTGTTACACACCTCTTCTGACCGGCTGTGCCGGGATCCTACTGAGGATCTTCGATGACAACATTCCGATACTGGGTATCGGACCATCCGTTCCAGGATACACGGAAATTGCGGACTCTTTCATTGACGATAAAATAATGATCGTTGGAAAAAAGCGGTATCCACGCGCAGTCTTCCTGGGCGATGATCCGCTCCAGGTCCCTGTACTCCTGCAGACGCTCCTCATCACTGACGATGCTGCAGGCGTTAAAGACCCTGTCGATGATATCCTCCCTGCCATAACACAGGCTGCGGGACCTGGTTCCTTCTTCGGTTCCGAAAAACAGATAGATCATCGCGTCCGGATCGTTATAATCAACGGAAAACCTTGACGCATAGCAGGCGATCTGACTGTTTCTGCGCAGTTCCAGGAATGTGTTTTCATCCACTGTCTTTACAGTCGTGCGGACGCCGATCTTTTCCCACATCGAGGCGGCCAGTTCCAGAATTTCCCCGCTGTAATAGGAGGAGACGTCGTCCACGGTGATCTCCAGATCAAAACCGTCGGAATACCCGGCTTTGGCCAAAAGGGCCGCGGCCTCCTTCGGATCATAAGGGATCTCGGGCAGGTCCGGATTAAAACCAATCAGGCCATGAGGATAAATCCCGTTTTCCAGGGTCCCTCTCCCGCCATATACATTCATTAAGATCGCGCTGCGGTCCAGGGCAAGCTGGAGCGCGCGCCGGACACGGACATCGTTCAGCGGCTTTACCGATTCATTCAGCGCAATATAGGTCAGGCCGACCCGTCTTCCATGGCACAGCCGATCCTGGTAAATATCTCCGCGGATAAAATATTCCGCATCGATCCCCAGATCCTCAAGGTCCAGAATATCCAGCTCCCCCTCCTCGAACATAAGCCTCTTGGCCTCTGCGTCCATCACAAAATGCATAAATATGCCATCACAGCCAGGGGCGCCCGACCAGCAGTCCGTATTGGCGGCAAGGATCATCTCTTTGCCAGGATTCCATTCGCGAAACACAAAGGGGCCTGTTCCGACCGTGACCTCCGGATCCTTTCCAAAACGGTCTCCCGCCGCTTCCGTAGTTTCCTGATCGAGGATGGAATACTGGGGAATCGAAAGAAGGGCCAGAAAGGCGGCATAAGGGTAGGTAAGAGTAATAGTAAAATCCAGGTCGCTGAGCGAACGAAAGCCCTCCAGTTTCCTGGTTTTTCCGTCTCTGAGCTCTTCGCCCCCCACAATATACTCGCCGATGTCCCCGGCCTGGGAATCGGGCCAGATGATCGCCCTGATCAGAGTGTATTCCACGTCAGAGGATGTTAAGGGTGAACCGTTTGAAAAGGTCACACCCTCATGCAGATGGAAGGTGTAGACCAGACCGTCGTCGGATATCTCCCAGGAGTCAGCCAGAGAGGGCACAAAGCTGCTGTTTCCGTCATCATCCACCTGTACCTCCACCAGACGGTCAAAAACATTCAGGGGTACATTATAATAGCTGGCGGTACACTGGGGATCCGCCGTGTCCGGCTCAGTGCCCGTGATCCTGAGATAGCGCGAAGTGTCCGCGGCATCCTTTCCCGCTGCGGCCAGGTCCTTCCCGCCTGTACCGCTCACAGAAGTGCAGCCCGAAATACACAGCATGACAGCTGTAAACAGGGCCAGGACAGACCTTCCTCCCTTTTGAAAAAATGAAGAACTGTGCGTTTTCAATTGAAGTGCCCTCCCTCTTTACGCCGGTCTTATCCGAATCTGTGTTTAAACGCTACATATACTTTAACGGTGAAAAAGACAGGTGTCAATTTTACAGCGCCGGGAAAGCATTTTTTATTTATAGGATCATATCGTCATTTTTGCCGCTTGCTTCGTCATTATTTTGAAATTGACTAAGATAGACGGCTTGACGGCGGCATATATCAAGGGTATATTATTATGCTGGGGACAAAAATTGGTTTTGCCAAGCCCGCTTCGTCCCTTTGCACAAACGCTTCGGGCACGCTCGCGCTCTAGCTCGCTGGCAGCGGTACTAAGTACCTGGCCGCAACATCTCCTTCGGAGCTGCGCAAAGGCCCTTCAGCTGTTTGTGCAAATTGACGAAGCTCAGTATAGTCACAGGGCCGCAAGCGCAAAGGCGCTCCGGCCCTGCAGTCAGAATATTTTGGGGATGCCTGCGTGAGAAATTATGATTACACAGAAAAATGGAAAAAACTGCTGACGCCGGAGATCGTTTCCCTGCTCACCTCAATTCATGAATATAAAGGGGAGCAGCGTCTGATCGCCGGGCGTTACGCGGATGTACTTAAAGATCTGGTGGGTATCGCCAGGATCCAGAGTACGGAAAGTTCCAATAAAATCGAGGGTATTTATACTTCAGATGAACGTCTGAGAAAGATCGTTCTCGGCAAGACCATGCCCCGAAATCGAGATGAGCAGGAAATTGCCGGTTACAGGGATGTTCTGAATACAATACATGAGAATTATGATTACATTCCGGTCCGTGCCGCCTTTCTTCTCCAGCTTCACAGAGATCTTTATAAATTCCAGGGGGCCGGAACCGGCGGGGTCTTCAAAAATGTCGATAATACGATTGAAGAGGTTGATGAGCACGGAAATGCAAGGGTCAGATTCCAGCCGGTTCCTGCATGGGAGACTCCGGAAGCTGCGGACCGCTTATGCGCCGCCTATAACCAGGTTCTGAAAGAGCCGGATGTCGACCCGCTCCTGATCATGCCGATGTTCATTCTGGACTTTTTGTGCATTCATCCTTTCCGTGATGGCAATGGAAGAATGAGCCGTCTCCTGACTCTTCTTCTCCTTTATCAGTCGGGCTATTATGTCGGCAAATATATCAGTATTGAAAAGCTGATCGAGCACAGCCAGGAATCATATTATGAAGTTCTTCAGGAAGGCTCTGCGGGATGGCACGAAGAAAAAAATGACTATGCGCCATTTGTTAAATATCTTCTGGGCGTCGTGGCCGCGTCCTATCGCGAATTCTTTGATCGAACCAGGCTTTTTACATCCGCAAAGATGTCCAAACCCCAGCGGATCGCGGAAGAGATTCGAAATCACATGGGCACGATCACCAGAGCCGAACTGGTGGAGCAGGTACCGGATGTCAGCCAGACAACGGTGCAGCGGACGCTCACAGAGCTGACCAGACAGGGCAGGATCATAAAACTCGGCGCAGGCCGTTACATCAAATACAGATGGAATTGGGACCAGGAGGATGAAAATCAATGATCACAGGCGAACTGAAAAATAAAATCGACAGCATTTGGGAAATATTCTGGACCGGCGGTCTTACCAATCCGCTGGATGTCATTGAGCAGATGACCTATATGATGTTCATCCATGACCTTGATGACTCGGATAATCTGCGAGCAAAAGAAGCGGCCATGCTGGGCCTCCCCTATCAAAGCATTTTTGCAAACGAGGTCCGGATCGGCGACCGGACAATTGCAGGGAACCAGCTGAAATGGAGCATCTTCCATGATTTTCCCGCAGCAAAAATGTTCAGCGTTGTCCTGGAATGGGTGTTTCCCTTCATCAAAAATCTGCATGGCGATAAGGACAGCGCTTATGCCAGATATATGGATGACGCGATCTTCAAAATTCCGACTCCCCTGATGCTGGACAAGATCGTAACTTCCATGGATGCCATGTATAACCAGATGGCACAGGTGAAATCTTCAGATATCCGGGGCGACGTCTACGAGTACCTGCTTTCCAGGCTTTCTACTGCCGGGGTGAACGGACAGTTTCGTACGCCCAGGCATATCATCCGCATGATGGTCGACCTGATGGAGCCCGCGCCGGACGAAGTGATCTGCGATCCGGCCTGCGGCACATCCGGTTTCCTGGTGGCGGCCAGCGAATATCTCAAAGAGAACCGAAAGGAAGATGTTTTCTTTAACCGCCGGAACAAAGATCATTATATGAACCATATGTTCCATGGTTTCGATATGGACCGCACCATGCTCCGCATCGGCGCCATGAACATGATGACGCACGGCGTGGACAACCCTTTCATCGAATACCGCGACAGCCTGTCCGACCAGAATCCGGACCGCGAAAAATACAGCCTGGTTCTGGCAAATCCGCCCTTCAAGGGCTCCCTCGACTATGACACGGTATCCACGGATCTGCTCAAGATCTGCAAAACAAAAAAGACCGAGCTCTTGTTCCTGGCCCTGTTTGTCCGGACCCTCAAGGTGGGCGGCCGATGCGCCTGCATCGTACCGGACGGAGTGCTGTTCGGGTCCTCTACTGCTCATAAGGCGATCCGAAAGGAACTGATCGAAAACCAGAGGCTTCAGGCCGTGATCTCCATGCCCTCCGGCGTATTCAAGCCTTATGCCGGCGTCTCCACTGCCATCCTGATCTTTACAAAGACCGGGCACGGCGGCACAGATAACGTCTGGTTTTATGATATGAAAGCCGACGGATTCAGCCTGGACGACAAACGCAGCCAGATAAAGGAAAACGACATTCCGGACATAATCAAAAGATTCCGTAACCTCGATGGAGAAGCCGGCCGCAAGCGCACAGAGCAGAGCTTTTTTGTACCGAAACAGGAAATTGTCGACAATGATTACGACCTTTCCATCAACAAATACAAGCAGACAGAATACGTGCCCGTAGAATATCCTCCCACAGAGGAAATCATGGCAAGCCTTCGCGAGCTTGAACGGCAGATTGCCGTAGAGATGGACGAACTGGAGCGGCTGCTGGGATTATAAAGTATTTCGCGGTGCCCATTCAGGTTTACAGGTCGGAAAGGAGCAGGTATGAACCAGAGCAAATTGCAGTTATTTGAAGACCAGCCTATACGGACTGCATGGGATGAGGAAAACGAAGAATGGTATTTTTCGATTGTGGATGTTATCGGTGTTTTAACCGAACAGCAGGATTATCAGAAGGCGAGAAAATATTGGAACAAACTTAAACAACGGCTCAATGATGAGGGAAGTCAACTGGTGACAAATTGTCACCAGTTGAAAATGACTGCAAAAGATGGAAAAAAAAGAATGACAGACGTAGCCAGCACAGAGCAATTGCTTCGATTGATCCAATCCATACCCTCAAAAAAGGCAGAGCCCTTTAAAGTGTGGCTGGCGCAGGTGGGCCGTGAACGTATCGAGGAGACGATAGATCCAGAACTATCAATTGACCGGGCATTGGAGACCTATGCAAGACTTGGTTATCCAGAGGATTGGATCAATCAAAGGCTTCAGACCATCCGTGCGAGAAAAGAATTGACAGATCAGTGGAAATCCCATGGCGTTGAACAGGGTAAGGAATATGCGATCCTTACAGATGAGATTACAAGGGCATGGTCCGGAATGAGCACCCGGCAGTATAAGAATCTGAAAGGCCTGAAAAAAGAAAACCTCCGGGATAATATGAGTACGCTGGAACTGGCATTGAATATGCTTGCAGAGGCCACGACAACAGAGTTGACAAAGATACAGAATCCCGAAGGATTGGAAGAAAACCGCAAGGTTTCACGACAGGGCGGACGAATCGCCGGAAATGCCAGAAAAGAGATTGAAGAACAAACCGGAAGGTCGGTGATAACGCATCAAAATGCTAAACAGCTGAATGGCATAGTTACAGAGTTGATCGAAAGTATTCCGGAGATGGAGAAAGATTCCAACCAATAAGACTAAAAATGGAATCGTGTATCAGTTCTGGGACGGAAGTCACGGATCATTTTCGTGAGGTCACGAAAATGATACCTTTGGGAAAAGGTGCTGAACGTCCGGTTAAGGATTATATGCTAACTCGTTATGCATGCTATCTAATTGCTCAGAATGGAGATCCGAAGAAAGAAGAGATTGCCTTCGCTCAGAGCTATTTTGCTGTACAGACCAGGAAGCAGGAACTGATAGAGGAAAGGATTGCCTATATTGAACGCTCTGAGGCGAGAGGACGCCTTCGCGAGTCTGAAAAGCGGTTATCTCAGAACATATATGAACGAGGCGTGGATGATGCTGGATTCGGCCGGATCCGTTCAAAAGGTGATGTTGCATTGTTTGGCGGAAATACGACGCAGCAGATGAAAGAGCGCCTGGGAGTAAACGCGAATCGTCCGCTGGCTGATTTTCTCCCCACACTGACAATTGCGGCATAGAATCTGGCAACAGAAATGACAAACTATAACGTTGAGCAGAAGGATTTGCAGGGAGAGTCTGCAATTACAATTGAACATGTTCAGAACAACACTTCTGTTAGAACTATGTTGGGAGAACGAGGTATAAAACCGGAAGAGTTGCCTCCGGCAGAAGATATGAAGAAATTGGAAAGACGGGTAAAGTCAACAGAAAAAAGAATTGCAAAAGAGTCAGGAATTCTACCCGATAAAGAGGATTAA
>DEPS01000125.1:22192-22395 GCA_002358875.1 Lachnospiraceae bacterium UBA3386 | reverse complement strand
TTGTCAAGAGGCAGAACCATGGTCTGTGTTGCATCAAACAGGGAGCCGTAGCGCATTCCGATGATATCGCTGGAGACGATCTCGTCCTCATTGTAGCCGAAGGACTCGGTGGAGGCTGCCTTCATAGCTGCATTGATCTGATCCTTGGTCACGTTGCCTTCGACAACAGCGGTCAGGATGGTGGTGGAGCCTGTAGGGGTGGG
>DEPS01000125.1:21478-22128 GCA_002358875.1 Lachnospiraceae bacterium UBA3386 | reverse complement strand
CCGATGAGCTTGCCGTTCAGCTCGGGGATAACAAGGCCGATAGCCTTGGCAGCGCCGGTGCTGTTGGGAACGATGTTGATCGCTGCAGCGCGGGAACGCCTCTTGTCGCCCTTCCTCTGAGGTCCGTCAAGAGTCATCTGGTCGCCAGTGTAGGCGTGGATCGTGCACATGATACCGGACTTGATGGGAGCAAGGTCATTGAGGGCCTTCGCCATAGGAGCCAGGCAGTTGGTCGTGCAGGACGCTGCGGAGATGATCTTGTCATCGCTGGTCAGGGACTGGTGGTTAACATTGTAAACGATAGTGGGCAGGTCACTGCCGGCGGGAGCGGAGATGATAACATGCTTTGCGCCTGCATCAATGTGTGCCTGAGCTTTCGCCTTGGAGGTATAGAAGCCGGTGCACTCCAGAACGACATCTACGCCGATCTCGCCCCAGGGAAGCTCTGCGGCATTGGCCTTAGCATAAATCTTGATCTCTTTGCCATCGACAGTAATGGAATCTGCGCCGAAGGACACGGCATCGGCCTTCTCATATCTGCCCTGCGTGCTGTCATACTTAAGCAGGTGAGCGAGCATCTCGGGAGAGGTCAGATCGTTGATCGCAACAATCTCAAAACCTTCAGCTCCGAACATCTGACGGAATGCCAG
>DEPS01000125.1:11656-21445 GCA_002358875.1 Lachnospiraceae bacterium UBA3386 | reverse complement strand
CCGAAACCGTTAATTGCAACTTTAACTGCCATGTTCTTTCCTCCTAAATTGACATTAAGGTTATGTGTAACGCTCCGAAACCATCTTTCATAGCTGAACTTTGGTTCCCGGACGCTTTCTGAACACATTGTACAGTATCCGGCGGGTAAAATTCAAGTGCTATTGTCATTAATTCTAAAAAAAAATACTATTTTCATACGAAAATGTGTATTTCCACAATAAATGCAGGCTATTCTTTAAAATCTCAGAAAAATCATTGACGGCACAATCAGAAAAAAGGGCGACAGAAGAACTTTTCCCTTAGGAAATTTCCTCTCTCGCCCTGATCGTGCACTCGACAGGAATCGAACCTGCATTAAAGGCGTCGGAGGCCTCCGTTCTATCCATTAGACTACGAGTGCTTATCACTATAAAAGCGCCGGTCTGTTACCGGCAAAGCATATATTATCACACCTTTGAGACGCTGTCCAGAAGTTTTTCATTTATTGTGTTTTGCCATATCCCACAGTATAATAGGTATGTTCCGAATCCCTGATCCCGGCCCGGTCCGGATCATCCGCCTATATATCTGGAGGAACAGCAAATATGTTCAGAAAACTCAGGCATCTCACCGCAGGACTTCTCATCGTTTTCCTGCTGGCGGGCATCATCCCGGTCACAACAGCAGAGGCCGCAGTGAAAAAGCCTGCAAACTGCCGCTTTGTGAGCTGGAAAGACAGCAGCTTCACATCCTGCAGAGTCGCATGGGACAAGGTATCCGGTCTTGGCGGCAGCGACTACTATGAGATCAGATGGACCCATACAGACGGCAGCAGCTATCATCACCGCTATCAGTACAGCAGTATAAATGTACTCGATATCAAAAACCTCTCCCCGGGACATATTTATAAAGTCGCAGTAAGAACGGTAAAGACCAACGGAAAAGCCATTACCGGCTTCAGCAGCTGGTCCAACACTGCCTTCATCACCCCCATGCCCACGTCCATATCCCTGAAGCTGACCGACAGAAAAAAAAGGCACGTAAAAATTGGCTGGAATAAAATTCAAGGTGCTTCAGGCTACGCCATATGGCTCGCCACATCCCCCGCCGGAAAGTGGACCCTGCACCAGAGTGTGAAATCCGGCAGGCTCTCTGCAGCTGTTACAAATTACAAAAAGGGGAGGCTGAAGACCAACTTCTATTACTATGTCCGCATTTTCCCCCTGCCCCCGGGGAAGGGGAAAACCGCATCCCTTCCTGTGCCTTCGGTCTCCTACTACACCTACAGGTTCAATATTCTCAACAGATAATAAGGCCGGTATCCATGATTCCTGAAAGCATACAGATCATACGAAGCAGCAGGCGCACGCTCTCGCTCCAGGTAAAACACGACGGACAGGTCATAGTCCGGGCGCCCAGACAGACAAGCCTGACTGAAATAGAGGCTTTTGTCAGAAAAAACAGGGCATGGCTGGAAAAGCATCTCGCCATGGCCCGGGAAAGAAAGGCTGAAGAGGCCTCCCTGGCCGCCCCGCCTCTTTCCATGGAGGAGATCCGCGCTCTCGCCGACGAAGCGGTCCGCGTCCTTCCCTCCCGCGCAGCATATTTTTCTCCCCTGGTCGGCGTCACATACGGAAGGATCACCATCCGCAACCAGAAAACGCGCTGGGGAAGCTGCTCCTCAAAGGGCAATCTCAATTTCAACTGTCTCCTTATGCTCGCACCGCCCGCCGTCCGGGACTACGTAGTTGTCCACGAGCTCTGCCACAGAAAAGAAATGAACCATTCCCCCCGATTCTGGGCAGAAGTTGCCAGGATCATCCCCGATTATAAAATCCATGAAAAATGGCTGAAAACAGAGGGCGTAAAGCTGATGCGGAGAATGACGGGCTGATTACAGGCTCTGCAGCGAAAAAAGTATATCTACTGCTCCTGTGCGGTTCTTCCCTTGCCCCAAGGCCGACAGGCTGATCACCCTGAAACCGCCGTTTTCCAGTCACAGATCACTTCATCCGAAATATCCCTGCTGAGGTCCCAGCTGTCGGAATATTCATCATAAACCGCTACGGTATAAAAGCCCGCCTTTTTCGCGGTATTTAATGCGATAAAGGAGTCTTCATAAACCGCCGTCTCTTTGGGCTCAGCCCCCATCCTTCGCGCCGCCTCGAGAAAAGCATCCGGAAAGGTCTTTCCCCTTCCTACCTCTTCACAGCTCATGACAAAATCAAAGTACTTTTCTATGCCCAGATGCTCCAGGCACACCCTGACCAGCGGCAGTGCCGTCGCCGTCACGATGCATGTCTTTACACCTTTCCCGCACAGCGCTTCCAGATATTCTATGACCCCGTCCTTGATAGGGACATCCTGCGCATAGTGGATTCGCATGGTCCCCATAAGCTGGTCCCCTATCTCCTGTGGAGAATCGGGGAGGCCGAACTCGTTCTTTAAGAGAAGACATGCCTCCGGCATGGTCAAAGGCTTGACCCTTTCCATGAGATCTCCAAAGGGGCCCGTGATCCCCCTGCTCCGAAGATATTCCGGGGAAAGGCTGCTCCAGTAGGGCATGGAGTCCACAAGCGTCCCGTCCATATCCATAATACAGTATTTTTTATTCATTATTTTTTATCTCCTGATCAGGCACATGAACACACGCGCTGACAAAACAAGAACCACAACATAAGATGCTGTGGTTCTGTCAAAAAACTTCCGAGTCCGTCCGGCTGCTTAAATCTTATCCAGCGCCTGGGCGAGATCCGCGAGGATATCCTTTGAACTCTCCAGCCCGCAGGAAAGACGGATCAGGTCGGGCGATACGCCGCTGCCCCTGAGCTCCTCGTCGGAGAGCTGGCGGTGGGTGGAGGAAGCGGGATGAAGCACGCAGGTATGGGCGTCTGCCACATGGGTCGCGATCATACCGATCTTCAAATGCTTCATGAACTCTTCCGCAGCTTTTCGTCCGCCTTTGACGCCAAAGGAGATGACGCCGCAGGTGCCGTCAGGCATATATTTTTTTGCCCGCTCGTAATACTTATTTGAAGGGAGGCCGGGATAATTGACCCATGCGACCTTCTCGTGGCCTTCGAGGAATTCCGCCGCCTTCTGCGCGTTCTCGCAGTGGCGCGGCATGCGGACCGCAAGAGACTCGATTCCGAGATTGAGGAAGTAAGCGTTCATGGGTGCCTGAATGGACCCGAAATCGCGCATCAGCTGTGCCGTCGCCTTGGTGATAAAGGCTCCGCCCATACCGAAACGCTCAGCATAGGTGATGCCGTGATAAGATTCGTCCGGAGTGGTCAGGCCCGGGAATTTGTCCGCGTGTGCCATCCAGTCAAATTTTCCGCCGTCGACGATGCATCCGCCGACCGTCGCGTCATGTCCGTCCAGATATTTGGTCGTGGAATGAATGACAATGTCCGCTCCCCACTCGAAAGGCCTGCAGTTGATCGGAGTCGCGAAGGTATTGTCGATGATGAGCGGCACCCCGTGCGAATGGGCCGCCTTTGCAAAGCGTTCAATGTCAAAAACGATCAGTGCCGGATTGGCAATCGTTTCGCCAAAGACCGCCTTGGTATTGGGCTTAAATGCCGCATCCAGCTCCTCGTCCGTGCAGTCGGGGTCCACAAAGGTGAATTCGATGCCCATTTTCCGCATGGTCACATTGAACAGATTGAACGTGCCGCCATAGATCGTGGAGGATACGACCACATGATCCCCGCAGCCCGCGAGATTGAAAACAGAGAAGAAGGAAGCAGCCTGCCCTGAACTTGTCAGCATCGCGGCCGTCCCCCCCTCGAGGGCGCAGATCTTCGCCGCAACCATGTCATTGGTCGGGTTCTGGAGCCTTGTATAAAAATACCCGGAAGCCTCCAGATCAAAAAGCTTTCCCATATCCTCGCTTGTGTCGTACTTGAAGGTCGTGCTCTGGATGATCGGAATCATCCTGGACTCCCCGTTTTTGGGTTCATAACCGGCCTGAATGCACATCGTATCACGTTCCATTTATTCTTTTCCTCCTTGCTATAATCGTGATGGGGCGGATGAGGTGTCCAAAACAAACACAATCAGAATACCACATCCCTCTTAACACACCAACCCTACAATGACGCGGATTTTTCCGCGCAGGCCTTCACGCACTCAAAAACGGCGCTGCGGAAGCCTTTTTCCTCCAGGACACGGACCGCTTCAATGGTCGTCCCGGCAGGAGATGTCACCATATCCTTCAGCTCGCCCGGGTGTTTTCCTGTATCGAGAACCATTTTCGCGCTTCCAAGGACAGCCTGCGAGGCAAAGGTATACGCCATGGCGCGGGGCATCCCGCAGGATACGGCTGCGTCCGCCATTGCCTCTATGAACATAAACACGTAAGCGGGGGAGCTTCCGCTGACAGCCGTCACCGCGTCAAAGAGCCTCTCCTGAACCTCCAGGACCTTTCCGAAGGCGCCGCAGAGACTGCCTACTTCCTTCCTCTCCGCCTCTGTCACACGGGCGTTCGCGCACAGGGCTGTCATCCCCTCTCCTACAAGGGCAGGCGTATTGGGCATCAGCCTGACAAGGCGCACAGGATAATCCCCGAAACGCTCCTCTATCCAGGATACTGAACGACCGGCCGCGATGCTGACAAAGAGCTGGTCCGGCCGGGCACAGTCCCTGATCCCGTGGATCACTTCCTCAAGAAACTGGGGCTTGACGGTCAAAAAAACCGTCTGCGCGCGCCGGACCACCTCAGTATTATCCATCGTCACGGCAATGCCGCTCTCCTCCTGAATCTTGCAGCGCGCCCCCTCCGACAGGTCCGCCCCGATGATCTCCTCCGGCAGCGCAGCCCCGGAGGCAATGATCCCTCTGATGATCGCCCCCGCCATATTGCCGCATCCGATAAAACCAAGCTTCATATCCGCCTCCTCCATGTGATATAATCATATCTATGCCTGAAAAACAGGCTGACACCATTTGTTATAGATAATTATTCCGGACTGAAATCAATGAAAAAAATCACTCTGCCTTCGATCCTGAGGGGCATCATACCCGCAGCAGCGATCTGCATCCTTCTTTTTACCTGCATCGGGACCAGATGCAGCTCCGTGCCTGAAGCAAAAGAGACCGCCGGGTCATCGTCCCGGCCAGCTTCCGGAACGGCCAATACCTCCACGGACATTTATGACTCAGCCTTTGGTCTCTCCTCAAAAATGGATGAGGTGCAAAGATCTGCCGTCCTCGCAGCCTCCGTTTCAAAAAAATACGATGTCGACATCCTCTACAAAGACCAGATCCCGCAGACCTATAAAGACTACACGGCTGAACCGGTATACGATTCAAAGAACATCGCGGACGCCATCGAGATCATCGACAGAACACTGGCACTGTACCCTCCCGGCTTTTTCCGCGCCGTAAAAAACGGTTACTGCGATTCGATCACCTTCTGCCTTGCGGGAGACCTTCATCTGATCAGCGACGATTCCTATATGGAAAACGCCGATGCTTTTACTACCGTTCAGGACGGGAGGATCTGGCTGGTCCTGAATATAAAGAAAAACATAGAAGCCGGGCTTCTCATACATGAGCTCACGCACGCAGTGGACTACAGGCTGCTGGAAATGCAGCAGCTTCTTGAAAGCGAATGGAACCGCCTCAATCCCCCGTCCTTCTCCTATTACAATGCCTATCTGGACGAGACCGGAAAGGGCTACAGGACTTCGGGAAGCCGTGAATACACCTCCCTGTATGAGGAGGATGAAAACCGCATTTATTTCTACGATCCTTACAGCAGGACCTTTGCCATGGAGGACCGGGCAAGGCTGATGGAAAAACTGCTTGAAAACTTTGCATTTTCCACTGAATCCGATTCCCAGGGTCAGACTGCCGACAGTCCGGCTCCTGACAGGTGCTTTTTCTCCCCGCACGTACAGGCCAAGCTCCGCTTCTATTTTTATACGCTCCGCCAGGCCTTCGAGACCACACTCTGGCCGGAAAAGACCTCCTGGGAGACAGCCCTGCAGAAAGCGCAGGAAAGGCGTGTTCAGATCCGTTCAAGGAGTTCGCTCACGCTCCGCACCGTCCCCTCCGAGATCCTGGTCACCTCATCCGGAGAACCTGCCATAGAATAGGGATGGTCAACACTCGACAGGAAGGGAATATCGTTAAAGGAATCCCCCACCCCGTACATCTGCCTGACGCCGAACGCTTTTCTCACCACTTCTATGCCGCTTCCCTTGGAGCAGCCGGCAGGAGCGACGTCGACATGGGTCACGTTCTGAAAGGCAGTGACATCCTTTCCGTAAAGCTCATTGATCTTTTCCGCGGCGGCTGCGGCAGTCTCCGGATCCGGCGCGGCCATGGAGACCCCGTAGACATCTGCCCCTTCAAGCTCCTCAAAAGAGCTGATCTTCGACTGGAGATACGATTTGGTGCCGAAGGTATAGACGGTATCGTTCGCCTGAATGACCACGCGCAGAGAATCGGAAAAGCGGTCATAAATGCTTTTTACGATATCAAGGGGAAGACATTTTTTATGAAGGACCTGACCATTTCCGTCAACGACCAGGGCTCCGCTCGCCAGGATAAAGAAATCCGGACGGATGTAGGGGCCGATCACCTCCGTAACTCCTATGAGAGAACGGCCGGTACAAATACCGAAAAGGCCGCCCCTCTGCTGAAAATAGAGGATCCCGAAAATATCCGACGCGCGCATGGGCTCCTCATCTCCCATAAAATAAAGCGTATTGTCAAAATCACTGGCAACCGCCTTCCCGGCGCTGCCTCCCGTATTTTCCTTTTTCAAATCTCCCGTCTCCTGACTCCAAACTTTCAAAAATTTCTCACTCCCGGAAACTCCCGACTCCCCCCCACTCAACAATCTCCCTTCTCCTGACTCCTAATAATCCACCTTCATCATGCACAGTCCCCTGGCCGGCGCGGTAGGTCCTGCGGTTTTGCGGTCCTTTTTTTCGATTATTTCAGCGACCTGCTCCGGTTCGATCTCCCCGAAGCCTGCCTGCAGAAGGGTTCCGACCATAATCCTCACCATATGCTGCAAAAAACCGTTGCCATGGAAATAGAAACGGATATAGGAACCGCCCGTCTCTATCCGGATGGTATCCACGACGCGGATGGTGGATTTTTTCATCCTGGTATTTCCGCAGAAGCTCCGGTAGTCATGCATGCCCGTCATGTACTGTGCGGCCTCCCGCATCTTGTCAATATCCGGCGCCTTTTCCAGGACATACACGTATTTTCTGTCAAAAACAGGCTTTGAGTTTCCATACCAGCAGGTATAACGGTAGGTCTTGCCCTTTGCCATAAATCGGCTGTGGAAGCGGTCGGCGCACACTCTGACACTGTTGACGCTGATGTCCTCAGGGAGATAACGGTTCATATAGGCCTGAACCTCCTCCTCGGACATCTGTGTATCCACAAGCACGTTGCAGGTCATGGCCCTGGCGTGCACGCCGGCATCCGTGCGCCCCGCGCCGATGACCGTCACCGGATCGGACGGATCCCGCCCGGCAAGCCTTGTAAGGACCGTCTCCAGCCTGCCCTGGATGGTCATGTCCGTCTCCTGCTGATGCTCCCATCCGAAATACCGGGTGCCGTCATAGCTGACGACCATCTTAAAATTCCGGATCATGACTCTTCCTCCGCGCTTTTACCCGATGTTTTATGATCACGGTCTGCCTTTTCCTCCCTCGCCCGGTCACGGTGCTCCTTGATCAGACCCGCCAGCGTATCCGCATTGCGGTTCCTTTCCATGATCATCAGCTTGAAGCTGTCACGGTACAAAAGCCGGATCGAGGGCTTTTCAACAGCGTATTTTACCAGCCACCGGTCTGTGGAATCCATGGACTTTGCCCGGATCACTGCCTTGAGCTCCCTGTAGGGAAGATATTCCCAGTTGAAACCGTCAGGAAAATATACTGCTTTTTCTCCCGCCTTGTACTGTTCTATGGTAATAGCCTTTCTCAGATCCGCCCGCGGATCATCTATCACAGCGTCCGGCACAAGCGGCCTGATCTTAAAAAATTTCATTCTCAAAAACTCCTCCGGAACGCACAGGCTTTTGGCCCGGCTTCTCTGAGCACCCAGGTCCTTATCTTATCAGGATCCTCTCAGCTTTGCGGCTGCCGGCCGGCAGCGTCCTTTATTGTAGCACACTCATTTATCATAAAAAAGCCTGCTTTGTTCATTCCATCAGCTGCAGGACCTCCTCCCGCAGGGCGTCGCTGCGTCCGCGCAGAAGGAGCAGGCGGTTATAGCGGAAAAACGCATCGTTTCCGTGCTCGTTGATAAAGCGCATGCTGTAATAGCCCCCCGAGAGCTCCGAAAGAAAGAGCACCATCTCCTGCCCGTCTCCGTAGACACGGGAGAGGAAGCGGAAAACATTTGTGAGCCTGGTGTCAGTCTCTCTGACAGATGACATGCGCTCCTTTTCCCTTTCGGAAAACCATTTAGTGATGGCCGCGTACTGCTCTTTGGGAGAAGCCGCCCCCACAGCAGTGCCGGGAGAAGCTGCCCCCGCAGCAGTGCCGGGAAAACCCTGCGCCAGGTATTCCGAAAGCCCGTCCAGGGCTCTGCAGGCAATTCGCGTGACGTGCTCCTCCTCGCGGGATACAGGAAGGCCCGCATCCTTTTTCCTCTGCAGCGCGCTCCGAAGATTCCCGCTCCTCTCCAGGACGGCATCCGCCCCGGAAGGCCTGAAAGCCGGCGCTGCAGCTTTCAGGACATCCCGCACCTTTTTGAGTTCTTTCATAAGAAGCTCCTGAACAGCCTTTTCCCGTGCACAGGCGGCAAAAGACTTTCCCAGGGCATCAATGAGCAGGCTTATGAGACTGAGCTTTTCATCAAAGGGCGCCTCCTGCATCTGCCGGATACGGATGTTATCCAGATAAAGGGCATCAGCAACAGCCGGCTCGTCTCCTTCCACCAGAAATCTTCCGGCAAGAATGTCCGGCACCCGGTAAATCTCCCTGTATTTTTTATAGAGGTCATAATAGGCTGAAAAGCTGCCCGCGATCTCGGGATCCTGCAGAAACTGCACGATGAGCTGTCCGTCAACAGGGAGGTTTTTCTTTTCGTGCACCTGGATCGTGCGCGACAGATCCTCCCAGCCGCGGGCGGTCACAAAGCGCCTGCCCTCCACCTCCGTGCGGATGGAATAAAAGTGGTTGGTCCGGATCCCCAGATAAGCCATGACGGCCCCGTGCAGGCCAGCGCGGGAGGCGTATTCTTTAAATGCAGAAAAATCCTCCTCAATGTCGATGCGGCGCAGACGGTCAAGCGTGACGATATCAAAATCCCGCACAGACTTATTGTACTGGGGCGGATTTCCCGCCGTGACGATCAGAAAGCCGTCCGGGATTCGGTGGGATCCAAAGGTCTTGTACTGGAGGAACTGCAGCATGGTAGGCGCGAGCGTCTCCGAGACACAGTTGATCTCGTCCAGAAAGAGGATTCCCTCCGTCAGCCCCGAGACCTCGATCTGGTCATACACTGCCGCGACGATCTCGCTCATAGTATATTCCGTGGCGGAGTATTCCTTTTCCCCGTATTTCTTTTTGGAAATAAAGGGCAGGCCGATCGCGCTCTGACGCGTGTGGTGGGTGATGGTATAGGACACAAGGCCGATCCCGCACTCCTGGGCGACCTGCTCCATGATGGCAGTCTTGCCGATCCCGGGAGGGCCCATGAGCAGGATGGGCCGCTGCCTCTGAGGCGGAATCGTGTAGGCTCCCGTCTCGTCCTTGTCAAGATATGCCTGGATCGTGTGGATAATCTGCTGCTTTGCTTCCCTGATATTCATTTAAATCTCCGTTTTT
>DEPS01000125.1:10486-11612 GCA_002358875.1 Lachnospiraceae bacterium UBA3386 | reverse complement strand
TTTTACATGCGGCATCTCCGGACAAAGCCCTGTCTGGTCTCTCACGGGCTGTCGGCATAAGTGCCGCCCCCGGTGACACGGCCGTTTTCAATGTACAGCTTCACGGCCCAGTCGGGCACCCTGGAGTCGTCGAGCTCCTCATCGTTAAAAAATACAAAGGCGGTATCATAATCCGTCGGCTTTTCCGGATAGATCCCCATCCCGTCCGTAAAATACATGAGCCCCTCTAGATCCCTGATTTCTCCGCTCTTTCTTTTTTCCTCCACATAGGAAAAAACAGGCCTGAAATCGGTTCCAAAGCCCCCCTTTACGTGAAAGGCGCCGGCATACCTCTCCAGCTCTTTTGCGCTGTGGACAACGACCTCCTGCTGGACATGCTCGTCGCACTCGATAATATGCACCTTACTGGAATGGAAAAACTGCCCTATGCTGCGAAGCACTGCGGCTGTCTCATTGAGGAAGCGCTGCACAAGAACTTCCTGGCAGGAGGCGGACGTGTCGATAGCTATGACCAGGGTCCGGATCTTGTTTATCTCGCAGTATTCATTTTCCTCGATGAGTGGCATATTTCCGTAAAACTCCAGGCCGTAATTGTAAAATCCGTAATCGAAGGAATCCGGATCAATGGTCGTCACCTCGCGGAGGATGGCAAACTTCCTGAGGAACTCCCTGTAATCCGTCCTTTCCCGGTTGGAGATGGCGAGGATCCTGTCAAGGCTTCCCCTTTCGTCGGAAGCCTCCTTTCCTGACGTGAGGATCTCGGCCTCCATCCGCTTCGAGGTCTCCTTCCAGTGCTTTATGAGCCCGCGGTCATCCCTAAAAGGCTTCAGCCGGCGGAGCTTTCGCTGTTTTGATCGTCTGTCCTTTTCCCCGTCCCTGCGGTCTTTTCGCCCGTCTGCCCCGGGATCCTTTTTAGGGTCTGTGCCGCTCCGGTCAGTCCCGTCCCTGTCTTTCCCGTTCAGGTCTGTCCCGTCCCGGTCCGGTTTTTCGCCCCGGGCAGGATTTTTTCCCTTCCCGGCGTCTTCCGGGGATTTTCGCTTTCCCGTACTGCCAGGATCCTGATTCTCCGGCTTCTCTCCGGGATCCTTGTCCTCTTCGGAATTTTTATTCTCTTCGGAATCTTTAT
>DEPS01000125.1:6339-10433 GCA_002358875.1 Lachnospiraceae bacterium UBA3386 | reverse complement strand
CTTCGGAATCTTTATCCTCTTCGTTATCTCTTCCTTCTGCAGGATCCCCGGAAGTTTTCTCACTCTGTCCGTTTCCGGACTCCTCAGGGTCTTCGTTCTCCATGCGTTCCCAGAAACTGTGGTCACACATGGCGAACATGGCCTTCAGCTGAAGCTCCTCCAGATAATTTCTCTTTCTTTCCAGATAATACTGGTAGATCCTCTCGGCCGTCAGCACACGGATCTCCTGTTCCAGAGTTTCGTACACCCGCTGGCGGTGCTCCGGCGTGAGCTGGGCTACAGCGCTGTATTCCATCGAATCGATGATGGATTCAACCGCGATATCACAGGCCAGATCCCACAGCTCCCGGTCCTCTTTTTCCCTGGCCGTGAACATGTGCCGAAATACACAGTGAAGAAGCATGTGGAGATAAGTCCTGTTCAGCATGCGGGGCCGCTCCACATAAAGCCGGAAAAGATAATTGGGGTTGAAGCGTATGGCAGCTGCATCCGTCCCCACGCCGGTCGTTGAGAGGTCCATGACAAAGCCCAGGCTGTGGAGGGCCGGTCCCAGAAAGCGCATGGAAAGATAAAGCTCCGTCCGCGAAGCATCCAGTATCCGCTTTCCCATTTCATCGAGCTTTTCCCTGTTTCCCATCACTGCTCCCTTTTTCGTATTACTCTAAAGCTCACCAGTCATCCAGCGACAGCATATCCTCTGCGCCCTCCTTTTGTTTTTCCCTTCCGGAAAGAATGATCCCGCAGGCCCTGGTCATTTTGAGATCCGTGGCAAGCCGGAGCGCGCCGTCAGCGGCCTCCCCGGTGATCAGGCCCAGATCCGCCATCAGGGAAAGGCGGGCATATCCGTCTTCCTCCTGCCTCCTGTCCTCTGCGAGGTTATGGACAAACTGTTCCAGGACCCGGGCCGCCCGGCTCCGCAGATAGTCCTCATAAGCCTCTTTGTGGGCCGGTGCCAGGTCATAGGGATACAGAAGCCGGTCCGCGGCGATCAGGGCTGCAGCGTGCGGATCATCCGGTATGACATGGCGGAACTGGCGGTCGTATTCCCGCCAGCTGATCCCCTTTCTGCGGACACACTCCCGATAGGCCATCCCGCAGCCTGAAATGGTGAACTGGATCGTCCGCGCCATGGTGTTTTCCGCGAAAGCATAGACATATCCCGGAAACAGAAGACGGGCTTCCCCGTCCGGCATGATCAGGCAGAAGCGCAGCATGGCGTCCGTGTCGGAGAGAATATCGCGCATGACGGTATAATTTCCCTCGTTCACATACATCCTTATCTGCTCAAGGCGCAGGTCGTGCCGGATCGCTCCGGTATGGAAATCACGGATCCCGTCGTAAAGAGTGATCTCCTGAAGCTCAGAACAGTCATGGAAGGCAAAAGCTCCCACTGACACAAGAGTGGGCGGAAGGGAAACCGACCTTAAAACTGTATCTCCCCTGAAGGCGTGGGGGGCGATTGCCCGCACCGGCGCGCCGCCCAGACTATCCGGAATTTCCAGGTGTTTTCGGGTCATATTTACACCGGTGACCACTGCGGACAGCCCCGGGCCGCTTTCAGGCTCCTGTCCCGGGAAAATTCCGGAAAAATTCACATTTTTTTCAAGATTATATTTGAAAACTGACTCTGACATAGTTTATGATAGTAAGGTGTGCGTTAAAACGTTAACGCAACCATTTTAACAGCTTGCAATCGTTTTTTAAAGGATTTCAAAAGGTTTAAAAGGAATAAAACAAATGAAAAGAGAATACGTCACGCACTACAGTAATTGCCTGCAGAGGGATATGCATATCCTGATCCACGGTGAAAAAGGACTGCCCCTGCTTGTCTTCCCGACGCAGGACTCAACGTGCACGAATTTCGAGGATTTCGGCATGATCGACACGATCGCCGATTATATTGACAGGGGGGATGTACAGGTCTTTACAGTCGACACAGTTGACAGGGAAAGCTGGTCCGATCTTCACGGAAACGGCGATCACCGCTCCAACATCCAGGAGAGTTATTATCATTATATCGTCGATGAGGTCATCCCTTTTATCGCACAGAGAAACCAGTCCGGCAGGCGGCCTGTCGCCGTCGGCTGCAGCCTCGGCGCGACCCATGCCGGGATCGTTGCCCTGCGCCGCCCCGACCTGTTCGACGGCTGCATAGCCATGAGCGGCATCTATGACGCCTCCTATTTCACAGGCGGCTGGATGAACAGCAGGTGGTACGATAATTCTCCCGTTCACTTCCTGCAGAACATGCCCTACAATCATCACTATATTGACCTGTACAATCACAGAAGCCTCATCTTCTGCGTCGGCCAGGGCGCCTGGGAAGCCGACGGGATCCGCACCCTTCTTCTGATGGCCAGCATTTTCCGCAACAAGGGCATCAATGCCTGGTGCGATTTCTGGGGTTACGACGTCAACCACGACTGGGACTGGTGGAAAAAACAGATCCGCTATTTCCTGCCCAAGGTCCTGGACGGCTCCGCGATCGGAGTGAAATAATACTCCGGCGCTGCAACTGTAATAATCTGTTAATAAAAAAATACAATACGGTCAAAAAGAGGAAAACCATGAATTTTGTTTTTATCTCGCCGCAGTTTCCACAGACCTACTGGAATTTCTGCGACCGTCTCAAAAGAAACGGCGTCAACGTTCTGGGCATCGGCGACACGCCTTATGACGCTCTTTCTCAGAACGTAAAGGACTCCCTCTCGGAGTATTACTGGCTGCCCACTCTGGAGGACTACGACGGCGTCTATCGGGCCGTCGCCTTCTTTGCGTATAAATACGGAAAAATCGACTGGCTCGAATCCAATAATGAATATTGGCTGGAGCAGGATGCCCGCCTCCGCACGGATTTCAACATCACCACCGGCGTAAAATCCGACGGGATCGGAAAATTCAAGAGCAAGGCTCAGATGAAAAAGTGGTATGAGAAGGCCGGCATTCCCACGGCGCGCCAGCACAAGGTGCCCGATAAAGCCTCCGCCCTTGCCCAGGGCCCCGACAAGGTCCTGAAGGCCGCCCGCGACTTCATCGCAAAGACGGACTATCCCGTCATTGTAAAGCCAGAGATCGGCGTCGGCGCCCTGGATACCTATAAGCTTGAAAACGAAAAGGATCTGGAATGGTTCTTTAACAACCTTCCGGAGCACCCCTACGTCATGGAGGAGTTCATCACCGGCAACATCGCCTCCTACGATGCCGTCATCAATTCGAAGGGCGAACCGCTCTTTGAATCCATGACCTGCTGGCCGCCCTCAATCATGGACATCGTCAACCGCCGCCTCGACCTGGCTTACTACGTGGCCGCGGAAATGCCCGAATCCCTTCGGAAGATGGGCCGCGCCGCCGTAAAGGCCTTCGATGTAAAGGGCCGCTTTGTCCACATGGAATTCTTCTGCCTGACAAAGGCAAAACCGGGCCTTGGCAAGGTCGGCGATTTCGTCGCCCTTGAAGTCAATATGCGGCCCGCCGGCGGCTACACCCCCGATATGATGGACTACGCCCACTCCCTGGACGTCTACCAGATCTGGGCGGACATGGTCACCTTCGACGAGCGCCGCTTCCCCGCCGCCCCCGTCGAAAAGTTCTGCGCCTATGCAAGCCGCCGGGACGAATACGAATACGTCCACACCCACGAAGAGATCATGGAGAAATACGCCGGACGCATCGTCACCTGCGAGCGCATGCCTCAGCTCATGTGGGACCAGATGGGCAACATGAACTACACTGCCATCCTCGACGACGAGGCCTCCACAGAGGAGTATATCCGCTTCGTACAGGAGTATAAAGAAGGCAGCGGTCCGGACTTCCGCTGAGGAAAGAGGAAGGTGCCCCGGCTGGAACTGTTTATAGGGCAGGGGCGGCTCTGCCGCCCTCTCCCCCGGCCGGCCCATGCCCGCCGACAGGCCAAAGACACCTTGCGCGGGCCTTGGCATAAAATAACAGGGAACGCACCGCAGCAGACTGCGAGCGTTCCCTGTTTTCGTTTTATGCCATCCTGATGAAACGATTTGTGTTTTTTGAAAATCCGTCAGCTTATTATGAATTCCGTCAGCATTCTATGCTTTCTGATTTCTAAAAAAACATTTTGA
>DEPS01000125.1:4908-6291 GCA_002358875.1 Lachnospiraceae bacterium UBA3386 | reverse complement strand
ACATTTTGATTTCTCAAAAAACAGAAAGCACAATGTGATTCCGTCACACAGACCCGCCAGGAAAACATAAACTTGTTCTTTAAGAGAATATCACATAATCCATTAACTGTGTTTTCGAAAGGATTAACATTTTCTCTGAAAGATTAATTGTTTTGACTGCAATTTCAATCCCCACATCCACACAGGCCAAACGGGAGGAAAAAGAGGATGAGCTCAACTTTTTTAAATCAGCTGATGCGCGCCGTCGCTGAAACGGCCCGGATCCCTGTAATAGTCACACTCTTCTTTTTTCTGGCTTTCTCTCTTTTCAGCATTGGCACGATCGCCTCGGAAGCATGGACTGAGAGGTGCCATATCGAATACCGCCTCTCCCGCCTCATGGAAAAATTCCAGAACGATCCGGTCCGTCTTCTCCCGGAACTGATTAAAGACAGCGGCCTTCTCCGGCGGCATAGGGACATCCTTCTGGAAATAGCTTCCCATCCCTCTTTCGACAGGGAATTGCTTGAAAGCCTCGCGGACAACCTTCTGGAAAAGGAACAGTCGCACTACGATGCCATCCTGTCCGCAACTTCCATCGTCTCAAGGCTTGCGCCGATGGCAGGGCTTTTGGGCACCCTGATTCCTCTGGGTCCAGGGATTATCGCCCTCAGCGCGGGAGACACCCATACACTGTCCCAGTCCCTTCTCACGGCCTTCGATACCACGATTATCGGACTCATCGCTTCCGCTATCTGCCTCGTCATCGGTGCCATCCGCCAGCACTGGTATTCCAGATATATGTCCGACCTGCAGACCCTCGCAGACTGCGTGGTAGACTGCTGCTGCAAACCTACTTCAGATATTCGATGACGCCTGGGAGCGCCTTTTTGTAAAACCGTCCCTCCATTTTTATGCGAAACATTCTGTAAAAATGCTTCAGAATATACTCATATACTCAACATACTCATATACTCAAATACTCAACGCTTCCATTACGTGGAATAAACAGGTCTGTGCATCGCGGCATACAGCCGCGATGCGGCCCATTCCAGTCCAGAGAATTGTTACGCTGAGTATTAAAGATCAAAACGGAAAATAAAAATGGCAAAAGGCAAGAAATCTCCAAAGTCAATATTCCGACTGATTATATACCACCCTGCAGCATTGATCCTTTTCACAGGATTTTTCTCATTTACGGTTTCCTTCTTTTCAACAGACATCTGTCTTCCCTGGGGGTGCCTTCCAGTCATGGCTGCCGCCCACGCCCCTGACGATTACATTTTTTTCCCTACAGCCGAAGAAATCGAGACAGCTTTTTGTCTTTACGCTGACCTGGAAGAAAGCAGTCTGCAGGAAGGCGGCACGGAAAACGATATTCCGGAAGAAGGCGGCACGGAAAAC
>DEPS01000125.1:3937-4785 GCA_002358875.1 Lachnospiraceae bacterium UBA3386 | reverse complement strand
GAAAACGGCATTTCGGAAGAAGGAAATCCCGGAGAAAACACCCCGGAAGATTACGATACCGGCGACGACGGCCAGGATGAGGAAGGCCGGGCAGACACATGGCCCGAAGACGGCCTGGCAGCTCTGCTTCCCGTTCCTGAGGGCGATCTGGACTGCCTGATGATCATCTGCGATGGTCCAGGCCAGTTCGGGGCTTCCCTTCCCACAGACCAAAGCAGCTATGAATCCTATGTCGTTTCGTGCATGGAATGGGGGTTTGATCAGGAAGCAGTAAGCAAGACTTCCTCCGAAGAAAACGGCCTTTCCTCCGCGTTTCAGGCTTTTAACGAAGACGGTTACAAGATTGAACTGCGTTTCTATCCCTGGTTGGAAAACTGCTTCCTGGAGATTTCGGTCAAGCCGCCAATGCCGCTTGGCACCCTGAAATGGTGGGACTACGCGCTCGGGCTTCTCCTTCCACGCCCGGAGACCACCGTGGGGGGCGTAAGGGGCAGCCCGGAAGTATTCCTGGATTCCTACCTTGGAGGGATGCCACTGGCGTCCTATCATGAATACATAGAAGCCTGCAAGGCTGCCGGTTTTAACCAGAATGCAGTCGAAACAGAAAGAGAATATTTCTCAACGGACGAGGACGGGATTGAGTTCTCCGCCAGCTACTATGGGAACAACATCATGTGGCTGCGCCTCTTTGATCCAGAGCAGAAATGGAGGGCCAAAGGCCTGGGAGAAGCTGCCGCAGGCGGCGGGGGAGGCGGCACGGACACCATCGGAGGCGGAGAGGACGGCGCAGACTCCATTGGCGGCGGAGAGGATGGAGACGATTCCATTGGCAACGGGGAGAACAGCGG
>DEPS01000125.1:0-3839 GCA_002358875.1 Lachnospiraceae bacterium UBA3386 | reverse complement strand
GGTGAGGAAAATGGCGGCGATACCGCTGGCAACGGGGAGGACGGCGGCATTTCCACTGACGGTGAGAAAAATGGCGGCGATTTCATTGGTGGTGAAGAGAATGGCGCCGATTCCCCGGGAGACGGGGAAGGCAATACAGGCCTTTTTGAGGATGGAGAAGGCGATGCCTCCTGGCCGGAGGTCATTCCGGTAAGCTGCGACGAGCCCGACAAGGACATCACGCCGCTTACCGCAGAACCTGCAGATTCCCACACCTCAGTTACTACCGCAGCAGAATCCGGCACCATGGCGTCTCCTGGGGAAGATACCCCCGCAGTGGCTGCCCTTACTCCCCTCTTTGAGGATGCTCCTGCCGAAGACTCCCCTGCAGCAACTTCCCGTGCTTCCCGCTTTGAGGATGCTCTTGCGGAGGACTCCACTGTGGCAGCTGCCCATGCTTCCCTCTTTGAGGATGCTCTTGCGGAAGATTTTCCTGAAGAAGATGCAGCCACAGTACTGGCGGCTGAAAGCAGCGTATTAACATCCGCTGCAGACACCTCCGCCGAAGAGTCGAACCCGAATCAGAGCAATCTGATCATGCAGATAACGAACGGCCTGCCTGCCGCGCAGGAAAGCTCTCCCAGTGCTGCAACTCCACCCTGTAAACGGCAAGTACTTTTCCTGAAAAAAAGGCATTTTATTTTCCCGAAATGCGGCAAACTATTTTCCAGCGTTTGCGGCATTTTATTTTCCCGAATTTATGGCTGCTCCTCAATATAACCGAGGCTATTTTATCTGCTCCGGAAAGCGTTATTCTTATCCGGAGCAGTAAAACACTAATCGCTACGTGTATCTAAGGTCATCGTTCCAGTCCTTGTGGACTGGTAAAATATAATCCAATTCGGGGTGGCGATCCCTGCATATTTGGCCGGCTTCGTCATTGTCGACTGCAAGGATTGTATGGATCCCTCGTTTTATCCTGTGAATTGCCTGGTGGTTTGAAGCTCCCCCGATGCTGATATATACGGATTTCCCGGTTTCCAGCCCTGCCTTTTTCTGGATCAGGTACAGGCTTATGGCATCAATAGCGGCTTCTGTCACATAAGCCTTATCCACGCCTGAAGCTCCTCCCTTAAAATACCAGAACCTGTCCGGCCTGCTTTTCATGCATCCATGGAAGGGTTTTTTTGCGTAAGTAAAGGTTCCCCTTAGTTCGCAGTAGTCCCTTTCCCGGTTTACAAACACGATGTTGTTCGTGCCGGCAGACTGATAAATCAGTTTTCGGGATGCAAAACTGGCCACGACCTCTTTTGGCACCCCCCTGCTGATGAGGAAAGCAAACATCCTTGAATGCGGAAGCGGGGCTGCCTCCGGCAGCGCTATATTTCTGCCGGGCGCAGCGGCGCCCGGCTTCCTGTCAGTGTCCGGGAGCGCTTCTTCCGGGGCGAAGGCCGACAGGGCGGCGACGGCTTCCTGAAAGGAATAGCCAAGATATTTCATAAGAAGGTCGATCCCATTCCCGCTATCGTCTGTTGCGAAATTTTTGTACCCAAAGTAACCACGCCGGATGGATATCCCTTCGTTGCCAGCCATCCGTATGCTGAGCCCTTCTTTTCGGACCTGCCCCGGATGGTTCATAAGAAGGAAACTGTACAGGTCGGCCGTACGTGCTTTTTTGACCATTTCAGGGCTGACATACATAGGCATCACCGAAAGAAAATACGTAATGGGAAGAAAAAAGGATGCGTGCGCCGGGCATTCCTGAACGGATCCGGGAAGCCTTGTCACCATTCAAAGGGGGTTTCTTCATCTCTGTGTTCCTCCAGATACCGGGTCGCTTCAGAGTACAGGCCTTCTTCCATAATGAATGCCCATGTATGGAACAGTTCCCGCTCGAGCTTGCGGATATGGGCGCTGACCGGTTCCGGGGTCCTGGCCTTCGCCTCGCGCAGTTCTTTCTCCCCGGCAGGCTCTTCCTGATACCCCAATAAATCCTTCAGGTATGCTTCCCGTTCCATGGGGCTCTTTCCCTGAAGGTCTTTGTCAATGGACCGGTCCATCCGGTACACTTCAAGGAATTCCATCGGATACGCGCTTTCTCCGTAATATCGGGACTGCGTGCAGCCATATACGCTGTTTCCTTCCCTTACCCATTTCCGGACAAGGCGGCGCTCATACGCTGTCATCGGTTTCTGCGCGATATAATCCTGGTATTCGTCCCAAAGGTAATCCTGCCTGCTTCCATATAAAGATTCATATCTGTGTTTCATCATGCCCCCCACTTTCCATCCGCTTCGCCATCCAAAAATGACTTCCTGTTTTCCAGCCTGTAGCTCTTCCCGTTCATCTGGATCTTATCGCACTGGTAAGACAGCCGGTCCAGTATCGCCGTTGCCAGCGCGGCGTCGCCAAGGAATTCCGTCCATTCCTCAAAGCCTTTGTTCGTCGTGATAATGATGGAGGTCTTTTCCTGGAGCTCCGAGATGAGCTGGAAGAAGAGGTTTCCCTCTGTCGCCGTGATCGGAAGGTATCCGACCTCATCTATTATCAGCAGGCTGGAAGAATAGATCCTCTTGAGCTTTGCCCTGGCCCTCCGGTCGATCTCTTCTGTGCGGAGCACCTTGATCAGGGACTTCATGGTCGTATAGCTCACTTTGTAGCCGTCCTCGCATGCCTGATAGCCCAGGGCGATCGCCAGATGGGTCTTGCCCACGCCGGGCGGGCCGGACAGGATCAGGTTGTACAGCCCGTCGATCCATGTCAGTTCGCCCAGCTGCCTGAACTGCTTTTTTGAAAGGAAATGGCAGAAAGTAAGGTCAAAATCCTTCAGGTATTTCGGATATGGGAATCCTGCCTCCTTTATGCGTTTAGCCTTTGCCTTATCCTGCCTGTAGAGGATTTCCCCGTCCGTTACCGAAAGCAGGAAATCCAGGTAGCTGAAGCCTTCCTTTTCGGCATCATGCAGGACCGTTTCCAGGGTGTCCCTTGTATGGATCAGCCCCAGCGTGCGGCATGCGGCTTTCAGTGTCTGCTGTTTATCCATTGGCGGCCCTCCTTTCCATCGCTTCCTCATAGATGCTTAGGTCACGGATCTGCGGGGAGCCGCCCCTGTATTTCTCAGGAAGGCGCGGCGCGCGCCCGCCTGCCTTATTCTGTTTTTCTTCTTCCAGAAGGGATATGTAGGCGACCGCGCTTGACAGCTCCCCTGCGGAATACAGCTCCTGCTCTGTGCAGTAAGCCAGCGCTTTCTGTATCAGCTCCGGGCTCCATTCATCGAAAAGGTTCCGGATCACCCCCAGCTGGTCGCGGTAGTACCGGCGCTTTTCGCAGTGGATCCGCGCCAGGTAAGGGCCCGTCTTCCCGTCACAGTCCCCAAGGAGCGACTTGACGGCGTCCTCCAGCTCCAGGATCGTCTTGCCCTTGTCCCGGCCGGCGCGGCTGCTCTCTCCGATCAGTTCGCCCTTTCCCGTGCCCAGCGCATGTTTCGCGTAGAGCACCCCTGTCTCGGTATCAACGATGGAGACCATGTCGCCTTCCACGACCATGAAGACGCGCTTCCCAGGCTTGTATGTCCCTTTCGGGACTCGGTAGCGGTTGCTTTTGTAAAGGACAACATTGTCTTTTCTGACCTGATAGCTTATACTGTCATCAGAAGGCTTTGCGAAGCTGTACTCGGATACCGGGATGAGGTACTCTTTTTCGATGGCGAATACCTCTGCCGGTATCTTTTTTGTTGTCCCATGTTCTTCGGCGTTTCCGGTCCTTTCCAGCCAGGCGATGCAGTCACGGTTGAAATCGTCTATATCGTCCAGGATCCGGTGCTCGGCAAAACCATGCTTCGCATATTTGATCACCGCCTC
>DEPS01000109.1:21914-27532 GCA_002358875.1 Lachnospiraceae bacterium UBA3386 | reverse complement strand
AATTATAAATCGTTCAAATCCTATGACCTGAAATGTAAAATTACATTGGGTGATGTCTATGCAATTTGAACGCGATGAGCGAAAGTTTGATTTCCACGATATAGGGCGCGAAATTAAGCGCAAAAGAGAAGCCAGCGGCATGACACAGGAGCAACTGGCCTGTATTATTGACCGCGATCCCCGTACCGTCATGTACCATGAAAACGACGGCCAGCATCCCAGCCTGAATATCTTTTATCAGCTGGTGACAAAGTTCGATATATCGGTGGATCAGTTCTTTTATCCAGGCATGAGCGCAGATGACGCTTGCAAAAAGCGTATCAATATCATGCTCGGCTCTATGTCCGAAAAGGAATTGCGCCTTGTGGAAAATATAATCAGAGCTGTCAAAGACAGCCAAGAAACGGAGGAAGTGTGAAAAACGCTGCCTCCGTTTTTTTTGTGGGATTTCCGGGGGTGCGCGTTAGCGGCAAGCAATGCAAGTGTATGGACACTTGCTTTTTTTGCGCCCCCACCGGGGCGGCAAAAATGCTTGTTGGGGTTGCTCCCCAAACCCGCCGTACTTCTGGCCACCGTGACCAGAAGCACTCTTGCCTGCGTCACAGCCCTATCGGGCCTGTTCCTTATTGCGCTGGCCGTCCGTCAGGCCGCGCAGATGATCCACGCTGCCCTTGACCGCCACCAGTTCCCGCATCTCCTGTTGGGCCTTGCGGTAGTCGGCGTAAAGGGCTTTTTTCTTTGCCGTCAGCTCACGGCGGGATTTTTTGAGGGCATCCATTTTAGGGAGCTTGGCCCCGCCCAAAAGCTCGCCCAGCGCGGCCTTGGCCGCCCGGTAGTCAGCAAGCTCGGCCTCATGCGCGGCAAGATATTTCTTGCTGTACCGGGCCGCCTTATAGCCGTCGAACACAGGCCGGGTCTTGGCGTAGTCCACCACGGCGGCCATGAGATCGGATACCTTGGACAGCTCGGCCTCGGTCTGCTGGATCTCTCCGGCCAGCGCATGAAAGCGATCCGTGGCCGCCTCAGTCTTGGCCGCCAGCTCGTCGTATTCCATCAGATCATTTTCTTTCAAGAATTGCAGAGCTGCGGCCATCTGCTTCAAATTGTAGACCTTGGCCCACCGCTTATAGGCCGGGCCTTTGCCGTGGCTCATGCGCTCCTGAATGTCAATCAGCAGATTGACCCGCTGGGGTGCGGGACGGGAGCCACGCCTGGGCTCGGCCTTGCGGGTGGGAGCCTTGCCGTCAATGACAGCCTGAACGTCCTCCGGGCCGTAGCCGTCCCCCAGCGTGGATGCCCGGAAACGGGTTGCCCGCTCCTGTCCTGGCACTCGGAATGAAGTCACGCCGCCCCGCCCGCGCTTCACCTCAATACCCGCCTGTTCCATGCGCCGCAGGAAGTCGGGAAGATCGGCGGGGCGCTCGGTCAGGGCCTCATCAATAGCAAGGCGTATCTGCTCCTTATAGGAGAGCTTTTGATCCCCGCCCAGCCATTGCCCGTAATGCAGAAAGCGGCCCTTGCTGTGGAACTTGGGATTTGCAATGACGGACAGATTGTGCTCCAGACACACCCGGTCAGAGAGCCGCCGCAGGGCAAAGGTGGAGCCGATGAAGTTGCGGAACTTTCGGGATCGGTCATAGGCCGTGGAGTTGTAGTAAATGTGGTTGTGAATATGACCCTTGTCTATGTGAGTGCAAACGAAGAATTGATATTTTCCCTTTGTCCAGCGCATCGCTGTTTCGTAGCCGATGCGGTTGGCCTCCTCCACCGTCACCTCGCCCTGCGGGAACGCCTGACGGATCTGGTAGCACAGCGCACCGCGCTCGGCCTTGCGGTCTGTTTCACCCTCATACTGATTTTTCACCACCATAAACTCGGCGTGCGCCGTGGCGGGATCGCATAGGTAGGAGGACACCGCCCCCAGCTTCTCCGGGTTCAGGCCGTAGTCAAAACGGTCTTTCAGACTTTGCAGGGCCGTCCGCTTGGCGGCCTGCTTATGAGGTTTGATATAAGTTGTGGCCGTGAGCGGCCCTCCTCTCTATATGACAAACGGCGGCTGTGGTCAGCCGCCGTTTCTGCATCTTCTGGCCACCGTGACCAGAAGTATTAGCCTGTGATGAAGCCCCGCAAGGCATAGTTGAGCTCGTCCAGCTTGCCCAGTAGCCACACGGCAAGAGCCGGCAGACCAAAGGGCGAAATGGCAAAGGCCATGATCAGCCCGGCGACGCCCGTTTGCATATCGCCCTCCCAAACAATAATCAGCGCACTCAGGATGCCCAGCAGAGAAGCGAGGATCGACAGAACGCCAGCGGAAAGACTCAGCAGGAACGAGAGCGCAGCCACAAGCAGGGTCAGCACCAGCACGAAAGGAGCGGCGATGATTTTTAGAATGATCCGCATTGGTTTTACCTCCTATTTCCTGTATATGTCTATTATAACTCTGAAAAAATCGGCACTCAAGGATGTCCCGGTTCTCCCTGCCTCTGGCCACCGTGACCAGAAGTAGGGACAGCCGGGGAACGGCGTGGGGCCGTTCCCCTTGTGTCAGAGCGTCAGAATGGCGGAGAGCTGGGCCAGCAGATCGGACAGCGGCCCCCACAGGTCGGCATAGTCCTTTTGAAGCTGTTTCAGCTCGTCCGGGTAAAAGCCGCCGTAGCTGTTGGCGTGGATCGCCGCCTGATTGAGATTGTTTGCACAGCGCCGCTGGAGGGAAACCAGCTCCTTGACCGGGGAAAGGTCAACGTGGAGCACATAACCGCCCAGCGCCATTTTTCGGATATAGGCGCTCATGTTGCGGATGCCAGCCTCGGCCATGCGCTCCTGAATGGTGTCCAGCTCGTCAGGGCGCACCCATATATTGATCGGCACATTGCGGACGCGCTTCTTGGTCAACGATCCTCACGCTCCCGGCTCCGCTTGGGGCGGGGCGGCTCCTTTACCTTGTCCAGCGGCTTTTCCCGTTCCGGGGGTTGAATGGGCAGATTGTTGATCAGGCCGTCAATGTGGTTGTAGTTCTGCTCCACAGACAGCTCGGCGTTTTTGGTGTGTTCCATGATACCTCCTATCTGTCCCCCTTGTCGGGGACGTTCCTTTTCGGAGCCGTCTGGCCCCGGTCAGCCTCGGCCAGCTTTGCTGCCTCCTGCATCTGCTGGGCAATGGGCCAGGGCGTGACCTCCCGCTGTCCGTACAGCCGCTTGTGGTCAGCCACACGGGAATTGAAATCCAGCTCAGCTGCGGCCTTGTCCGCGTAGTAATGGCCCCAAAAGTAGGAACGGCCCCTGTCCGTGTCATTGAATTGCCATGTCACAAACGGAGCCGGTGCCTTTAGGTTTTCACCCAGCGCAAAACCGCTCCCGCCCTCAAAGAGAACGGATCGCCGTATGGTATAGCCAGCGTTTTTCTCCACGGTTGTCTCCTTTCAAAATGTTAGCAGTATCGGGCCAAAATGGGGCGGGCCATGAAAACATACGGCCCACCCCAAAAGCGGCCCCGGAAAGCCCTGTAATCTCGGGCTTTTTCGAGGGCAAATGCTCACACATCAGCCCCGGTATTTCCGCATATATCCCCGCTGTTTTTTCAGCCTCGCGGCTTTGGCACAGGCCGAGGAGCAGTAGCGTGTGCGCCTATCCGGGAGAAAGACCCTGCCGCAGACGGGGCAAATCCGGGTTTCCGGGGCCGGGCCGTCTTGCGTCAGTGCGGCCTCCAGCACAGGATCAAGGGGCAGAACGGCCTCCCGGAAGTAGCGGCAAAAGGCCCCCGTCCAGCACTTGCCCAGCATATAGCAATCACAGTCCAGCGGCAGGCAGCCGTATTCTTTGTCATAGTTGGCGCACCACTTTGTCACCAGCTTGCGGATCGTGGCCTTTTCCTCGCGGGGCAGCTCCCGGCTCATTCCTCGCCGTCCTCGTCCCAAGGCGGGGTATCGTCCTCGGGATCGATTTCGTCATAGGCCGCGCCGTCAAAGGCATCGTATTCGCCGCCGTAGTTCTCCTCGGACTCAGCGGCCCTTTGCTTTTTGGGACGATAGATTTTGAAGTACCACCCGGCCCCGCCGCCGATGCCAACCACGGCCAGCGCAAGCAGAAGCATCCCGGCCCCGCCCGTGGCCTTGGGCTGTTCAGGCTCCGGTTCCTCGGTAGGTTCGGGATCGTTCGCAGGTTCAGGCGCAGGCGCAGGGGGTGTAGGTTCGGCGGGCATTTCTGCGAGGGCCAGCAGATCGGCCTCGGTGACGGCGTTTAGGAAAAACACATTTTCCGTTTCCCGTTGGCGGTCAATAACCAGATAAAAGACATTCTCGGCGGGGGTCATAATGGTGAAAAACTCCTTGCCATCCTCGTCTGTGGCATTGTCCACCACCGTCCCCGTCCCGGAGGGAGTAAAGGGTTTCGGCTCGGAATCGGGCGTTTCCACTGGCAGCTCCTCGGCAGGGTCAAGTCCCTCCCAAAGCTCTACGCCGCCCGTGTCCTCCATGTACTCGTCACCGCCCCCGGCGTAGGCCGTCACGGAGAAGCCGCACATCAGAACGGCGGCACAGAGGGTGGCTGCCAGCATCCGAAACTTTCTCATTCCGTCACCTCCTCCACGGGTGCGGGCTTCTGGCCACCGTGACCAGAAGCGCCCCGGAGCTGCTGGAGCACCAGCGGCAGCTCCTCCAGCGAAACGCTCATACCGCGCACGATGTCCACGATCTCGCTGTTTTCGACCTCCAGCTTCTTCTGTTCCAGTTCTTTCAGCCGGGTCTGCTGTTCCACGATCTTGGCCTTGACCTTTTCAATCTCGGCCTGAATTTTTGCGCTTTTTGTAATTGCCATGTATCAAATCCTCCTTTACGGTAATCGCCCGTAGGCGTACAAATGCGACTGCCAATAGCTTGTGTTCAGGTTGGCGTACTGGATGGGATCTCCGCAATGGAGCATCCAGCCGTCCCCCACATAGATGCCCACATGAGAAACGCCGGGGGTATCATACGTTCCGGTGAAGAACACCAGATCGCCGGGCCGGGGGCTGCTTGTCCGGGAGCAGATGTTGTAAAGGCCCTGCGCCCCCAGCCGTCCGAAGTCCCAGCCGCATTGGTTGTAGACATAACTGACGAACCCAGAGCAGTCAAAGGACGTGCTGGGCTGATAGCCGCCCCACACATAGGGGAACGCGATATACTTCTCGGCTTCCTCCAGAATGGCGGCAAAGGTTTCGTCGGTCAGATACGACTCCGGGACTTCATGCTCCGTAGGGCCGTTTGTGACGTACTTGCCCACATAGGGAGAGGACGGAAACAGGTCGGGCCGGTTGCCCAGCGTGGACATATACAGGGCGTACATAGAGAGCTGTTCCTCGGTCATCATATAGATCGGCACATGGGAAAGGTTGAAGTTTTCCAGCGTGACGGTGCAGATGAAATAATCGTAGTACACCCGGTAGCTGTCCGTGTGGGTCACACCGTCCTCGTCCACCCATGTGTCCGTTTCGATGTAGTACCGCTGCTCCGTCACCACTTCTTCGGTCAGAATGTACTGGCGGTCAAAGAGGTCTTGGAGCGTTCCCTGCACCTCGTCCAGCGTCCACGCCCCCTCATGGAGTGCGGAGATCATGGAGATCAGCACATAGGGGTCGTGCTCAAT
>DEPS01000109.1:0-21851 GCA_002358875.1 Lachnospiraceae bacterium UBA3386 | reverse complement strand
TAGTCTTGAAGCTCGTCCTCCAGACCGCAATAGTCGGCCTCGGCCCCCAGCATATCCGCATCCTCCGCCTTGTAGGTGCTGGCGGCCACCGCACCCACAAGGCCGTTGCCCACCGTCACCATCGAGGACATACACGACTGCATCAGCAGAAGCAGGAGCACACAGCCCAGCGCAAGGAGCGATCCCACGGGATGCCGCTTGGCAAAGGCCACCGTTTGGGCGGCCAGCTTTTCCGTGGTGACTGCCGTTTTTTCGGCAGCCTTGGCGCTCTGCTTGGCGGTTTCCCGCGCCCGCTTCTGATACTCCCGCTTCAGCTTGTGCTTATGCCACATCCTGGCGGCGCTTTTAGCGGTCTCGGGCTGTTCTTGGGCAAACTTGCGGGCGTTGTAATCCGCCGTGGCCTTGATATACCGGGACTCGGCGCGGGCGGCAGCCTTGGCCGGGTGCTCCCGGACGGCCTGTTTCACCTTGCGTTTACCATAGTGGAGGGCAGCCTCCCCGGAACGCTCGACAAAGTGACCGCCCTCCACGCCTACGTTGTCATGCTCCTCCTGATAGATTTTCCCATGCACAAAGGCATGGGCCTCGGCCCCGGCCACCCGGCCTGCCCGCTTCACGGGGCCGGGTTTCTTGGGCGGCTTCTGTGCGACCAGCCGATCACGGGCCTTGCCCAGCTTTTCCTCCCGGCTCTCCATGCGGAGCTTGGATTTGTGGAGCTTGGCCTGTTCGCTGTCCTGATGAAACTTCTGGCCACCGTGACCAGAAGCACCGCCCGGTCTACTCTGTCTGTTTTCCATTGGCGGCGTCCTCTTCCTGGTATGCCTCCTCATAGGCTTTCTGCGCCTGTTCCATGGATTCCGGCACACAGTCCTCCAGCAGGTCATAGACCCGCACAAGGAAAGTGTCCGACAGATATTTATAGAAAACGAAACTGAGCAGGTAGTCTTTGTATTCGTTCGCGTCCATCTTGGAGCGGAGGACATCTGCGCCCGCCCACAGAACAGTTTCCAGTTCTTTTCTGCTGTCACTCATAGTTGGTATCTCCTTATTTCGCTCTTCTTGTCATCATGTTATAGTGCTGTTCCTGTTTCATTACCCTGAATATCTTCTGGAATACATTTCTCAACTGTTCCACGCTGGCAGCGGAGGCATCGTAGTACAGCCCGTCATTGAAGCCGGTCGCGCCGACATTAATCATGGCAATCATAGCGGAGGCCGCGACATAGTCATCCTTCTCAAATTCATCCTCGTGCTTATCCAGCAAATCCCGTCTCAGGTCAACATTCTGGTAGCCGATCATCTGCACAAAGTAGTATTCAAGAATCTGCCGGATGACGATCATGAGTGTCTCCGGGCTATCGGTATGCATATACTCGTCCCATAAGGCATCGTAGGTGTTCTTGACCGGAGAACGATTAATTTTGCCACCTCCGGGTAGGGGATCATCATCGTCGCATTCTACAATGTCCGTTTGATTCTTTCCGTCCTTCTTGATCTCAAAGAAGCTGGCGCACTCATAATCGGACAGGCGATTATAGGTCACTTCCCTGAAAAAGTAGGGATTATGCGTCATGCAGAAGAACTGGCGGATGTGGTCATCCTTGTGCTCTTCGTTCAGCTCATAGTTGTTATAGCAGACCGCTATCATTTCACGGGTGAGCGAAGCGACCACAAAGAGGGAGCTGCTGTCCATAGAGGACACCGGGTCATCGATCACTACGATCTTATCCACCATCTTGCCGTCGTCCGACTGGCTGCCCATGACCATGTGGTAAAAGTAGAGGAATGCGATAAAGTGCCTTTCGCCTTCGCTCAGATTTTTATCAACCACGACCTTTTTGCCGTTCTGGTCCCGCACAAGCTCGTAGACGTATTTTGCGCCCGGCTTCTCTTGCAGTTCAAACCCTCTGAATCCGGCGCTGGTGATCAGCCGGTTTATGTCCTGCTTCGCTTTTGTGGTATTAACGGTCTGACTGTTGAGCCTGGCGATTTCCGTTTCCATCTGAGAGGACTGCTCGCGCAGCCTCTTCTCTTCCTCACTTTTTTCCTTCCATGCGGCACGGTCGTCGTCAGTTCGCTTCAACCAGGCCCTGATTTCCTCTGAACAGTCGTTTGCCATCATACCCCAGACCATTTCAGTGCATTTCTGCTGCTGTCCGGGAATGTCGGCAAGAACTGCCATATACGCGGTGACCTCTTCGTTGATAGCTGTAATTATGGCATTGAGTTCCCTGGAAAGAGGAATAAGATCCTCCAGTGTCACTACTTCGGACGGATTGTCCTGTTTCTTTTGCAGCAGGTCACAGTTGTGCTGGATAGCGGCAAGGAGAAACTGTGCCTGTTTCTTATAGTCCGCCAGGTACTTTGTTGGGAACGGGTTTTGCAGATTCGCTTCAACGGTCTTTTTCGCCAACATCATGTTTTCATGGTAGCTGTCCATGAACCTCCCCAGGGCTGCAAGATCATCTTTGTACTGCTGATCGTAGCAGGCGGCAAGCTGATCTTCAAAATCTGAGGGAAGGGCTTTCTGGCAATAAGGGCACTTGCCATCTGTCTTGCCGTGGTATGCTTTGTGACCAACGGTCACCCAGTCCATATTGCCGAGCGTGCGGATGAACAGCGCAAAATCCGTATTTGCCCGGCTGACGATAGAAAGCTCCATGATCGGGTCAATGGCAACCTGATCCGTGTGGACATGGGTATACTGGCTATACCGGGTTTGTTGTTTACCGAAGACGGTTCGATACAAAGCGGCGCACTCTTCATCAGTCGAAACCAGCATGGGTGCGTTGGCGAGCTGCTTTGCGAATTTCTTCTTATCCCTCGTATATCCCGTCTGCGTTAGAGGGTACTTTTTCCTGGTCGCATCGGTTGCGCTCCAGATGGCGGAGATATAAGTATCTTCAGCTTTCCCGTGGTCTTCTGTAATTTTGTCGGCAGCGGCGTGAGCGGCGGCGGCTTGTGCATCTACAGATGCTTTCTCGGCGGTTCGCTCATCAACCTCTTTCTTCTTCACAGCGTTTACTTCGGATATGGTAAACACTCCGGGGATGTTTCCATAGCTTTGCACATTTTTAGCGATGAAATCCTCATTATACACGAGAATCCGCTCATCGGGAAATGGCGTTCCATCCCAGCTCAATTGGGCATTCCCGTCCTTGAACGCTTTGGCAAGAGTAGACTTTCCGGTTCCATTTTTACCGTAGAAGAAGTTGATCAGGGACGGAGTAAAAGTCACGTTCGTATAAGTAGGCGCATTGACTTTTACCCCGGTGATATGAACCCGCACTTTATTCTGCATTTCCATCCTCCCCATCATTGATCTTGCCGGAACGCACCCAATCATCAATCTCGCTCAGCTTGAACTTGTATCGCTTGCCAACTTTATATGCCGGAAGTTTGCCTTCCCTGACCCATGTTCTGGCAGTGTCCTCCGTAATGCTCAGATACCCTGCGATATCTTCGATGTTGAACCATTTGTCCTTCAATTCTTCGTTGACCATTGCCGTCTCCTTATTTGATTTCGACCCCGATACTATCGGCGATCTGCAGCAGGTTTCCGGAGCGGATGCTCCATTGCTCCTCATCAAGCTGGTTTCGTACTGTTGAAGACAAAAGACCAAAGATGCGGATATTATCATTGATGAACTGCTGAGGCAGCTTACCGCAGGTGACAAATTTGCATTTGATAGTCTCTCCCTGGCACGTAACCTCAGTCAGCTTGCCGACAAGAGCCGGATAGTGTACGGGAGCTTTTTTGAAGCTCGGATTTCTGATTGCAAACAAACACGGCATATTCATTATCTCCTGAACAAGCGTGGGTGTAAGCGGTTTATAGTAATCCCTATGCTCAGGGAGAGTGTTCTTTGCCAGGGCTACGCGGCGGCCAATATAAAACGCCCCGCAGTCATATTTTTCGTTTTCCAGAACAAAGACATTATACCGCTCTGTATTAAGGAGCGCCCATTCCGCAGCATGAGATTCGGCCTGCTCTCCCGCCATCCGCAGAGCTTGAGCCAGCAGCTCCGACGTGATGCCAAAATTCACATTGCCGTATACCGCGCCGATTGCCGTCCCCTCTCCGGAGGCAGTGACCGTCATTTGAGGAATAGCGGGAATTGAATCGTTTTGCCTGATTAATCCATCTGTCATTCATCTATCTCTTTCCTGGGAACATTCCCACATCCTGCAAGACTTCAATAAGATCCACTTTCTTTATCGTCCAATGCGTCCGGGTCAACTCAAACAGATACATGGCAAGGTCGGAGAGATTGTCCTTTAGAAAAGAAAAAGGGATTGGAAGGTATTTTTGGAAATAAACTTTAATCCCATTGTCCTGAATCTTTATGTCTGTTATAAATGCCAACACCGCTTGCTGATCTTCTGTGCCGTCTCTTTCCATGGCCATGATGGCGGGCAGCTTTTTTATCCTCTCTATTGTTTCGTCAGACCAGCCGCCGAATTTCGCTTTGACCTCATCGCTTATGTATTCCGTCAGCGCGCGCTTTGGATCAATGAGGATATGGTCAGAGGAAAAAGGATCGTAGCCGATGATCAGGTTGAAGTAATCAGAGCTAAGGGCACTTTTCTTTCCGTCCGCCATGATGATGTTGACCGTCGGTGAAAAAGAATCCGCATAACCAACAGCGATCCCGTCCCCTTCAGCGTGTGCGGCGATAACGGGCATGGAGGAAGGCTCCCTCTTTGTAATATCGTTACTCATCTTTGCCTCCCCGTTTACCAATTACCAGGCCACCAAACACCTGGCCGATTGCTACGCCGTTGTCCTTCGCCTCCACATGAAACTGAGCTACAACCTGGCGCCCGGTATTCGGATCAGTGTAAGGCGCTTCATATACTTCGACGCGAGGCTGCTCTCCATGCAGTTCTTCCATATCAGGCTCAGGCGTCTTCTCCTCATCAGCTTCACATATCTCTTCAGCCGTATCTGCAAGCATCTCCTCCGGGAGATTGGTGGATACGGCTATTCTTTTTGCCCTTTCCGTACCGATGGGCGTCGTAATGTCTCGCGCCGTATTATACCCGGCATCCGTTGTCCACGATATGTATGTTTTCTTTCCCTCTGAGGTATCCGGATGGTTTGCCAGAATGTTGCTCCAAACAGAAGCGAGAAACGGCTGCAGCAGGAATTTGGTTTCATCCTCCAGCCGGTCTTTTCCTACCAGCTTTCCTCCTACATCGAACTCTCCTGCAAAAGAATCATCTGCGAGAATTGTATCCACAATGCCCGCCACCAGAAGCCGAAGGGGATAGTTCTCCTGGGCGAGATATGTACGACAGAAACGATCCATCTGGCGCAAGACGGCAGGATAGTCTTCTGCTATCCGTGATTCGAGGCCGTGCTGGCATGCGGGGTTGGAGAACGGAAGGTAGGAAGGACTTCTGGGCGGTTCGCCCGCGAGATATTTTGAAAAATACGACCCCAAAGTTTCCAGCTTTGCCGGGGCATAGGTCGAATTTGACATGCGAATCAAATCCGCCAGCATGTTGGGCTTTGTTACGCCGGCTTTGCTTTCGCCATACTCCTGTGGGTTCAGTAAAACCTGGGAGCCCGAACGGAGCAGCAGAAGAAGGAAGGTGTTACCACGAAGCCGCTCCATGGGCGATTTCTCCTTTCAACTCAATCAACTGAATCAACTGATTCGAGCACATTGCAATCAACTCAATCAAAATTTCAATAGCTCTCGGAAGGCAGCTTCCGGGGGCATTTATTTTGCTCCCTCTGGCGATCTGGGGCTTCTCGAAACCGGGACGAACACCAGGGAAACCAGTGAAAACCATTATACCACATTGGCCTGGATTTTACCAGTGCCGGAAGGAGCAAAAAATGAAAATCATCATCAACAATGCCAACGTCAACCCCGCCACCCTTACCTACGCCGAGTTGAAGAAGCTCGTCCCCAGCACCGACGGCCAGAAGCTCCCTACCGCCAAGCGGTTGAAGGAAACCGGCGAGATCCTTTTTTCCGTTCAGGACGGCGCCACGCTCATCACCATCTACCAGAACGGCTTCCTCGCTTTCACCCAGCCGGACGAGACGGCGAAGCTCCGTACCACTGTGTTCGCGGTGGACCGTGCCAGCCGGATCGTTTACAAGTGCGGCTGCTCCAAGGAAGAGTACGACGACGGCTGGGAGTTTGGCTCCTGCAAGGTCGGCTACAAGATGGAAAAGGGCGGCATGGTTCGGCTCCATATTGTCCCGGAAGCGGAGTTTGCTAACGCCCACTGGACCTTCCCGATTTCCCATATCTGTGAAGAGCGCCTCATGCACAACGGCGACAGCCGGGAGCAGAGTCACATCGAGTTCAATCTGGATGACGAGAGCTGGGATTCCGCTCTGGTCGAGCCGGACTTCGTGGAGACCCGGATGAAGGAAGAGGAAGACGAGGAGCGTCGCCGCTGGGAGCACGACACGCTGGAGGCGGCGAAGGCCACGCTGACTGACGTTCAGCGCCGGACGATTGACCTCTACTACGGCTACGGCGGGATGACGGAAGCGTCGGTTGCGGAGCTTCTCGGCACCTCCCAGCAGAACGTCCATAAGAATTTGGCGGCGGCAATTCGGAAGATGAAAAAGTTTTTCGAGAAAACCGGTTGTTAAGGCCCCCTGTGAATCTGGCTGTATGGAGGGAGCGACCAACTCCCTCCTACTACACCGGGCGGCCGCTCCCAAATCCATGCCGGCACAAAATCAGGTAACACGACAAGGGATATGGAGCGGAGCGGCCGTGCGGCGGGAAAGGAGGACAGAATGAAAACGGTTTATATCTGTTCCCCGTACAGGGGAACGACGGAGGAAGTTGCCAGGAACGTGGCGCTGGCAAAGCGCCTGTGCCGGAAGGCGGCCCTGGAAGGAAACCTGGTGCTCTGCCCACACCTGTTCTACCCGCGCTTTTTGCGGGATGAGAACGAGGCGGAGCGGGAGATCGGCATTGCCTCCGGCCTGAAGCTGCTGGAATACGCCGACGAGATGTGGGTGGCGGACGGGAAGATTTCTGCCGGTATGAGCCGGGAGATCGCAAGGGCTGGCGAGTTGGGCATCCCCACGAAGTGCGTGGTTGACCCTCTGGCGGCCGAGGAACATCTATTGAACGCTGTGCTCAGCGGGAAGGAGTAAAAGGATGAGCAAGTACGAGGAAAAGATGAAGGCGCTGGCGGTTCTGAAGGCCGCTGTGGACAAGGTGGATGATGCTCTGGAGGCGATTGACGCTTTCGCTGACAAGCTCGGCATCATGCCCGAAAAGGAAAAGACCGTGGAGCTGCCTGAGCTGGCCGCGATGGTCGCCAAGGAAATCAAGATGCGCCCCGGCTGTGTCCACGCGGTGCTGGTAACCGCTTTCGACCTGATCAGGGAGCTGGATCTGACGGTCATGGTTGAGGAGGACAATGACGATGACGAATGAGGCAATGCGTGAAAAGCTGATGACTGTCGCCAACCTGCTGAAAGACCTGACCATGGCCGTGGTCGCTGTGGCCGAGGAATTCGGTGAGGTGAAGGTCGTGGAGAAGGCGCCAGAGGAGCAGACCAAGGCTGCGGAGCCTGCGAAGAAGTATTCCATGGAGGACGTGCGCAAGGTGCTGGCGGAAAAGTCCAGCGCCGGTTTCACCGCTGAGGTGCGCGCGCTCCTGGAGAAGCATGGAGGCACCAAGCTCTCCGCCATCTCGGAGGCTGAGTACCCGGCGATCATGAATGAAGCAAAGGAGATTGGATGATGGCGGCGCATAGCGAGAAAGGGCCGTCCTCCTCATCTCGCTGGATTCACTGTACCCCTTCCGCAAAGCTCTGCGCGGACATGCCCGATCAGTCGACCGGGTATGCCGAGCAGGGTACCCAGGCACACAGCCTGTGCGAGTTCTTGGTGAAAGAGGCCATGGGCGTCAAGGGTGAAGACCCGCGCCCTGGTCTTTCTTATTACGACCATGAGATGGAGGACTGCTGCCAGGGGTACAGGGACTATGTGATGGAACTCTACGAGGAGGCCCGGCAGAAAACGAAAGACCCTGTTCTCATGGTAGAACAGCGGATACAGTATGAGCGGTTTGTACCGGGCGGATTCGGCACTGCCGACTGCGTACTGATCGCCGATGGCACGCTGAACGTGGTGGATTTCAAGTACGGCGCCGGGGTCGAGGTCAGCGCGGAAGGTAATACCCAGATGCGGATATATGCCATTGGCGCCCTTGAGATTTTCGACGCCCTGTACGACATCGACCGCGTTCGGATGCACATCTTCCAGCCCAGAAAAGCGAACGTCTCTGTGGATGAAATCAGCAGGGATGAACTCTACAAATGGGCGGAAGAAGTTCTACGTCCGGCAGCGGAAGAGGCGGACAGAGGCGACGGCGATTTCCATGCCGGCGAATGGTGCCGGTTCTGCAAAGCCCGCCACATCTGCCGGGAACGCGCCAGGGCAAACCTTGCCCTTGCCGCTTACGATTTCACATCGCCTCCACTCCTGGAGGACAGCGAGGTCGCTGAGATTCTGGACAGCGTGGATCAGCTCGTTTCATGGGCGAACGACGTGAAGGAGTTTGCCTTGCAGGAGGCGCTCTCCGGCAAAGCGTGGCCCGGCTTCAAGTTGGTCGCCGGACGTAGCATGAGGAAATATGTGAACGAAAAGGCTGTGGCCGAGGCAGTCGAAGCGATGGGCAACGACCCGTATCAGAAGAAGCTGCTCTCCATCACCGACATGGAGAAGCTCCTCGGCAAGAAAAAATTCGAGGAAGTCCTCGGGAAACTGGTTGTTAAACCCGAAGGAAAACCTGTCCTTGTGAAGGCTGACGACAAGCGTCCGCCTATCAATTCTGCCAAAGAAGATTTTAAGGAGGATTAAATCATGGCAAAAGCAATGAACCCGACGAAGGTCATCACTAGCCCCGAAACCCGCTGGTCCTACGCAAACGTGTGGGAGGCAAAGAGCATCAACGGCGGAGTGCCCAAGTTCAGCGTCTCGCTGATCATCAAGAAGGACGATCCGACCGTTGAGAAGATCAAGGCCGCTATCCAGGCCGCCTACGACGAGGGTCAGGCCAAGCTGAAGGGCAACGGCAAGAGCGTGCCCCCGCTGGCCGCCATCAAGAACCCGCTCCGCGACGGCGATCTGGAGCGCCCGGACGACCCCGCCTATGCTGGCGCGTATTTCGTCAACGCCAACAATCAGACCGCACCCGGCATCGTGGATGCTGACCGCCAGCCCATCCTGGAGCACCGCGAGGTGTATTCTGGCGTGTACGGGCGCGCGTCCATCAGCTTCTATGCCTTCAACAGTGCGGGCAATAAAGGCATCGCGTGTTCCTTGAACAACCTTCAGAAAATCCATGACGGTGAGCCCCTGGGCGGCCACAGCCGCGCCGAGGACGATTTCGCCACGGACGAAGACGACGACTTCCTCAGCTGAGGGCTGAGACTTGGGGCGGGGGCAACTCCGCCCCTTTTGTACATGAAATGGGCTAATAAGCAGGAAGGAGACAGCATGGCGCAGGTATTGGAACTGCTGGACGGCAACCTCATCACACCCAGGGGACTATGTGATGTCCTGGACGTGGTAGAGGAATACACTGGAACAGAGATCCGACAGTATATCGAGGATTATCTCATGGAGGACCCGGTAGAGGAAACGGAGGACGAGCGGTTTGACGCGCTCCGGGATCACTATCGACAGATCCTTTTCAATGTGAAAGATGAATGCAATGAGCTGGAACGGCTGCTGATCCACGGCAAGCGCAAGGAATGGTGGCCGCAGTTTGAGAAAATCATGAATATGGTCAACCGAGAGATCAATGATGACAAGGATGGAGGTTAAAGAGCATGAAAACAGGAAGAAGTCTCAGTGAGGTATTGATGGAGCTGCAGCGGCAGAACGCGGAGAAGAAGGACTTCATCAGCCCTTCATCTTCCCTTGTCCTCCGGGAGGACGGCAGGACATTGGACATGGGCGAGCGGGAATTTGCCACGACCGATCTGTTCCACAGACAGGTCGCCTCGTCCCTCGGCATTCCCGCGAAATACTACGATCTGATGCAAGCACAGAAGCCTGCGCTCCTGGCCGAGAACGTAAACGCCTGGTTCTCTGACCGGGATCAGAATTACATGGTGCGCTCCCTCGGTGGGATTGCCCGTGCGCTGCTTTCCGACCGCTATCGCCGGATCGACAACATGGAGGTCGCCTCGGCGGTGCTGCCACTGTTCGCTGGCATGGAGGGAATCGAGGTCATGTCCTGCGAGGTGACAGAGAGCAGACTGTATCTGAAGGTGGTCAACCACAGGCTTGAGATGGCCTGTGTCGGTGACAGGGTCCAGGCAGGAGTGATGATTTCCAACTCGGAGGTCGGCCTTGGCGCGGTGGCCGTCCAGCCGCTTGTTTACACGCTTGCCTGCACCAACGGCATGGTCGTGAACTCCCTCGGTGAGAGGAAGACTCATGTCGGACGTGCTGCGAAGGGCATCGAGGACTTCGGCATCATTAGCGACGAAACCATGGAAGCCGAGGACAAGGCTTTTATGCTGAAGCTCCGGGACATTACCATGTCAGCCATTGACGAGGCACGCTTTGGGCTGATCGTCGGTCAGTTGGAGGAGAGCGCCGGCGCGAAGATAACCGGCAGGGTTCAGGATGTCGTGGAGGTCACAGGAAAGGAATACGGCCTGGGCATGGCCGAGCAGGACGGCGTCCTCAGATACCTCATCGAAGGTGGCGACCTTTCGCTCTATGGGCTGTCCAATGCCGTGACACGCATGAGCCAGGACGTGGAGAACTACGACCGGGCAACCGCACTGGAAGGCATTGGCTGGCAGGTCGCCACGATGGGAAGAGAGAAATGGAAGGAGATAAATGGATGAAGAAACGGGATTGGACGCTGACAATATTCTGTGGGCTGCTGATTTTCTTCTGGGCATTCTATATCGGCTACTGCGCGGGCAAGGATGTGACAACCTTCACTTTTGAAGGCTTGCCGGAAGACGCAGTGGTTCATATGGAGATCAACAAGGGAGGAATCTATGAGGAGGATACACATTGACATCGAATCATTCTCCTCGGTCGATCTGACAAGGGGCGGCGTTTACAAGTATGCCGAGGCGGAGGATTTTGAAGTCCTCCTCTTCGGCGTATCCGTCGATGGCGGTGAGGTCAGGGTATATGACCTTGCCAGCGGGGATAAGCTCCCTGCCGATATAAAAGAAGCATTGACAGATCCGGAAGTAATCAAGGTAGCCCACAACGCGAATTTTGAGCGGGTGTGTCTGTCCCGCTATCTGGGTATGCCTACTGGTCGGTATCTCTCGCCGGCTTCATGGCGCTGCACCATGACCTGGGCGGCTTATATGGGGCTTCCCCTTTCGCTTGCCGGCGTCGGCGCGGTGTTGGGACTGGACAAGCAGAAGATGAGCGAGGGCAAGGATCTGATCAAATACTTCTGCGTCCCCTGCGCTCCGACAAAGGCCAACGGCGGAAGGACAAGGAATCGCCCGTCAGACGCCCCGGAGAAGTGGGAACTGTTCGTCTCCTACAATAAGCGGGATGTAGAAGTGGAGATGCAGATCGAAGAGAAGCTCTCCCGCTTCCCTGTGCCGGATCAGGTCTGGCAGGAATACTTCATTGACCAGCAGATCAACGACAACGGCATTGGCGTGGACCTTTCGCTGGTTAGGCAGGCCATTCGGATCGATGGCGAGGTGCGCGCTGAACTGAAGGAGAAGATGCAGGACATCACCGCCCTGGACAATCCCAATTCCGTACAGCAACTTCTCAGCTGGCTCGGTGAAAACGGGGTCGAGGCGGAGAGCCTTGGTAAGAAGAACGTGAAGAAAATGCTGGCTGAAGCGGACGGCGACGTGAAGGACGCCCTTCTGCTCCGGCAGCAGCTCGCCAAGTCCAGCGTAAAAAAGTATCAGGCCATGGAAGCCGCTGCCTGCTCTGATAGCCGCATCCGTGGCTGTTTTATGTTCTACGGCGCAAACCGAACCGGCCGGTTTTCTGGGAGACTTGTGCAACTGCAAAACCTCCCGCAAAACCATCTCTCCGATTTGGGGGAAGCACGGGAGCTGGTGCGCCAGGGCAACCTATCGGCGCTCAGGATGCTCTACCCGGACATCCCGGACACACTGTCGCAGTTGATCAGGACGGCCTTTGTCGCCGCCCCCGGTTGTTTATTGTATGTTGCTGACTTCTCCGCCATTGAAGCGAGAGTTCTCAGCTGGCTTGCCGCGGAACAGTGGCGCATGGATGTATTCGAGCATGGCGGCGATATCTACTGTGAGACTGCCAGCAGAATGTTCGGCGTGCCAGTAGAGAAGCACGGCCAGAATTCGGAGCTGAGGCAAAAGGGCAAGCAGGCCGAGCTTGCCTGCGGCTACGGCGGTGCGGTCGGCGCTTTGAAAGCGATGGGCGCCATCGAAGCCGGTATGCGTGAGGAGGAGCTCGCCCCGCTGGTACAGGCATGGCGGGCGGCTTCGCCCAATATCGTCCGCTTCTGGTGGGACATCGACCGCGCTGCGAAAAAAGCGGTCTTTGAGCGGGAGAAGGCGGTCGTCGGGAATATCTGGTTCAAGTATGAGTCCGGCTTCCTGTTCATCACGCTGCCATCCGGCAGACGATTGGCCTATGTGAAGCCGAGGAGGGGCGAGAACAAATTCGGGGAACCTGCTATCACCTATGAGGGCGTCGGCGGCACGAAGAAGTGGGAGCGGATCGAAACCTACGGTCCCAAGATCGTGGAAAACATCGTCCAGGGCATCAGCCGGGACATCTTGTGCTTTGCAATGAAGAGCCTGCGAGACAGGCGGATCTGTATGCACATCCACGATGAGTTGGTCATCGAAGCCCCGGAGGGCACGAGCCTGGAAGAAATCTGCAACATCATGGGACGCACACCGCCCTGGGCGGAGGGACTGAATCTGCGGGCGGACGGATACGTCACGCCCTGGTACAAAAAAGACTGAGGAACAGGAACAAGAAAAAATAATTCTGAAAAACTGGTTGTTAAGACCCCCTGCAAATCTGGCTTATCGGAGGGAGCAATCCCTACTACAGATTTTCAGGGGGTCTTTTTTTTGAACGACTTGCAGGTTTTCAACTATGAAGGCGCGTCGGTGCGCGTCATCGACAGGGACGGCGAACCGTGGTTCGTCGGCAAGGATGTGGCAGAGGTGCTCGGCTACAGCAACAATCGCAAAGCCATCGGGGATCATGTGGATGAAGAGGACAAGGGGGTAACGAAACGTGACACCCTTGGTGGAGTACAGGAACTCGTAATAATCAACGAGTCTGGGCTGTATTCCCTTATCCTCTCGTCCCATCTTCCCGGCGCACGACAGTTCAAGCGTTGGGTGACGAGCGAGGTGCTACCGTCCATCCGCAAGCGCGGCATCTACGCAACCCCGGACACAGTTGACCGCATCCTGAATAATCCCGACTTCGGCATCCGGCTTCTGACCGAGCTGAAGGCGGAGCGGGAGAAACGGGCGGCGCTGGAAACGACCGTGGCAGTACAGAATCAGCAGATCGCGGAGATGAACCCGAAGGCCACCTACTACGATACCGTCCTCCAGTGCAAGGATCTGGTGACCATCACCCGGATTGCCAAGGATTTCAGGCTCTCAGCGCAGGCACTCAACAGGATACTGGCCGAAAAGAAGGTTCAGTACAAGCAGGGCGATATGTGGGTGCTGTACCAGCGGTATGCCGAGAAGGGCTACACCCAGTCAAAGACCTATACCTACGGTACGGAGAATGAGCACGCGAAGATGCACACTCTGTGGACGCAGGCCGGGCGGCTCTTCATCTACGACCTGCTGAAGGCGGACGGCATTTTGCCCACGGTGGAAATGGAATAAGGGGCTGCGATCCCGGAAAGGAAAAGCCATGAGGGAATTGAACATTGCCTACGGCAACAGCTGTATGGCAAAGAGGTGGTCAAACAAGACCACCTCTTGGGAGACGCTGGGAGAGCGTCTCAAAACCACCATCCGCACGACGGAGAGCGTGGAAGAATATCAGAAGATGAAGCGCGCCGACCGGGAAGCCGCAAAGGACAAAGGCGGCTTCGTTGGCGGCCAGTTGAGCGGAGGCAGGCGGAAGCGGGAGTGTGTGGCATCCCGCTCCATGCTGACGATGGATGCGGATGCCGCTACCCCGGACTTCATCGAGAGCTATGCCATGCTATCGCCCTACGCATCCTACCTCTACACCACACACGGACACACCCCGGAAGCTCCCCGCGTCCGCGTCATCGTGCCCTTCACGAGGGATGTCAGTTCGGACGAGTACCAGGCAATCGCCAGATACTTCGCTGCCGAATGGGGCATCGACCAGTTTGACGAGTGCAGCTACCGCCCGCATCAGCTGATGTACTGGCCCACGACGCCCTCCAACGGGGAGTATGTTTACAAGGAAGTCGAGGGTGAATGGCTCGACCCCGATCAGTTTTTAGCTGATCGTCCTTGGAAGGACTGTTCCCTGCTGCCCACTTCCTCCCGTGAGAGCGAGGTGCGGAACACTGAAGGAAAGAAGGCCGAGGACCCGCTGGGAAAAAGCGGAGTAGTAGGCGCCTTCTGCAGGGCGTTTGGAATTGGGCGGGTAATGAGTGAGATGCTGAGCGATGTGTACGAGGAGGCTGCGATTCCCGGACGCTATCAGTTTAAGGAGGCTGACTCCTCCTCTGGCGTGATCGTCTATGATGACAAGTTCGCCTACTCCTTCCATGCCAGCGATCCTGCCTGCGGCCGGCTCCTGAACAGCTTTGACCTGGTGCGCATCCATCGGTACTCTGATGATGACGATAAGGTGTCGTATAAGAAAATGGCCGAGTACGCCATGACGCTGGACGAGGTCAAGCTGGAGATTCGGAAGGAGAAGGAAGCGGAACTGAGCGAGGACTTTGAGGAGGGCGAAGACTGGCATGCGCGTTTGAAGTACCAGCCCCGCTCCAGCGTCCTTGAAAACTCGGTCAACAATCTGCTTCTCATCCTTCAGAATGACCCGGACTATGCCGGCTTCGCCTTTAACCAGATGGCGGGCAGAGTCGAGGTGGTGGGCAGGGTACCATGGGATCGGCCGAATAGCAACAGCTTCTGGCGGGACGCAGACACCGCGCAGCTCAAGGCTTCACTCGACCGCCGCTACCTTGCCTTCTCCACACGCAATCACGATGTGGCTTTTGCCAAGGTTGCGGATGACCGCTCCTTCCATCCGATTCGCGACTACCTTCAGTCGCTCCCTGCCTGGGATGGCGTGAAACGGGTGGAGACAATTTTGATAAATTGTTTAGAGGCAGAAGATACAGAGTATGTGCGGGTAGTCACCCGCAAAACTTTTGCGGCTGCGGTGGCACGCATCATGCGTCCCGGCATCAAGTTTGATTCTGTCCTGGTACTGGACGGTGTCCAGGGAATCGGCAAAAGCTCCCTGTTCAAAGACCTCATCGGGGATGAGTATTACTGCGAGACCCTGACGTTGAAGGATATGAACGAGAAGGCCGGCGCGGAGAAGCTACAGGGCTACTGGATCGTCGAGGTCGCGGAGCTGGCCGGTATGAAGAAGGCCGATATTGAATCAGTGAAAGCCTTCCTGACTGCCACGGACGATAAGTACAGACCGAGTTATGGAAGAGTGGTAGAGAGCCACCCCAGGCAGTGCATCATCATTGCCTCCGTGAACGGTGAGCGCGGGTATCTCCGCGACATTACCGGAAATAGAAGGTACTGGGTCGTGAAGGTAAAGCAGACTGAGCAGCGGAAGCGGTGGAACTTTACCCAGGACGACAAGGATCAGATTTGGGCGGAAGCCAAGTGGCTGTACGAGCAGGGTGAAAAGCTCTATCTCGAAGGTGACATGATCGCACAGGCCGAGGGTGCTCAGATGCAGGCCATGGAGGAGGACGAGCGCAAAGGACTCGTTGAAGAGTATTTAAATTCTCTTCTCCCCGTCAACTGGGATCGGATGGATCTGTACGAGCGCCGGAACTGGCTGAGTGAGCGGGACGGTCCCACTGCCGTGCAGGGCACGGTGGAGAGGACGGATGTCTCCAACGTGGAGATCTGGGCGGAGTGTTTCGGACGGAATATCAGCGACCTCAAACCTTCGGACTCCTACACCATCGCAGCCCTCATGACGCAGATCCCCGGCTGGGAGCGCACGACGAAGAGCCGTAAGCTCCCGATCTACGGGAAGCAGAGGCTGTATCTCAGGAACAGCGGAACGGTGGAATAGGAAAACGGCGAAAAGAAATAGGGCAACAAGCCCCGGCGGTGAGAAGAAATAAGAACAAGGAACAACGGAACGTCGGCGGAGCAAAAGGAAAATGGACACAGGGAACGGTGGAACAGCGGATTCGGACAGTTAAAGGGCGGCGGGGCGGTAGCCAGCCTCTTTGGTCGTTCACTTTTCTGCCTGTGTCCTGTTCTGTCATCGTTCCTGCCCTTTGTTCTCTCTGAAACCCTTTATTTCTCAATATTCTTCTTTATGAAGAACAAGTAGAACAAGAGATAGACAGATAAAGGGATTGGAGAAAAACAAGGGGAAACAGGGATAGATAGTAAGAATAAAGGGCTATAGGGCTTATAGAAAACACCGTTGTTTCCGTTACCTGTGCTCGCCCAGGATGGTGCGCTTTCGCCGCCGTCTTTTTTGCCGTTTATTTGGTCTTTGTCTGGAGGTGTTGTATGGAGAGAGAGCGGGATGTTGAGCGGAAGCTCAAACGCGAGGTGGAAAAGACGGATGGCGTGTGCTGGAAGTTTACATCTTCCGTGAGTGGTGTGCCTGACCGTCTTTGCTTATTTCCCTGTGGGGAAATCGTCTTTGTTGAGCTGAAGAAGCATGGGGCGAAACCCAGACCACTGCAAATAAGGCAGATAGAGAAAATCAGGAAATTGGGGTTCAGGGTCGAGGTCATCGACAGTGAACAGGGTATTCAGGAATTGATCGGCTCCATCGGAGCGGAAAATAAAAAGGAGGACTACGAGAATGTATGAGGATACTTTTATGACGGCGAGGGAGTTTCTGGCGACTGTGCGCGAGGCTGCGCAGCGGATCGAAGTGCTGGAGAGACGGATAGCGTATCGGCAGGAGCTGGGCGAAGATGCTGTGGATCTGGAAGCGGAGTTGGAAACGGAGAATCGGGAAAAGCTGACCCGCGCCAATGCGGTGATGGACGCCATCTCCCGGCTGCGCAAAGCGGATCAGCAGACCGTGATGATGAAGAGGTATGTCGATCTGAAGTCCTGGGAGGAGATTGCCGCCGACATGGACATCGGCATCCGCGAGGTGCAGAAGCTCCACGGCAGGGCGCTTCCATTTCTGGATGAGCTGCTTGGGGGCGGATCGGATGAAGTTCACTCCGCATGAGTACCAACGGTATGCCATCGATTTCATCAAATCCCACGAGGAGGCTGCCGTCCTCCTCGACATGGGACTCGGCAAAACGGTGATCACGCTGACGGCGCTGGCAGACTTACTTTGGGACTCCTTTTCCGTGAGGAAGGTGCTGGTCGTGGCGCCGCTTCGAGTGGCCCGCGACACCTGGCCCGCCGAGGTAAAAAAGTGGGACCATCTCCAGAACATGAAGGTGAGCGTGGCGGTCGGCACGGAAACGGAGCGGCGGGTCGCCCTGCAGCGGCAGGCTGATGTATATATCATCAACCGGGAAAACGTGCAATGGCTGATTGAAAAGTCCGGGGTAGCCTGGGACTGGGATATGCTGGTGATCGATGAGTTGAGTTCTTTCAAGAACTCCCAGTCCAAACGCTTCAAGGCGCTCATGAAAATGAGGCCGAAGGTAAAGCGGATCGTTGGGCTGACAGGCACGCCTGCCAGCAACGGGCTCATGGACCTGTTTGCCGAGTACAAGCTCCTGGACAAGGGCGCACGGCTCGGCCGCTTCATCTCCCGCTACCGGGAGGAGTTCTTCCGCCCGGACAAGACCAATGGTCTCGTTGTTTACTCTTATAAACCCCTGCCCTTCGCTGAGGAGGAGATTTACAGGAGAATCGGGGATATCACGATATCCATGAAGTCCTCCGACTTCCTGCGGATGCCGGAGAAGGTAATGAGCGAGAACGTGGTGTTTATGGACAACCGGGAAAAGCGGGAGTACGACAAACTGAAGAAGGATCTGGTGCTTGACCTGGATGGCGAGGAGATCACTGCCGCCAATGCCGCCGCGCTCTGCGGAAAGCTGTCTCAGATGGCGAACGGTGCTGTGTACACTGACGATGGCAAGACGAAGGTTTTCCATTCCCGGAAGCTGGATGCTTTGGAAGACATGATCGAAGCGGCGAACGGGAAGCCGGTCATGGTGGTCTACTGGTTCAAGTCCGACCTGAGCCGGATCGAAGAGCGGCTGAGGGAAAAAGGTATAGCCTTTGATAGATTGGATGACAGCGAGAGTATAGAACGGTGGAACCGTGGAGAAATCCCGGTTCTTTTGTTATCCCCGGCATCGGCGGCGCATGGTCTGAACCTTCAATCCGGAGGCAGCCACATCATCTGGTTTGGACTGACCTGGTCCCTTGAACTGTACCAGCAGACAAACGGTCGTCTGTGGCGGCAGGGACAAAAATCTGAGACAGTGGTTGTTAATCACATCATCACATCTGGCACTATAGATGAGCGCATTCTCGCTGTCCTGAAAAGCAAGGACGCAACACAGGAAGAACTCATCGCTGCAGTAAAAGCGGAGGTGTGATATGTCGAAAATCGTAGGCGTGAAGGAAGCGTATGAAAACCTGGCAAACGCGATCATCGAGTCTGCCGTGGAGGATTACAAGTGGGCGCTGGTCCGGCTGAAGAAACACCCGGACAGCAAGGCAGCCCAGGATGAGGTCAGGCGGCACGAGAAATTCTTCTATTCCGACTGGTACGGGATGCTGACCAATCTCGACCCCAGCTACCTGATCCGCAAGCTGAAAGAAATGGTCAATGAGGACGACTGCCCCGAGTAAACACATGACAATCCGAGCGGGCCTATCAAAAGCGAGGAGGATTTGCCATGCACATCAGTTGGAGTTTCCTGGATAAGCGGAAGGCCGCCGTCAGCGCGATGGAAGCCTTCGACAGCATGGATTTCATCATCAAACACAGCGATGACGAGATCCGGAAGGTTGAAAACAGGATGGTCGGCGTGGGCGCACAGAACCTTGACGGTATGCCCCACGCCCACAATCCCAAGGCCGCTGAGGAGCGCGTCCTGAACGGCATCGAGGAAATCGACACCATACGGGAGCGTTACCGTCAGGCGGTGGAATACATGGACTGGTTCAAGCCCGCGTGGAAGCAGATGTCCGAGGATGAGCGGTATCTGCTGGAGGTTTTCTACATGGACGACTGTGAAAGCCCCGCTATCCGCGCCGCCGACCACTTTGGCATCGAGCGCAGCTCGGCATACAACAAGAAGAACCGGGCGCTTGACCATCTGACAATGCTTCTCTATGGGAAGGCATGAAATGAGTAATTTCGTGGACGACAATTCTTGAAAAATCTGATACAGTGATAGCGTGAAGCCTCGCGGGAAAACCTGCGGGGCTTTTTCATGCCCGAAACGGAGGTGAACGGATGGGCAGAAAAAACAGGCGGAAGCAGGAACATATCCGCCCGCTGGGAAAGCGGCTGATTGTCCGTCCAAGACGGATGGAAATCTGGTATGCCTCCCTCCCGATAGACAGGCAGACGAGCGTCCAGGGTGGCAATCGTCCCGTGGTGATTGTGAGCAATGATATCTGCAACGAGAAATCGAATGCTGTGACCGTGGCTCCCGTCACGAGGCAAATCAAGCATTTGGAGATGCCGACTCACGTTCTGATCATGGACGGCACTTCGATGGTTCTGGCCGAGCAGGTCATGACCATCGACAAGCGGTTTCTGGACCGCAGGATCGGCGACTGCAAGGGGCTGGAAAGCCAGATTGAAAAAGCCCTGATGGAGCAGATCGGAATCAAAAACAAAGAGCTGCCGGAAGGTGGCGGAAAGGATGAAGTATGAGGATTATCACTTGTGAACAGGTATCCGACGGGCATCCGGACAAAATCTGTGACCAGATCGCGGATGCAATCGTGACGGACTGCCTGAAACACGACCCGAACAGCCGTGTCGCCATCGAGTGCCTGTTCAAGGACGGCGGACTGGTGATCGCGGGAGAGCTGACCAGTCAGCACCAGCCGGATTACCGGAAGCTGGTGGATGAGGTGTTCCAGCGGATCGGTCCGGAGAAACTGGGTGCAGTTTCACCCCTTGATGCTCCCGGAAATACCACGACATGGCTGGATATCGTGAACTGGGTGAAGACACAGAGCCCGGATATCGCCCTTGGCGTTGATAAGGGAGGCGCCGGCGACCAGGGCATGATGTACGGCTACGCTACCAACGAGACGCTGGAGCTTCTGCCCATTCCCTATATGGTGGCGACCCGTTTTTTGCAGATTTTGAAAGCACATCCGTCCAGGATGTTTCGCGCCGACGCGAAGGCTCAGGTGAGCTACGACTACGACAGCGGCCGGATCACGACCTTCCTGTGCAGCGTCCAGCACAGCCCCAATGTGGAACCTGCAGATTTCCGCCATATCATCGAAGGAATCATGGTGCTGACGGCCACAGAAAACGGGCTGAATACGGATTTTGAAAAGCTGGTCAATCCGACCGGACGGTTTGTGATCGGCGGCAGCTTTGCCGACTGCGGCGTTACGGGCAGGAAGCTGGCCTGCGATACCTACGGTGGTGTCGGCAGAATCGGCGGTGGCGCCATGAGCGGAAAGGATCCCACAAAGGTGGATCGCAGCGGTGCGTATATGGCGCGGAAGATTGCGCGGGATATTGTGAGAGCCGGTTATGCGGATAAGTGCGAAGTGCAAATCGCCTACGCTATCGGTGTAGCGGAGCCGGTTTCCGTTTATGTGGAAACCTTCGGCACGGAGTATCAGGACAAGGAGTTCCTTTCCCAGTTCGTCCGTGACAGCTACGACCTCACACCCGGCGGCATTATCAAAAGTCTGAAACTTCTGGATGTGGATTACAACCGTGTCAGCAGCTACGGTCACTTCGGGAAGTCTGATCTTCCCTGGGAGCAGTGATGCCGTCCCGTCCGAACACACCCTGCCGCCATCCCGGCTGCCCCGCGCTCGTACCGCATGGGCAGAAATACTGCGAGGTTCACAAGCCTCTCCACCCGGAGGAGGTGCGGAGTGCCGGCGACAGGGGCTACGGAAGGGCATGGCAGAGGGCGCGCAGGCACTACCTTGAAGCGCACCCGCTGTGTGTGGAGTGCATGAAGGAGGGCAGGTACGTCAAGGCGACGGACGTTGACCACATCGTCCCGCACCGCGGCGACCGACTGCTCTTCTGGGACCAGAGCAACTGGCAGGCACTCTGCCACCGCCACCACAGTGTTAAGACCCGCACCGAGGACCACACCCCCGCCTACCACTACTGACGGCCCCTGGGGGGCGGACCACTTCTCTACGGCGAAGCGTTACGGAGACCGTCGGCCCCTCTTTCAGGAATATTCGCAAAAAGCGGGGGCCGGGGGCCAGCAAATAGATATACGACGCAATAAGGAATACCTGCAAACCGCTGAAGATGCCTATAAACACAGCGTTTTCCGCGATTTTTCACTATTCCTGCCCTGGAAACAGGGAACGGAACAAGCCGTGAAAACTCCGCGGGAAAGCAAAAAACCTCCGTGAATTTCGGGTATTTTTTGAGATTTTTCGATGGTTGGTTTTTCGATTCGACGCAATATGAACGTGAAGGGAGGGCAGATGCCGTGCGCGACGATGTGATCCGTGAAGATGAATATGTGGACATCTGCCCAAACTGCGGTGGCCTGTTTTCGCAGAATGCGAG
>DEPS01000052.1 GCA_002358875.1 Lachnospiraceae bacterium UBA3386 | reverse complement strand
GCAGACTGCCTCGAAGCCCTGGGAGTCAACATCCACCAGGATCCCGGACTTTGCAGAAAACTCCTAAAGGAAGCCGGTTTCTGCTTCATGTTTGCCCAGAAATATCACTCAGCCATGAAATACGTCGGCGCCATCCGCCGCGAGCTGGGCTTTCGGACAGTTTTCAATATCCTGGGCCCCCTCACAAATCCCGCAAAACCCGAATATTTCCTTCTTGGCGTCTACGACGAATACCTGGTGGAGCCCGTCGCCAAGGTTCTGGCTTCCCTGGGCGTGCGTCACGCGCTCGTCGTCTACGGCAAAGACAGGATGGACGAGGTCTCCGTCTCGGCGCCCACGACTGTCTGCGAACTGAAAGAAGGCTTCTACAGGACAACTACGATCTGCCCGGAGGACTTTGGACTTGAGCGCTGTAATAAAGAAGATCTTCAGGGCGGCACCCCGAAGGAAAACGCACAGACGACGCGCGGGATCCTCTCAGGCGAAATAAAAGACGCCCGCCGCAACTCCGTCCTTCTTAACGCAGGCTGCGCCCTCTACGCCGCCTATGCTGTCCCTTCCATCGCGGAAGGTTTGAAGCTGGCGGCTGAGATGATTGACAGCGGCAAAGCGCTTCAGACACTCGAAGCTGTGATAAGAGTTTCAAACCAGAGTGCCTGAAAACAGCCTGACCAGCCGGACTGCATTATATCAATAATCAGACGTCTTTTCCCTGGCTGACCTTCGGAAAAAAGGCGGCAGACTGTCAGGCAAAATGATCAAACGGCAGAAACCTCGGCAGGCCCGATGAAAGGAAAATTTTATGGCTACAATTCTGGATAAGCTGGCGGCGCATGCCCTGCAGCGCGTGGAGGAAAATAGAAAGGCGGTTTCCCTTGAAGAAATCCGGGAAAGGGCCTTTTCCCTTTGCAAAGACCAGCCGGCAACGTCAGCGTTTGCTTTTGAAAAAGTCCTTTCCGGCGAGGGGATCCATTTCATCTGCGAATGCAAAAAGGCATCTCCCTCCAAAGGCCTGATCGCGCCTGAGTTTCCCTTCCTTGATATCGCACGCGATTATGAAGCCGCCGGCGCATCCGCCATTTCCGTCCTCACGGAACCCAAATGGTTTCTTGGCGAGGACCGCTTTCTTGAGGGAATTTCTGCAGAGGTCGGGATCCCCTGCCTGCGCAAGGACTTTACAGTGGATCCCTACATGATCTATGAGGCAAAGCTTCTTGGTGCCTCTGCAGTCCTTTTGATCTGCGCCATCCTGGACGATCGTCAGCTCGAAAACTATCTGGAAACCGCACATGCGCTTGGAATGTCCGCACTTGTGGAAGCCCATGATGAGACGGAGGTCCGCCGGGCACTTGCCGCAGGTGCCCGAATCATCGGTGTCAACAACCGTGACCTTCGTACATTCCAGGTCGACATCAGCAACTCTGTCCGCCTGCGGAGCCTGGTTCCCTCTGACCGCATTTATGTGTCGGAGAGCGGCATACGAAATGCGGACGATGTCGAAACCCTCTTTAGCAACGGCACAAATGCGGTTCTGATCGGGGAGACCCTGATGAGAAGTCCCGACAAGGGCGCAAAACTGCAGGAGCTTAAAAGTAAATGCATGTAACAGCCGACGCTCCCCGGGGCAGGTGCAAATATATGTAAACGGCCACGCTCCCCGGGGCAGGTGCAAATATATGTAAACAGCCACGCTCCCCGGGGCAGGTGCAAATGTTCATCTGTTTCTGTGAGAATCCGGGAAACACTGCAGATAAACCGAGGCAGAAGAAATCATGCAGAGAATTACAGCGAAAAAAACAATGGTAAAAATATGCGGACTGCGCCGTCCGGAGGACGCTCAGGCAGCCAATGAACTTAATCCGGATCTGGCAGGATTTATTCTTTCCCCCGGCTACAGAAGGTCGATCGACACGGAGCAGGCAAAAAAACTGCGAGAGATCCTTTCTCCTAAAATCCGTACAGTCGGTGTCTTTGTCGATGCCCCGTCAGATGAGATATTAAGGGCTGCGAAGAGCGGCTGCATCGACATGATCCAGCTCCACGGAAGAGAGGACGATGCCTATATCACGAGGCTCACCGGCCTGACAGACCTTCCTGTGATCAAGGCCTTTAGAATAAGTGAAAAAAAGGACCTTGAGGCAGCGGCGGCAAGCGCCGCCCACTGGATCCTGCTGGACAGCGGAGCAGGCACAGGAAAGCCCTTTGACTGGGACCTGCTGGAGCGTTTTTTACAGGAAGGTAAAAACAGGGGCGAATCCGAAAGGGTGACAGAAAACCCGGAAAAGAAAGATTGCGCAGAAATGACAGAAAGCGCAGAAATGACAAAATGCGCATTAGGAACCAGCTCCGCAGAAATTAAGTTGTCCAATATTTTTCCGGGCGGGCACCCCTGGCTCCTGGCAGGAGGCCTGACTGCAGAAAACGTCGGCGCGGCGATCAGGCGCTTTCATCCCACAGTCGTGGATGTAAGCAGTAAAGTGGAGACGGACGGCTTCAAGGATCCCGCAAAAATGGCGGCTTTTATCGCGGCAGTCCGAGCGGATCAGCACCCCCGCATCATTTATTCCTGAGAAAGCTACAGTTTTTTAAATGCCTGAAGCAACGGGAGTAAAGATATTTTATATGTAAAAATCCCTGCCGGACAGGCAGAAAAAATATCAGTACAAAGACCATTACAGAATCATATTATTGGAGGCCCGAAAATGAAGAAGGGACGATTTGGAGATTTTGGCGGACAGTATGTTCCCGAGACGCTGATGAACGAGCTGATCCGCCTGGAAGAGGCGTACGAACATTACAGGAAGGATCCTGCTTTTACACAGGAGCTGACCGGGCTTTTAAATAACTATGCCGGCCGCCCCTCCCTCCTGTATTACGCGAAAAAAATGACTGAGGACCTGGGCGGCGCAAAGGTTTTTCTAAAGCGGGAAGACCTCAACCACACCGGCTCTCACAAAATCAACAACGTTCTGGGGCAGGTCCTTCTGGCAAAGAAGATGGGCAAGACCCGTGTCATCGCGGAGACCGGCGCCGGACAGCACGGCGTCGCCACGGCGACCGCCGCCGCCCTTTTGGGCATGGAGTGCGAGGTCTTCATGGGAGCGATCGACTGTGAACGCCAGAAGCTCAACGTCTTCCGCATGGAGCTTCTGGGCGCGAAAGTGCATCCGGTAGAGAGCGGGTCCAGAGTCCTCAAGGACGCCGTCAACGAGACCATGCGCGAATGGGCGGGGCGCGTGGATGACACCCATTACGTCCTGGGATCCGTCATGGGTCCCCACCCCTTCCCCACGATCGTCCGGGACTTCCAGTCCGTGATCTCAAAAGAGGCACGCGCCCAGATTCTGGAGGCAGACGGAAAGCTTCCCGCTGCTGTCCTCGCCTGCGTTGGCGGCGGCAGCAACGCCATGGGCATGTTCTACAATTTTATCAGTGACAAGGGCGTCCGCCTGATCGGCTGTGAAGCGGCAGGAAAGGGCATCGAGACCGGCCTCCACGCTGCTACCATCTCAACAGGGAGCCTTGGTGTCTTCCACGGAATGAAATCCTATTTCTGCCAGAACGAATACGGGCAGATCGATGAAGTCTACTCCATCTCTGCAGGCCTTGACTATCCCGGCATAGGCCCCGAGCACGCATGGCTTCACGACACGGGCCGGGCCGAGTATGTGCCCGTGACCGACGAGGAAGCCGTCTCTGCCTTCGAATACCTCGCAAAGACCGAAGGCATCATCTGCGCCATAGAGAGCGCCCACGCCCTCGCGCACGCCCGCAAAATCGTTCCCGGCATGAGCAGGGACCAGAGCGTCATCATCTGCCTCTCCGGCCGCGGCGACAAGGATGTGGCGGCGATCGCACGCTACCGCGGCATAGACCTGCACGAATAAGGCAGATCACCTAAGGACCTTTCACAAAATAACCTGGTCACCTTACTTGTCCTGCTTCGCGATTGCGGCGTCAAAAGCCTCGCCGTACCCCGAAGTCTGTCAAAACAGTTTGTAAAAAAATCGGAGAATAAGACAATGAAAAAAGCCAAAACCATCCGGGACGCTTTCGCAAACGGAAAGGCCTTCATCCCCTTTATCACCGCAGGCGACCCCGACCTGGAATCGACAAAAAAATTCATCCTGGCCATGGAGAAGGCGGGGGCGGATCTCATTGAGATCGGAATCCCTTTTTCAGATCCCATCGCAGAGGGCATCGTGATCCAGGAAGCGGATATCCGCGCGCTTGCATCGGGAACGACCACAGACAGGATCTTTGACATGGTCAGGGACCTGCGAAATGAGACGGACATGCCTCTTGTTTTCATGGGATATCTGAATCCTGTATTTCATTATGGATATGATCGTTTTTTTACAAAATGCGAAGAAGTCGGTATCAGCGGTGTGATCATTCCGGACCTGCCTTTCGAGGAAAAAGGCGAGTGCGCTGAAATCGCGGCAGCACACGGTGTAGACGTGATCTCCATGATCGCCCCCACCTCCGAAAACCGCATTAAGGCGATCGCGTCCCAAGCGACCGGTTTTCTCTATGTCGTCTCTTCCATGGGCGTCACAGGCGTACGCTCGGAGATCAAAACCGACCTGAAAACCATCCTGGCAGCGATCCGCGAAGCCACAGATATCCCGGCCGGCATCGGCTTCGGGATCAACACACCCCAACAGGCGGCAGAAATGGCACAACTTGCAGATGCCGTCATCGTCGGAAGCGCCATCGTCCGCATTATAGCCCGGCACGGAAAAGATTCGGCACCTTTTATCAGCGATTATGTGGGCAGTATGAAAAACGCAATAAGAAACTTATAAAGCTGATCATTATGCAGTATTGTTGGATCTTCACAGTACCCTTCTGTGCATTATTGCATATTCGTCCTGATATAATCAAAATAATATACATGTTGTGAGCTTTAGCAAAAATCGTCAAACTGTACAAATTACAAAAATTTTTTTAAATTTTCGGTGGTCTTTTGTTGAAAATAGTATATAATCTTACTGTAATACTATAGTTCCGCTGAACTGCGCGGATTATCAAGGAGGTAAGATTATGAAAAAGAAACTTCTAGGCCTTGCACTTGTGTTCTCAATGTGCTTCACACTTCTGGCAGGATGCGGCGAATCCACCGCACCTGCATCCTCTGCTCCCAAAGAGGAAACAGAAACTGCCCCTGCCGGCGATGCCGGATCTACCGCAGAAGCTGCAGCTGCGGTGGCAGGTGATTCAGATCTGGCAACAAAGAAAGTCGGCGTCTGCATCTATCAGTTCTCCGACAACTTCATGACCCTGTTCAGAAATGAGCTCGAGAACTACCTGATCTCCAAGGGCTTTGCCAAAGAGAATATCACCATTGTTGACGGCGCCAATGATCAGGCAACACAGTCCGGCCAGATCGACAACTTCATCGCTGACAACGTCGATGTCCTGATCATCAACCTGGTCAACTCCTCTTCCGCTTCCACTGTTACCGACAAGGTCGTGGCAGCCAACATCCCGCTCGTATACATCAACCGCGAGCCCGATGCCGCTGAACAGCAGAGATGGGCAGACAACAACTGGAACGTCTGCTACGTTGGCTGCGATGCCCGTCAGTCCGGCACATTCCAGGGCGAAATCATCGGCGATCTTGGCCTGGATGCCATCGACTTCAATAAGAACGGCAAGATCGACTACATCATGATCCAGGGCGACCCCGAGAACATCGACGCTGCCTATCGCACAGAGTTCTCCGTCAAGGCTCTGACCGACGCCGGTTTCGAAGTGAACTGCCTGGACAGCCAGGTCGGTATGTGGGATCAGGTCAAAGGCGGCGAGCTGGTAGCGAACTCCCTGTCCCAGTACGGCAATGACATCGAAGTCGTATTCTGCAACAACGACGCTATGGCCCTCGGCGCCCTGCAGGCCATCCAGACCGCAGGCCGCAAGGTCGGCACCGACATCTATCTTGTAGGCGTTGACGCCCTGACCGAGGTCGTTGAGTACGTTATCTCCGGCGA